>CAWBGE010000013.1:0-235171 GCA_963788185.1 uncultured beta proteobacterium
GCCTGAAGCAGGCATTGGGCAGGACGTGGCAGCGGCGGCCGGATCTGTTGCAGGGACGGGCGCTATGAAGGAAGAACAGGCGTTGCTCGCCGAGTACCAGCGGGAAGCGCAGGCAGCACAGCAGCAGTAGAAATGGCCAGTTCGTAGCATTCGTCGCATGCATACCGCGCCGGAGTCTTTCCGGCGCCGGTGAACAAACACATGCGTCGGGGGCGCCCTGCGCTGCATGCAAGGCCAACGGCCATTGGACTATCGGAGAAGCAACCATGGATCTCATCGCAATTCTCGAGCAGGAAGAAATCGTCCGTCTGGGCAAGGTCATTCCCGAATTCGCGCCCGGGGATACGGTGATCGTCAATGTCAACGTGGTCGAAGGCGAGCGCAAGCGCGTGCAGGCGTACGAAGGCGTGGTCATCGCCAAGCGCAACCGCGGCCTCAACTCGTCGTTCATCGTGCGCAAGATCTCCAGCGGCGAGGGTGTCGAGCGGACCTTCCAGACCTACTCGCCGCTGATAGCGAGCATCGAGGTCAAGCGCCGGGGCGACGTGCGGCGCGCGAAGCTCTATTACCTGCGCGACCGTTCGGGCAAGTCGGCCCGGATTCGCGAAAAACTCTCCGCGTCCGCCGCGAAAAGAAGGGCGAATAGCCGGCACTCCCGCGGTTCAGCAGAGAAGTCGGCCCAAGGGCAGCGAGGGTGCTGCCCTTGTCTTTTGCTGGCCGTGCCGGCTTCGCGTGCGATAACGGCTCGCGCGGCGTGGTTCTTGCTTCGTGCTGTACCTGATAACCGGCATTGAGGGTGCCGGCGTTACACTAGCCATTTTGTACAAGCCCCCGAAACGGCGCCGCTGCGAGCATCGGTAGCCGGCCTTTGCGTGCCCCGCCGATGAAAGCATCGCTGTACGAAGCGCTAGGCATTTCCCAGACCGCGTCGGACGAGGAGGTCCGCGGCGCCTTGCGTCGCGTCATCCGCAAGTATTACGCCAAGACGCGCGACGGGCAGGGCAACGTCGAGGAAGCGCTGCGATTCATCAATCACGCCAGCCGCATCCTCTCCGATGTGGAACGACGGCAGCGCTACAACCAGGAACTGGCCCGCGCTCCCGGCAGCACCGAGCAGCACATCGCCAATGTCGTCGTCGCCGCGCTGGCCGATGAACCCGAGGGTACCGACGCCCACGAGCCGCTTTCGGATCCCTCTCCGGAGGAACTGTTCGAAGAGCGGTTCGGCGAGCCCAAGCCCAGAGCCCGAGCGGGTGTTTCATCACCCCGGATTGACCGAGCGGGTCGCCTCGTTCGGTCGCTCGACGCTGCTCACCATCGGGCTGTGCGTGATGTTCGGGGCCTTCATTGTGGCTGCGATCGTGTTTGTCACGCCGCAGGACGCCGTGCTGCTGGCGAAGCGGGTGCTGGTCTGGCTGACGATCACCCTGCTGGGCCTGGCGTTGGTCTACGGCATCGTGCATGGCGTGGCCTGGTCGCGTCGGAGGCGCGTGCTGCCGCCATTGGTACAGCCGCCGCAGACCGACCTCGCCATTCTCAACTGGCGGCGGGAAAAGAGCGTGTTCCTGGGCGCCGAACAGCCACAGGAGGACGCCAGCTCGATCTTTCAGCTCAGGATGGCCGAGCTGGAGCGCGCGAAGTCCGGGCGCTCCAGCGAGCCACGCCCGTGGGCTCGCCTGGGCGCGCGATTGTTCGACTACGCGATCTGGGGGCTCGTACTGGCGCTGCTGGTGTCGGAGCTGCGCGGTGCCGGGCTGCTGTCGGAGGTCCTCGCCCGGTGGCTCGGCCATCCGCTGCTGGCCCCGGTGCTGATCACCGGCTCCTGGATTCCCATCGAGGCGCTGTTGATTGCGTCACTGCAGACGACGCCGGGCAAATGGCTGTTTGGCTGCTACATCCAGTTCTCGATCTCGAATGCCTACGCGTCGCGGGAGATGCGGGCCCAACTCGATCGCGCGCTGCGCCGTGCGTTCCGGCTGTGGTGGGAAGGCGTCGGCTGCGGGTTTTCGCTGCTCGCTCCGATAATGATCGCGGTGGCCTACGAACGGATAGCGCAGAACCAGGAGACCGATTGGGATTCCGCCGAGGACTGCCTCGTCACCCACGGGCCTTCGGGTGTGCTCAAGACGGTGACGGGTGTTTGCGGGCTGGCGGCGATGCTCTGGCTGTACGCCGTTGCCTGGCACCAGCCGATGGCGGAGACCGTCGCCTGGGCGCAGGCAAAGGTCATCGAATCGTTGCCGTCCGTGGCATCGATGATGCCTGGCGACCTCGATGGTGTCGGCGGAGTGTTCAAGGGGGTCGCCCGTCCTGCAGCCGTGGCGATCGGGGGCGCCATTTCGAGTGGCGCCCGACCCGGCGCGGGATCCGCTTCGGAGCCCGTCGATCCGGCGCTCGCCGCGGAATTTTCCGCGCGGCGCTCGCGGATTGTGGCGCTGTCGACCGAAGGGCCGCGGATGTTGCGCTCCGCCAATTATCGGCGGGCGATGGATCTGTGCCGGGCGTGGGCCGATCTCGAACTCGCCAATGCCGACGCCTGGCGCTGTCTCGGTCGTGCAGCGCAGGCGCTGGGTCATCATCAGGAAGCAATCAACGCGTTCCGCAAGGCGAAGCAATTCGATCCGTCGGACCGGTCGCTGGACGCCGCAATCGATCGCAGCCAGCAGGGCATCGTTGCCGATTTCCTCGATCGCAATCGCCAGTGAGCGGCAGACCCTTCAGGTAACCAGAGCAAGCCACAGCGGCAACGTGATTGCCGCGAGCAGGGTGCCGGTCGAGATCAGGAGTGCGACCGGCGCGCCGCGGCCATTCATCTGGTTCGCGAGGATGTACGCCGACGTCGCGGTGGGAACCGCCGCCATCATCACCGCCATCTGGCGCTCGAGCAGCGGGAGATCGAGGGCGAGCGAAAGCAACAGCGCGAGCGCCGGCATTGCGACGAGCTTGACGCCGTTCCACCACAGCACGGCCTTGAGCGGAAGCGCATCGCCGGCGAAGCGCAGGCCGGCGCCCACTGCCAGCAGCCCCAGCGGCAGGGCAGCGCTCGCGAGATGCTGCAGCAGGCGACCGGCGAACGATGGCAACGGCCAGCCGGTGACGCGCCAGCAAACGCCCGCGGCGCAGGCGAGGATCAGGGGGTTGCGGGCCAGTTCGGCGAGGATGCGCGTCCCGCGACCGTGTGCCAGCACGCTGACTGCGGCGACGTTGACGATGGGCACCAGCACGCCGACCATGAGGCTCAGCATCGCCACCCCGGCGTCGCCTCCGAGGCGAGTGGCCACCGCCAGCGCCACATACGTGTTGAAGCGGAAACCGCACTGGAAACACGCAGCGAAGGTTGGCGGATCGAGGCGCAGGACGGGCCGCGCCAACGCGGAGAGCAGCATGCCACCGGTCGTGAAGGTGACGACCGCCGCGAGCAGCTTGCCGGCCTCGCCCGGCGTCAGGGGCGAAGTCGCAAGGGACCGGAACAGCAGCGCCGGAAACAGCACGAAATACACGAGGCGCTCGACACCGGCCCAGAATTCGGCGGGAAATGAAGGCAGCCGGCGCAGCCACGCGCCGCCGCCGATCAGCAGGAAATCGGGGATGAGAAGCAGTGCGATGCTCATCGGGGAGCGTCGTGCGGTGTGGCCAGCGGGAGGGGCCGCGCGGATGGCCGGTCGCGGGAGCGGTTACGCGCCCCCGTCGGGGCGGCTTCGAATGCGCTGCACCAGCGCCGTGGTCGACCGCTCGAAGGCGAACGGGATTGCCACGAACCGGCCGCCGGCGGCGATCGTTTCGGCGGCGCCGGCCGTCGTCTGCGCGCTGTAGTCGCCCCCCTTGACGAGGATGTCGGGCAGCGCGGCCGCGATGAGATCGCGTGGCGTATCGCCGTCGAAGGGGACGACGAGGTCCACCGCCGCGAGGGCGGCGAGCACGGCCATGCGATCGGCGAGCGGATTCAGCGGCCGATCGTCACCCTTGCCGAGGCGGCGAACGGAGGCATCGGAGTTCACCGCCACCACCAGCGCAGCGCCGAGTCCGCGCGCCTGCTCGAGGTAGGTCACGTGGCCGCGGTGCAGCACATCGAACACGCCGTTGGTGAACACCAGCGGACGCGGAAGCGCGGCAATGCGCGCCAGCGCCGTTGCCGCGGTCGCGATCTTCGCCGGATAGCGCGGCGGGGGCGGCGCGTCGGCGCCGGTCATCGCCTGCCGGCCGTCACGGCGTGTACTCGAACACCTTGACCACGCGCACGACGCCGGTCGTCGATGCGGCGAGCTGTCCCGCGGCGCTGCCTTCCTCCCGCGATACGATCCCCATCAGGTAGACGACGCCACGCTCGGTCACGACCTTGACGTGCGTCGCCGAAAACTTGTTGGCCTCGACGAATCCGGACTTCACCTTGGACGTGATGTAGCTGTCGTTGGTGCGCGCACCGAGTTCGGTGGGCGCGCCGACGACCATCTCGTTCACGACGGATCGCACCCGCTCGACGGCCTTGACGCTCCCGGCAATTTCGTCGTTGAGCGCGGCGGTGGGCACCTCGCCGGTCAGCAGCACGATGCCGTTGAAGCTCGTGGCGTTGACGTGGACGTTGTCGGGCCAGCGGGTCTTGATGGTGTCGACGACCTTGAGCTCGATCGTCTCGTCATCCACCTGCGCGCCGGCGGAGCCGGCGGTCCGTCGCCACCAACATACCGGCGCCGACGCCGACCGCGACAACGGCCGGCACGCAGGCGGAGAGGGCGAGCGCTGCCGCGAGTGCGCCTGCAATCAGCGCAGCGGCGAGCACGCGCGACGTGCGACGAAAACCGGCATTCACGCGTCCTCTCCCAGAAGCGTGGCGTCGATGGCATCGCAGAGGCAGTGAATGATCAGCAGATGCACTTCCTGAATGCGCGCCGTGCGATCGTGCGGGACGCACAGGTGCACGTCCGTATCGCGTAGTTGCTCCCCGATCCGGCCTCCACCCTTGCCGGTCAGCGCAACGACGGCGAGATCCCGCTCCCGGGCAGCGTCGATCGCGGCGATGATGTTGCCCGAATTGCCGGAAGTCGAGATTGCCAGCAGCACATCGCCCTTGGCGCCGAGCGCGCGCACCTGGCGCGCGAACACCTGGTCGAACGAGTAGTCGTTGGCAACCGCGGTCAGGATCGACGTATCCGTGGCCAGCGAAAGCGCCGGAAGTTCCGGCCGCTCGCGCTCGAAGCGCCCGACCATCTCGGCCGCGAAATGCTGCGCGTCGGCGGCGGACCCGCCGTTGCCGCACGCGAGTATCTTGCCGTCCGCAAGCAGGCTGGAGGACATGAGATCCGCGGCACGGGCAATGTCGGGAGCCAGCAGCGCTGCAGCATCGAGCTTCAACTGCGCGCTGTCGGCGAAGTGTTGACGGATGCGTTGGAGGTGGTTCATCGCAGGAGGAGGGGGGCGGAGCGGCAGATTGTAGCAATAACGCGCGGCGGCCATGGCGCCGGGACTACGTCGAGATGATGTCGCGCAGCCACTCGATGCGGTCGTTGTCCAGCGCGTCGAGCAGCAACGCGTCGAAACGGCAGCTGGGCGTGCCTCCGACGCTTGCGAGGTAGAGGCCGGCGGCGGCGATCAGGCGCGAGCGCTTGGCGGCGGTGATGCTGGCCGCGGCCCCGCCGAAACCGCGGCCGCGACGAAGGCGCACTTCGACGAACACCAGCGCGGCGCCATCGCGGGCGATGAGGTCGATCTCTCCGCAGCGGCGGCGCCAGTTGCGCTCGACGATCGCGAGGCCGCGTGCTTCGAGGAAGGCGGCGCCGATCGCCTCGGCGCGCGCGCCGCTGACGCTGCGAGCGGAAGTCACCTCTTCATGGGTTGCCGGATGCGCTCGATTCCACGGCCTCGGCCCGACCGCCGCGGAATTGCATCAGCTGACCCTCGCGCGCGAACTGACGCGACTTGTCCAGCGTCACGTGTCCGGTGGCGCCGTCGAACTCCAGCGTTTTCGGGGCGCCGTCGGCAAACGCCTGGGCGACACGAAAGGCATCGATGCCGAGCGCGTAGAGCCGTTCCAGCGCCGCGTTCGGGTAATTGGCCCGCGCCAGCGCGCCGAGGTCGGACTTGTCGGGGTTCGCCAGCCATGGCATTTCGATGAACTGCACATCGTCGAGGTCGTGCTGCGACAGCAGCGCGGGCCGATCGTTGACCTGGCTGCTCGTATAGCTGCGGGTCGCGCCGACGTACGGCTTCAGCCGCGACGCATCGGCGCCGTCGACGGCCAGCAGCAGCGCGTCCACAGGCGAGCGGAGAAGCTCCCGCCGCAATGCCACCAGGTCTCGCCCGCGCTCGTAGCGGTAGATTTCCGGCGGCCCGCCACCCAACAGTATCCACTCGCCGACGAAGGCGCTGGCGAAGCGTCGCTGCAGCGGCGTGTCGGCGCCGATGACGCCGATGGTCCGCACGCCCTGCAGTCGCGCGAGACGGGCGAGTTGCTGGCCTTCGCTTTCGATGGCCAGAGTCAACGCGTAGACGTGGTCGGGCAACGCCGCGCCGTCGTCGAGCTGGTTGAGCGCAATCGTCAGCGGCAGCTCGGCCTCTCCCGCGACCAGCGTGCGCAGGTCGTCACGGACGAGCGGTCCGACCACGACCTTGGCGCCCAGTGCCCGCGCCTGCGCGAAACCGGAGATCGGGTCGCCGTCCGCGTGCCCGATGACCCGGGTATTTTGCCTGGCCGACTCTGCAGCAGCGAGGAATCCGGCCCTCACGGCCTCGGCGGCACGCCCGTAGGCCGCGGACTCCAGCGGCAGAACGAGCACGATGGGTATCGGTGCGGGCGGCCCGGTCTCGACCGCAACGTCGTTGCTTGCCGCTGCCGTTTGCGCAGCGGACAATGCCGGCAGCGCGAGCAGCATCGTTGCCGCGGCCAGGGTCCGGGCAACGCGTGCGGAGTTTCGAAACGGCAGCGGGCGAAACAGCCGGGCGAGCATCTGACGGAGCAGGAGATGGCGGAAGTGGAGGTCGAGGTCGAGAGCGGCGAATTGCGAGCACCCCATCCCGGCCTCGCCGGAAAGGCGCTTGCAGGCTCATTATATGTGGTCGCAACTCCCATCGGAAATTTGCGCGACCTGTCGTTTCGGGCACTGGATATCCTCGGCTCGGCGGATGTCATCGGGGCCGAGGACACGCGCGTCACCAGCGTGCTGCTGCGGCATTTCGGCATCCAGACAAGACCGATCTCGATTCGCGAGCACAACGAGGCCAGGAGAACCGACGATGTCGTGAGCTGGCTGCAGGCCGGCAAGAGCGTCGCCCTGGTCAGCGACGCGGGCACGCCGGCCATCAGCGATCCGGGTGCGCGCCTGGTGGCTGCCGTCCGCCGCGCGGGACTGCCGGTCATCCCGATCCCTGGTGCCAATGCGGCGGTGACCGCTGTGTCGGCGGCCGGGTTGCTCGCCGAGCACTTCCTGTTTCTCGGTTTCCTGCCGGTAGCGAACAAGGCGCGGCGGGAGCTGCTCGAGTCCGTCGCCGCGCTCGGCTGTGCGCTGGTGTGCTACGAGGCGCCGCATCGCGTGCGCGCGACGGTCGCCGATCTCGCACTCGCCTGCGGCGCCGGGCGCGAGATCGTCATTGCGCGTGAAATCACCAAGCGATTCGAGACGATTGCGCGACTTCCGCTCGCGGACGCGGCGCGCTGGTTCGACGACGATCCGAATCGCGAGCGGGGCGAGTTCGTGCTGCTCGTCGACGTGGCCGGCGAAGCGGACACGCCGCAGCGATCGGCGTCGGCCGAAACGACGAAGCTCCTGCGGGCGCTGCTCGAGGAGTTGCCCCCGGCGCGGGCAGCGCGGGTCGCAGCCAAGGCGACAGGCTTGTCGCGCGATGCGCTGTACGCCCAGGCGCTTGCGCTGAAGGGCGTCGCCGACGCCTGACGGTGCCTGACCCCGCCGGTCGACGCGATTGCGCGTGCAGGGAGTCCGCGGGCGTTGCGCTACACTCGCGGTCATGCTCGCCGCTGCACCTGTCATGGTTGCCACATCCCCGCAAACGTGCGCCGGATGGGAAGCGCAGCTCACGTTGCGCTATGCGCGCCGCGAGCACCGCACCGTGCTCGTCGAGCGTCGTCACCGAGGTCCCCTGCGGGTGCAAAAGGCGCTCTACCCGGAGGGAGAAGCGGTCTGCCAGACGCTGATCGTGCATCCGCCGGGCGGCATTGTCGGCGGCGACGCGCTGGCGATCGACCTTCATGGCGGCGCATCCACTCACATCCAGCTCACCACGCCCGGCGCAGCGAAGTGGTACCGCACGACGGGTGCAACAGCCCGCGCGACGACGGCGATCAACGCTGCGGAGGACTGCATCGTCGAGTGGCTGCCACAGGAATCCATCCTGTTCGATGGAGCGCGGGCGTCGATGACCACCCGCGTAGCGCTGGCACGCGGAGCCGTCTTCGCGGGCTGGGATGTCGTGAGCCTCGGCCGAACCGCGGCCGGGGAACGCTTCACGTCGGGGCGGCTGCATCAAACCTGGGAACTGACCCGCGAGGATCGACTGGTGTGGTGTGAGCGCGCCGTGTTCGATGGCGGTTCGCGTGCGCTCCGTTCCGGTGCGATCTTGGGCGCTTCACCGGTGTTTGGCACCATGATCGTCACCGGTCACGCGATGTCCGATGACCTGCGTGCCGCGTGCCGCGAAGTCGTTGCGACCGAGGGGCAAGGCGCGGTGACGCGCATGCCGGAAGTGTGCGTTGCGCGCTACTGCGGCGCATCGCCGATGGCGGCGCGCACGTATTTTGCTACGTTGTGGCGGATGCTGCGTCCGGCGGTGATCGGGCGCGAATTCATTCCCCCCCGTATCTGGGCGACCTGACTGGGAGAAAACGCACTGTGGAATTGACGCCGAGAGAAAAGGACAAGCTGCTGATCTTCACGGCGGCGTTGCTGGCCGAGCGCCGGATGGCGCGCGGCCTCAAGCTCAACTACCCGGAGGCGGTCGCGTTTCTCTCGGCTGCGATCATGGAAGGCGCCCGCGACGGGCGCAGCGTCGCCGATCTCATGGGCCACGGCGCGACGCTGCTCGCGCGCGAACAGGTGATGGACGGCGTGCCCGAGATGATTCCCGAGATCCAGGTCGAGGCGACGTTTCCCGACGGCACCAAACTCGTCACGGTCCACCATCCCATACCATGATCCCCGGCGAACTCATTCCACAGGACGGCGACGTCGAACTCAACGCCGGCAGGACCACGATCGAGGTCGAGGTTGCCAACACCGGTGACCGCCCGATCCAGGTCGGCTCGCATTACCACTTCGCCGAAACCAATGCGGCGCTCGCCTTCGATCGCGCCGCGGCGCGCGGATTCCGGCTCAACATCGCGGCCGGTACCGCGGTGCGCTTCGAGCCGGGTCAACGCCGCCGTGTCGAGTTGGTCGCGCTTGCCGGTGCGCGCGTCGTGGTCGGCTTCTCCGGTGCGGTGATGGGGCCGCTCGATGTCGCGCCGCGCGCGGCAACGAAGCGCGCCGCCGCGAAGGGTGTCAGCAGGACGACGACCCAAGGGAGGGCACGATGAAGATCAGCCGCCGCGCCTACGCGGAGATGTTCGGCCCGACGACCGGCGACCGGATGCGCCTCGCCGACACCGACCTCATCGTCGAAGTCGAACGCGACCTCACCGTCTACGGCGAGGAGGTGAAGTTCGGCGGCGGCAAGGTGATCCGCGACGGCATGGGTCAGAGCCAGCGGGTGGCCAAGGACTGCGCCGACACGGTGATCACCAACGCGCTGGTCATCGACTGGTGGGGCATCGTCAAGTGCGACATCGCGATCAAGGGCGGGATGATCGCGAAGCTCGGCAAGGCCGGCAATCCCGACATCCAGCCGGGTGTGGATATCGTCATCGGCGCCGGCACCGAGATCATCGCCGGCGAGGGGATGATCGTCACCGCCGGCGGCATCGACGCGCACATCCACTTCATCTGCCCGCAGCAGATCGACGAGGCGCTGATGTCGGGCGTCACCACGATGATCGGCGGCGGCACGGGTCCTGCGACGGGCACCTTCGCCACCACCTGCACGCCGGGGCCGTGGCACATCCACCGGATGCTCGAGGCCGCCGAGGCGTTTCCGATGAACCTCGGCTTTCTCGGCAAGGGCAACGCAAGCCTCACCGCCGCCGCTGATCGAGCAGGTCGAGGCCGGCGCGATGGGCCTGAAGCTGCACGAGGACTGGGGCACGACGCCGGCGGCGATCGACGCGGCGCTCAAGGTCGCCGACAAGCTCGACGTCCAGGTCGCGATCCACACCGACACGCTGAACGAGTCCGGCTTCGTCGAGACGACGCTGAAAGCCATCGGCGGCCGCACCATCCACACCTATCACACCGAAGGCGCCGGCGGCGGGCACGCGCCCGACATCATCAAGGCGGCGGCCGAGCCCAACGTGCTGCCGTCGTCGACCAACCCGACGCGGCCGTACACGGTCAACACCATCGACGAGCACCTCGACATGCTGATGGTGTGCCACCACCTCGATCCGGCGATCGCCGAGGACATCGCCTTCGCCGAGTCGCGGATCCGGCGCGAGACGATCGCCGCCGAGGACATCCTGCACGATCTCGGCGCGTTCTCGATGCTGTCGTCGGATTCGCAGGCGATGGGCCGCGTCGGCGAGGTGATCATCCGCACCTGGCAGACCGCGCACAAGATGAAGCAGCAGCGCGGCAAGCTGCCCGACGACCCTGCCGACCACGACAATCACCGGGTGAAGCGCTACATCGCCAAGTACACGATCAACCCGGCGATCGCGCACGGCGTCAGCCACGTCGTCGGCTCGGTCGAAGCCGGCAAGCTCGCCGATCTCGTGCTGTGGAAGCCGGCGTTCTTCGGCGTCAAGCCGTCGCTGATCATCAAGGGCGGGATGATCGCTGCCGCGGCGATGGGCGACCCCAACGCGTCGATCCCGACGCCGCAGCCGGTCCACTACCGGCCGATGTTCGGCGCGTACGGCAAGGCATTGCGCACCTCGGTGACGTTCGTGTCCAAGGCCGCGCTGAAGAACCCGGCGGTGGCGAAGTTGAAGCTCGCCAAGCCGCTGGTGGCGGTGAAGAATACGCGCAGGATCGGCAAGCGCGACATGAAGCTGAACGACGCCATGCCGCGGATCGACGTCGATCCCGAGACCTACGCGGTGCGGGCCGATGGCGAGTTGCTGGTGTGCGAGCCGGCGTCGGTGCTGCCGATGGCGCAACGCTACTTCCTGTTCTGACCCGCCGATGCTGATCGTGGAAAAGCGCCGGGAAGCCGGCGGTCCCGCCGCACTCACGCTGTTGCTGCCGTTCGAGCTGCGGCAGAAGACGCGGCTGCGCACGGTGCTTGCGAACGGCGAGGAAGTCGGCCTCTTCCTGCCGCGCGGGACCGTGTTGCGCGACGGCGATTGCCTCGAAGCCGACGACGGCCGGGTGATTCGGGTCGTGGCCGCCGACGAGAAGCTGGCCGAGGCCCGTTGCGCCGACCCTGCATCGCTCGCCCGCGTCGCCTACCACCTGGGCAACCGGCACGCGCCGGTGCAGGTCGGGGCGGAATGGGTTCGCTTTGCCGCCGATGCGGTGCTCGCAGCGATGGTGCGAGGGCTCGGCGCGGAAGTGTCCGACGTCGTCGCGCCTTTCGAGCCCGAGGGCGGCGCGTATGGTGGCGGACATCACCAACCGGCAAGCGAGGCAGCGCACCGCGGCGTCATCCACGATTTCGCACGTTCGCCGGTCACGGATAAATGAGTTGGACGGCGAGTCCGGTTCCGGCACGGATTGACGACGCGCTGGCGCTGGTGCGCCTCTTCCAGCTCGCAAGTCCGGCGCTGCCGATCGGTGCGTTCAGCTATTCGCAAGGATTGGAGCGCGTCGTCGAGGACGGCGTGGTGCGCGATCTCGTCACGGCGCAGGATTGGATCGGCGACGTGCTGGACCTCGTCATCGCGCCCGGTGAGGCGGCCATCACGTGGCGCCTGCTCGCCGCTGCCGCCAACGAAGACACGGCAGCGCTCGCACGCTGGAACGACCGGTTCCGCGCCTCGCGCGAGTCCGCCGAATTGCGCGCTGAGACCGAGCAGATGGGCGGCTCGCTCATCAAGCTTGCCGCCGATCTCGATCTGCTCGACGACTTCGCGCGCGGCGCGCTGCCGTCGCTGCATCCGATCACGCTGCCCGCGGCGTGGGCGATTGCGACGCGCGGCATGGGCATCGCTGCGGAGTCGTCCCTCGCTGCGTACCTGTGGGCGTGGCTCGAAAACCAGGTGATGGCGGCGATCAAGACCGTGCCGCTGGGACAGGTCGCCGGGCAGCGGCTGCTTCTGCACCTGGGCACGCACATTCCCGCTGCCGCACTGCTCGCGCGGACGATCGCCGACGACGACGTCGCGACCTTCGCGCCGGGACTCGCGATCGCATCGTCGCGTCACGAAACTCAATACACGAGGCTCTTTCGATCATGAACATCACGCAACCGCTGCGCGTCGGCATCGGCGGCCCGGTGGGCTCGGGCAAGACGGCGCTGACGCTGGCGCTGTGCCGCGCGCTGCGCGACCGGCACCAGATCGCCGTGGTCACCAACGACATCTACACCGAGGAGGACGCGCAGTTCCTGGTGCGCAACGAGGCGCTCGCGCCCGATCGCATCATCGGCGTCGAGACCGGCGGCTGTCCGCACACGGCGATCCGCGAGGACGCGTCGATCAACCTCGAGGCGGTCGACCGCCTGGTGCAGCGCTTTGGCAATCTCGACATCGTGTTCATCGAGAGCGGTGGCGACAATCTCGCGGCGACGTTTTCTCCGGAACTCTCCGATCTCACGATCTACGTGATCGACGTCGCCGCCGGCGACAAGATTCCGCGCAAGGGCGGCCCCGGCATCACGCGCTCGGACCTGCTGGTCATCAACAAGATCGACCTCGCGCCGATGGTCGGCGCATCGCTCGAGGTGATGGATCGCGATGCGCGACGGATGCGCGGCGAGCGCCCGTTCGTGTTCACCAACCTCAAGACCGGGCAGGGGCTCGACGTCGTGATCCGCTTCATCGAGGAGCGCGGCATGGTGGCGGCTCGATAGTGCGTCCTTGGCAGCGGCTTCAGCCGCGAAAGCGCCCACGAGGTCAAGAGCATTCGGGCCTGAAGGCCCTCCTGCAGGACGGCTGCTCATGCGATTGTACGAGCGGCTTCAGCCGCGAAAGCAGTGCTTCACGCGCACGAAGTAATTTGGTGCGCGACGCTCGATCGAGCGCACCGCTTTGGTGATGGCGTTCGCGTCTCGGTGCTCATTGCGGCAACGGCGCGTGCCCCGCAGGGCTCCAAATTCACCCGGATAATCAGCGACCTACCGACGGCGGCGGGACCGTGGCATGGATCGTGCGATGCAGTGCAGCAACGCCGTCCACGATCGCCGCGCATGAGGCTTCATGCCGACCGACGAACGGCGTGGACATCAACTTTGCCAATCTTCGAACCGGGAGCTTCCATGCAACGTCGTCGCTTCATCAAACAACTCGCCCTGACTGCCGCCTTGGCGAGCGCCGGCCTCATCGGCACTCCGGTGCTCGCCGCCGACACCATCAAGGTCGGCGTGCTGCACTCGCTGTCGGGCACGATGGCGATCAGCGAGACCGTGTTGAAGGACACGGCGCTGATGGCGATCGAGGAGATCAACGCCAAAGGTGGCGTGCTCGGCAAGAAACTCGAACCGGTCGTCGTCGATCCGGCGTCGAACTGGCCGCTGTTCGCCGAGAAGGCGCGCGGCCTCATCTCGCAGGACAAGGTCGCCGTGGTCTTCGGGTGCTGGACCAGCGTGTCGCGCAAATCGGTGCTGCCGGTGTTCGAGGAACTCAACGGTCTCCTCTTCTACCCGGTGCAGTACGAAGGCGAGGAGCTTTCGAAGAACGTGTTCTACACCGGCGCCGCGCCGAACCAGCAGGCGATTCCCGCCGTCGAGTATCTGATGAGCAAGGATGGCGGCGCCGCCAAGCGCTGGGTGCTGCTCGGCACCGACTACGTGTATCCGCGCACGACCAACAAGATCCTGCGCGCGTTCCTGAAGTCGAAGGGCGTTGCCGACAAGGACATCGACGAGAAGTACACGCCCTTCGGCCACAGCGATTACCAGACGATCGTTGCCGACATCAAGAAGTTCGCCGCCGGCGGCAAGACGGCGGTAGTGTCGACGATCAACGGCGACTCCAACGTTCCGTTCTACAAGGAGCTCGGCAACCAGGGCCTGAAGGCGACCGACGTGCCGGTGGTGGCGTTCTCGGTCGGCGAGGAAGAGTTGCGCGGCGTGGACACCAAGCCGCTGGTCGGGCATCTCGCCGCGTGGAATTACTTCATGTCGCTGAAGAATCCCACCAACGACGCGTTCAAGAAGCAGTGGGCCGCGTACGCCAAGGCGAAGAAACTCCCTGGTGCCGACAAGCCGCTGACCAATGATCCGATGGAAGCGACCTACATCGGCGTCTACATGTGGAAGCAGGCGGTCGAGAAGGCCAAGTCGACGGATTCCGACAAGGTCATCGCGGCGATGGGGGGGCAGACCTTCAAGGCGCCGTCGGGTTTCACGGCCAAGATGGATGAGAAGAACCACCACCTGTGGAAACCGGTGTTCATCGGCGAAGTGCAGGCCAACGGCCAGTTCAACGTCGTGTGGAAGACGCCGGGCCCGGTCAGGGCGCAGCCCTGGAGCCCGTTCATTGCCGGCAACGAAACGAAGAAGGACATGCCGGAAAAGAAGTGACTTGTGTAGACGCCTGAACCGAAGCGATTTGTAGGAGCGGCTTTAGCCGCGAACAGGTCATGCGACGGAACATCGTCCGCGCCTGAAGGCGCTCCTACCCGGTTTCAGCGAACAGGTGATATGGCACAAAGACGTTCGCGGCTAAAGCCGCTCCCACATGGTTTCGGCTTGCGTCCAGATTCGCCAACGATGAAACGTCCCGCCCACCTGCTGATCCGCGTGCTGACGACGCTCGCCTGCGTGCTGGCATTGCTCGGCGCAGGGGGTGCGCGAGCGATGACGTCCGAACTCGTGCACGAGCTTGCCTTTGGCGAGAGCGATGCCAAGTTGAAGGCGCTGGCCGCGTTGGTGGCCGCGAACGACGCGCAAGCGCTGCCCTTCCTGCAAGGGCTGGTCGACGGTGAAATCCAGACGACACCGGATCAGCGCGTCCTCAAAGTCAAGGATGACAACGCCGTCGACGTGGTGACGGGGGCAACGGTTGCGCCGCTGCCCGAGGCGCGCGATGACGTGGTCGTCAACAACCGCATTCGCCGCGAATTGGCGAGCGCCATCGCGGTGCTGAAGCTGTCCGCACCCGAGCGTGCGATCCGGCTGGCCGCCGCGAAGGCGCTGCAAAGTGGCGCCGACGCAGAGATGTTGCCGGCGGTCGCGTTGGCGTTGACCAAGGAACAGGATGCCGAGATCAAGGGCCTGCTCGAGTTCGCGCGGGCGACCATCGAACTCGCGAGCAGCGACACGGATAGGAAGCTCGCGGCGATCCGGGCGCTGGCAGCCAGCAAGAGCGCGAGCACGAAGACGCTGTTGCTGGGGCTCATGGAAAAGAAGGACGACGCTTTCGTCGAGCCGGATGCGGACGTGCGCGCCGAGGTCGAGATCGCGTTGCGCGCGATCGAGGGCCGGCTTGCCACCGGCGAGCTTGCCGGACGCATCTTCAGCGGCGTGAGCCTCGGCAGCATTCTGCTGCTGGCGGCGCTGGGACTGGCGATCACCTACGGACTGATGGGCGTCATCAACATGGCGCACGGCGAATTGATGATGGTCGGCGCCTATGCTGCCTACGTGGTGCAGAACCTCTTTCGCAGCCAGCTGCCCGGCGCGTTCGACTTCTACCTGCTGGCGGCACTGCCGGTGGCGTTTCTCGCTGCGGCCTTCGTCGGCATGGCCATGGAACGCACGGTGATCCGGTTTCTCTACGGCCGGCCGCTCGAAACGCTGCTCGCGACATGGGGCATTTCGCTGATCCTGATCCAGGCGACGCGCACGCTCTTCGGCGCGCAGAACGTGCAGGTCGAGAACCCGGCATGGATGTCGGGGGGCATCACGGTGTTCAACAACGCGGTGCTGCCGTGGAGCCGGGTGGTGATCATCGGTTTTGCCGCCGCGGTCGTCACCGGCGTGTGGCTGCTGCTCACTCGCACGCGGCTTGGGCTGTTCGTCCGCGGAGTGACGCAGAACCGGTCGATGGCCAGCGCGCTGGGCGTGCCCACCGGGCGCATCGACACGTTGGCTTTCGGCCTGGGCTCGGGCATCGCCGGGCTTGCAGGCTGTGCGCTGTCGCAGATCGGCAACGTCGGGCCGGATCTCGGGCAGAGTTACATCGTCGATTCGTTCATGGTGGTCGTGCTGGGCGGCGTCGGCCAGCTCGCTGGTACCATCTATGCCGGCCTTGGTCTCGGCATTGCCAACAAGTTCCTCGAGGCGTGGTCCGGTGCGGTGCTGGCCAAGATTGCGGTACTGGTGTTCATCATCGTGTTCATCCAGAAGCGGCCGCAGGGGCTGTTCGCGCTGAAGGGGCGCATGGCCGATGGCTGAGCAGGCGCTTCGCGCGACATCGGGGGGCAGCAGCGGCGTGTCGCTCGCTCCCCGAGCTTCCTTGCTGCTGACGCCCCGGGGTTGGGTGGCATTTGGCGTTGCCGCGATCCTGCTGCTGGTCGTGCTGCCGCTTGCCAACCTCGCCGTGCCGGCCGGGCATCCACTGCACGCATCCGATTTTCTGGTCACGCTGGTCGGCAAGATCATGTGCTACGCGATCGTCGCGCTGGCGATGGACATGATCTGGGGGTACGCCGGCATCCTGTCGCTCGGTCACGGGCTCTTCTTCGCGTTGGGCGGCTACGCGATGGGCATGTACCTGATGCGCTCGATCGGTCGCGAGGGCGTCTACAAGAGCGACCTGCCGGATTTCATGGTGTTCCTCGACTGGAAGGAACTGCCGTGGTACTGGAGCTTCACCGACCACTTCGCCTACGCGATGCTGCTGGTCGTCCTGGTGCCGGGCCTCCTTGCCCTGATCTTCGGCTACTTTGCCTTTCGTTCGCGGATCAAGGGCGTTTACTTCTCGATCATCACGCAGGCGCTGACCTACGCGTTCATGCTGCTGTTCTTCCGCAACGACACGGGCTTCGGCGGCAACAACGGTTTCACCGATTTCAAGCGCCTATTGGGGTTCTCGATCACGGCACCCGAAACGCGGGTGGCGCTGTTTGCGGTCACCGCCGCGGCGCTTCTGGGCGCGTACCTGTTGGGCCGTTACATCGTGGCATCCAAGTTCGGCCGCGTGCTGACCGCGATCCGCGACGCCGAGAGCCGCGTGATGTTCTGCGGCTACAATCCGCTCTATTACAAGCTCGCGATCTGGACGCTGTCCGCGGTGCTGTGCGGTATCGCCGGCGCACTCTACGTGCCGCAGGTCGGCATCATCAATCCCGGCGAGATGTCGCCGGCCAATTCGATCGAGATCGCGATCTGGGTGGCGGTCGGCGGGCGGGGATCGCTGATCGGCGCGATCGTCGGCGCGTTCATCGTCAATGGTGCCAAGAGCTGGTTCACGCAGGCTTTTCCGGAGATCTGGCTGTTCTTCCTCGGCCTGCTGTTCATCCTGGTGACGCTGTACCTGCCACGCGGCGTCGTGGGCCTCCTGCAACGGAGGCGCGGATGAGCGTCGCCGCGCACACCACCGACGCCGGCGCCCCGGGCCTCTCGCAGCTCGGCATGCGCTTCGCCGGCGCGGGTGTCGACACCACGCACGGTCCGATCCTCTATCTCGACGGGATCACCGTGAGTTTCGACGGCTTTCGCGCGCTCAACAACCTGTCGCTGACCATCGAGGACGGCGAGCTGCGCTGCATCATCGGCCCCAACGGTGCCGGCAAGACGACAATGATGGACGTGATCACCGGCAAGACGCGTCCCGATTCCGGGACCGCGTTCTTCGGCCAGACGATCGATCTCACCACGCTGACCGAGCCGCAGATCGCACACGCGGGCATCGGGCGCAAATTCCAGAAGCCGACGGTGTTCGAGCAACTCTCCGTGTTCGAGAATCTCGAGCTGTCGATGAAGGCCGACAAGCGGGTGCGCGGCACGCTGCGGGCACGCTTGGGCAGCAGCGACCGCGATCGCATTGCCGAGACGCTCGCGCTGATCCATCTTGCGGGCGAGGCGCAGCGGCAGGCGGGACTGCTGTCGCACGGGCAGAAGCAGTGGCTGGAAATCGGCATGCTGCTGATGCAGGAACCGCGGCTCATCCTGCTCGACGAGCCCGTTGCCGGGATGACCGACGAGGAGACGATGCGCACCGCCGAGCTGTGCCTCACGCTGGCGGGACGACACTCGGTGGTGGTGGTCGAGCACGACATGGACTTCATCGGCCGCATCGCGCGCAAGGTGACCGTGCTGCACGAGGGCAGCGTGCTGGCCGAAGGCCCGATGGACGTCGTGCAGGCCGATCCCCGGGTGATCGAGGTCTACCTCGGCCGCTGATGTTCGAGGCTTCGACGATGCTCTCGCCATGCTGACCGTATCCCACGTCAACCAGTACTACGGCGGCAGCCACACGCTGCGCGATGTTTCCTTCGAGGCGCCGTCCGGGTCGGTGACGACGGTGCTGGGCCGCAACGGCGTCGGCAAGACGACGCTGCTGAAATGCCTGGCAGGATTGCTGGCGGTGAAGAGCGGGGCGATCGGCTTCGAAGGCCGTGACGTGACGCGCCTGCCGCCCTACGAGCGTGCGCGACTGGGCCTGGGCTATGTGCCGCAAGGTCGCGAGATCTTTCCTCGCCTCACGGTCGAGGAGAATCTGCGGCTGGGTCTTGCGACGCGGCCGCGCGGAACGCCGATCCCCGCGCGCATCTTCGAGATGTTCCCGGTGCTTTCCGACATGCTGCAGCGGCGCGGCGGCGATCTCTCCGGCGGACAGCAGCAGCAGCTCGCCATCGGCCGCGCGCTGGCCGCGGGGCCGAAGCTGTTGGTGCTCGACGAGCCCACCGAGGGCATCCAGCCGTCGATCATCAAGGACATCGAGCGCGCGATCCGCCGGCTGGCGGGCGAGGGCGAGATGGCGATCCTGCTGGTCGAGCAGTACTACGACTTCGCGCGGTCGCTGG
The DNA here is from genome assembly GCA_963788185.1 of uncultured beta proteobacterium. Taxonomy (GTDB): domain Bacteria; phylum Pseudomonadota; class Gammaproteobacteria; order Burkholderiales; family Casimicrobiaceae; genus CAIWHR01. Next base: position 19,110 of record CAWBGE010000013.1, read on the forward strand.
CCGATCGCTATGTCGTGCTGTCGCGCGGCGAAGTGATCAAGGCCGGTCGTGGCGAGGACATGGAGCGCGATGGCGTGCGGGAGTGCCTGACGGTGTAGCCCGCATTTCGTTCCTGTTGCAGGAGCGACGCGTCGGTTGGGGCCTGTAGGAGGGCCTCCAGGCCCGAACGTCTTTGCTTTGGTGGGTACGGTTCGCGGCTGAAGCCGCTCCCACGAGAGCCCGCATCCGGATGTCTCGACTCGAAGAAGATGCGCACCGCACAGGGAAATGAAAAAGGGTTGGCGATGTTCCGCCAACCCCTGGCCCTGCCTTGCCCGTTGCGCCGTTATCGGAGAGGCATCGAGAAGAAGCCTGAAGAATCCCGGTGACGGTGCGCGGGCGCTAGACGATGTCAGTCATCGCGATCGTCTTCGTCTTTGTCATCGTCGTGCTCGTCGTCGTGCTCGTCGTCGTCATCCGTTTCCGCACGGCAGCTCTTGGGGGTGCCCTTGACGGTCACGACTTTCGACAGCTGGTCGCCGGCCTTGGCCTGCACCTTGCACGGGGCGGTACCGAGTTTCACTTCCAGCTTCCACTTGCCTTCGTCGTTGGCCGTGGCGGTGCCGAGCGTCTTGCCCGAACCTGCATCGACGACCGTTACGTTGACGCGACCCGGCTTCGTCTTGCCCTTGACCTTGAGCTTGGAGTCGTTCCACTCGGCTTCGTCGATCGAGACCGAGCCTGACGCCGTTGCGGCCGCCTGGACAGTGATCATGAACGTCTGCGGTGCGCTGGTGAGCGCCGGGCTGCCGTTGTCGGTCGCGGTGACCGTCACCGAGTAGCCGCCGGCTTGACCTGCGGCCGGCGTCCACTTGAAGGCACCGCTGGCGCTCAGCGTCGCGCCGCTCGGCAGGTTGGCGCTCGCGAAGCTGAGCGTGTTGCCGTCCGGATCCGTTCCGGTGATCGTGAACGACAGCAACTGGCCTTCGGTCGCCGTCTTGCTGCCGGGATTGGTCACCACGGGCGGATTGTTCACGGCGGCACCGGTGACGGTGATCGTGAACACTTCCGCATCGGTCAGCACCCCGTCGCTCACCGTGACGGTGACGTTCGGGAAGCTGCCGGTCTGAGCGGCGGTCGGCGTCCAGCTGAAGGTGGCAGCACCCGGGCCGCCATCAACCAGCGTGGCACCCGCCGGCAGATTGGCGCTGGTGAAAGTCAGCGCGTCGCCGTCGGCGTCGCTGGCGGTGATCGCGATGGTCAGCGTCTGCCCGACGTTCAGGCTCCGGTTACCGATCGGGCTCGGGCTCAGGACCGGCGGCCGGTCGACGTCGCCTACGGTGATCGTGAAGGTCTCGGACGCGGTCAAGGCGCCGTCGCTGACGTCGATCGTCACGCTGTAGCTGCCGGCTTGGGTGTAGCCCGGTGTCCAGGCAAAGGCGCCGGTCGGGGCAAGCGTCGCGCCGCTCGGCAGATTCGCACTGGTGAAGCCGAGCGCGTTTCCATCCGGGTCGGAGGCCGTGGCCGTGAACGCCAGCAATTGGCCTTCGTTCACCGTCTTGGCGCCGATCGGGTTCAGCACCGGTGGCCGGTTGATGTTGCCGACGGTTATCGTGAACGTCTCGGCATCGGTTTGCGACGGCGTTCCGTTGTCGGCGACGGTGATCGTCACGCTGAAGTTGCCGGTCTGACCTGTGGCGGGCGTCCAGCTGAAGGCGCCGGCCGGCGTCAGGGTCGCTCCGGACGGCAAATTGCCCGCCGAGAACGTCAGCACGCTCGAGTCCGGGTCGGTCGCCGTGGCGGTGAACGCCAGCAATTGCCCTTCGTTGGTCGTCTTGGCGCCAATCGGTGCCAGCACCGGCGGTTGGTTGGCATCGACGACCGTGATGGTGAATTGCGTCGTGGCGCTCTGCGCCGGACTTCCGCTGTCGGTCACCGTGATCGTCACGTTGGGATAGGCGCCGGCCTGCGTCAGGCTGGGCGTCCACGCAAACGTCGCCGTGCCGTTGAGGTTGTCGGTCACCGTCGCACCCGTCGGCAGATTCGAGCCGGCGATGGTCATGCCGTCGCCGTCCGGATCGGTGGCACTGATCGCGATCGACTTCAACTGACCTTCGGTCGCCGTCTGCGAAGCGTCAATCGCGCCCAGGACCGGCGGCCGGTTGACGTTGCCGACGGTGATGGTGACGATTTCAAAGTCGCTCTGCGGCGTGCTGCCGTTGTCGGTCACGGTGATGGTGACGTTGAAGTTGCCACCCTGATCGAACGCTGGCGTCCAGCTGAAGACCCCGGCGGCGGACAGCGTCGCGCCGGTCGGCAGGTTGCCTGCCGTAAAGGTCAGCGCGTTCCCGTCGGGATCGGTCGCGGTGGCGGTGAACGCGAGCGCCTGCCCTTCGTTCACGGCCTTGGCGCCGATCGGGGCGAGCACCGGCGGCTGATTGACCGGTGGTGGCGGTGTTGATGGATCGAGCAGGTTGCCAGTGATCGCCGGAGGGTTCTGGTTGGATGAGACTGCGGCCATCGTGAACATGTCGTAAAGCGTGTTGTTCGGGCCGGGCGTCCAGCCGGGCTGGGCGCCCGCGACGATTTCGGCGAGGTTCGTCGAGCCGGTCGGATCGTTGTCCGAATTCGCGCCCTCGACGGCCAGGAATGCGGCAGTTACCGTTGCCGCAGGCTTGTTGTGTTCGACGGCCCAGTCTCTGCCATAAGCGTTGAGGTCAGAACCGCCGCCGCTGGAGTGGCACACGTTGCATGACGCGTTGGTATACGTGGCGGAGCCAGGATACACGGTGGTGAATCCACCCGTTCCCGTCCCATAGCCCCGGATCGCCATCGCGGAGCCCGAACTCAGGAGTAAAGCCAGGAATGCCATCAGCCATATTGCAGGAGCTTTTTTCATCTGTACCTCGCTTCGATGTTCTGTGGGGGACGCAACGATTCGAACTGGATGCGCCGACGTGGAAAAACATTCCACGTCGTGCTTATGCCGATGTCATATGACATTGTCAAGTCTTTTCGACAATTTGTAGGTTACAACCGCTTTGAAATCAGGGATAACCGGTGACCTCCGGCGTACTCGCTGGTAGTGGCGACCGGCGCAACCTGCCGCATGGTCCCCGCCGCTTGTCCCGGAAGTACCGCGTGGCATACTTCGTCGCCGCGGACGGCGTGTCCGGCTGCGAACCGGGAGACGCACGCGATGCCCCGCAATGGACGACGGACAGGCGATACCTCGACGTGCTGAAGCGATTTCTCGCTCGGTTGGAACGGCAGCGATTCAGCGTCGGCGCGATCGTCGCCGCCTACGTGCTGTTTGCGACGGCGTGGCTGGTCGCGATCGACTTCGTCACCGACGGAGTTCTAGACGAACTGACCTACATTCCGCAGGACCTTGTCATCGACGCGGCGACCGCGCTGGCATTCGTGCTGGTCACGGCGATTCTCCTGCGGGCACTGCTGCGCCGGCACATGCAGCAACTCCAGGCGCAGACAACCGGTTTCCGCCTCATCGCGGAAAAGGCGAGCGACGGCATCGTGGTTCTGAGGGCGGATCTGAGCCTCGTCTATGCCAATGACGCGGCTTCGCAAATGTTGGGATGCGCGAACGCCGACCTCATCGGGCGTCCGCTGGATGGCTTTCTCGGGGAAACCGAGGCGGCGTCATTGCGCGAGCATGCGCGCCGGCGCGAGCGGCAGCCATTGCGCAGCATCTGGACGCTGCGCCAGCCGGGAGGAGATCTGGTGACGGTCGACGCCGCGACCCAGCCGCTGTCCCCGAGGCGCCACCTTGCCGTGCTGCGCGACTTTTCGGCCGCGCAGGCCGAGCATCGCCAGGTTGCGTATGAGCGCGGCCTGCTGCGCACGATGATCAACACCATGTCCGACCTGATCTGGCTCAAGGACAGGTCGGGTGTCTACCTGATCGCCAACCATGCGCTGGTCGACGCGATGTGTCGGGACGGTACCATCGAGGGCAAGACCGACGCCGACTTGCACTCGCCCGAGGCCGCACAGATATTCCGCGAATCCGATGCGCGCATCATCGCCGCTGGTACGGCACAGGTGTCGCGGCGGACGCACGATTTCGGCATCGGCCTGCGCCGGTACCTGACGATCAAGACGCCGGTCCGGGATGTCGACGGCGCCGTGACCGGCGTGCTGGGCATTGCCCGTGACGTGACCGAGTATGAGGAGGCACAGGAGCGCTTGCGGGCCAGCGAGGAATTCATTCGCGCGGTGCTCGATTCCGTCGATGCGAGGATTGCCGTACTCGACCGACACGGGACGATCCTTTCGGTCAATGATGCCCGGCGGGTTTTCGCCGCCACGCGTCCGGGCCGTTGCGGAACGCATGCCCGTGCGGAGGTCGGCGTCAACTATGTCGATGCGTGCGTGGAGTCCGACGACTCGTGCGACAACGCGCCGGCGTGTGGCGCCGGCGTGCGCGAGGTTCTGGCCGGGGAGCGTTCGCGGTTCACGGCGGAATGTCGATCGCGCCACGATTCGGGCGACAGCTGGTACCTGCTCAATGCGACGCCGCTTCAACAGGGCGGTGGCGGCGCGGTGCTCTCCTACGTCGACATCACCGAATTGCGGGCCGCGCGGGCGTCCAAGGAGGACGCAACGCGACAGCTGCAGGCGCTCGCGGGGCAGCAGGTGGCGATTCAGGAAGCGGAGCGCAAGAATCTCTCGCGTGAACTGCACGACGAGATCGGGCAGACGTTGACTGTGCTCAAGCTGGCGCTGGGTCGCGTGCGGCGGCAGGCGCAGGGGGCCAGCGCGAGCCTGGACGAGGCCAACGCGATCGTCGACGGGCTGTCAGTATCAATCCGCGATATCAGCCGGCGGTTGCGGCCGCCGATGATCGATGATCTGGGACTCGCGGCGACCGTGCGTTGGTACCTTGCGGGGATGCAGCGCACTACCGAGATCCAGTACGACCTGCAGGAGAACCTTGGCCAGGGGCGCCTTGATGCTGCGATCGAGTTGGCGGTGTTCCGGGTGCTTCAGGAGGCCGTGTCAAATGTGCTCCGGCACGCGGAAGCGACGAATGTCGAGGTCGGCATGGAGCTCGACGAGCGGGCGCTTACACTCACCGTGGTCGATGACGGCGTCGGGTTCTCGGCGCCGGAGGTCCTGCCGGAGCAATTCCCGCCGGCATCTTTGGGTCTCGTCGGCATGCGCGAGCGCGTGGCCGCATTGCGGGGCGAGTTCTCGATTGTTTCGCATCCAGGTAGTGGGACCGAGGTGCGGGCGGTATTTCCCGTTGCAGGAAAACCATGAACCGAAAGATACGAATCGTCCTTGCCGACGACCACAACCTCGTTCGCGCCGGGCTCAAGTCCTTGCTCGAAGATGTGGCTGATTTCGAAGTGATCGGCGACGCGGCGAGCGGCGACGCGGCGCTGAAGCTCGTCGGCGAACTGGTTCCCGACGTGCTTCTTCTCGACATCGCCATGCCCGGCATGACCGGATTGCAGGTCCTGCAGCGCGTTCGCGAATCGATACCGAGCGTCAAGGTCGTGATGGTGTCGATGCTCGACAACGAGGAGCACGTGGGCACCGCACTGCGCCTGGGTGCTGCGGGGTACGTGTTGAAGCACGACGCGCCGGACGAGCTGGAGGGCGCGATACGCCGTGCCTGCACCGGCGGCGTCTGGCTCTCACGGTCGGTCGAGCGGCAGGTCGTCGAGAACTATGTCACCCGCACGGCGGAACCCGGGAGGCGGGCCGAACTCACCGGCCGCCAACTCGAAGTTCTGAAAATGATCGCCGATGGGCTGGGTACCCGGAACATCGCCGAGGCGCTGGGCTTGAGCGTCAAGACCGTCGAGGCTTTTCGCGCTCAGATCATGCGCAAACTCGAGATCGACGACGTCGCGGGCCTCGTCCGCTACGCGATCAAGCGGGGAATCTCCGACCTGTAGCGGCAAGCGACAGTGCGCCCCAAGGCGCGGAGCGTTCCCCCGAACCGAGTCGCTGCGACTTTAGCGCATCCCGCGGGCAGGCAGGTTCACGACCCTGATCTGGCACCGGGAATTGGTTTGGCACATCGTGGCGCGGACCAGTTCGTCGGCGCGTGACGAGTCCATCGGAATGCTGAATGTCGGCACGCGCCAAGTGGGCACGTCCTCGTCGGGTAGGGCGTTGACGAGGCCATTCCAGTCGCGGCAATCGAGGTACCACAGGTCGTCGCGCCCTTGTCCGGCCATGCAGTGCCAGGTCGCGGCACTTGGCGGTTGGTTTGCGGTGCCCCCGCCGAGCATGGCTACGACGCCCGCCCGTAGCGGGGTTGCGGCGTCAGCGCGCACCGGCGCGGTCGCGGTCGCCGCAGCGAGGGCCGTCGCGGCGAGGAGAAGCGCGTATCTGTGGGCCATGATCGGTCTCGCTTCGTCTGACTGTGCGGCTCCCGGTGATGGGCTCCGAGCTTCCGCGCAGCATCGGTTTCGTTCCCCGGTCTTTCGCAGCAAGCGTGCCAGGCGACTTTGGGAAAGCCGCAGTGACGAGACGCGTCACCGCCACCGCCCCAGCGCATCGCGCGGCGCGAGGGAAAGAGCGTTGATTCGCAACGGGCGGCCCCCGCCGACGGCTTGGCATCGGGGCAGGCCCGGATCCGCAGTGCCGTTCCTAGTCACGGGAGGCAGCGACTCGCGTACCGCCAGCGGGTACCGAAGCCGCGACCGGCGGGCCCCCGAGCATGCCGTCAAACGTCGCTTATTGCGCGCGTAAGTCGTTCAGTTGAATAGGTTTTGCCGATGCGTGAACCGGCGATGGCAGGCGGCAATATCGGCCTTTTAAATGTGAACTTGAGGCTGGATCGGTCAATTTCAGCGGGCGAGACATTGATCCAGGTCAACTGTGGGCATGGTTGCGCGTACAGCAACGTTGATCTGCGTCAATATGCCGCTGTCATGTGTGGGATAATTTCACATCAACGCCAAACGCTTGCAAATAGATAAGCCAAACCCTTACACGTCAAGTAGTGAATGTGCCAGAGGGTCGAAATCAGGTTGCTTGGCAGCGCAAAGCAACGCCCGTCGAAATGAGGCAGTGCAGTTGGTCTCAACTTGAAGTCAACAATAAGGAGTGGACAAATGAGCAGGCAACGGTGGGCAAAGAGTGCGGCGGTCCTGGGTGGGTTGACGGGCGTGGTGCTGGGGTTGTTGTTCGCACCGCTGGCGAGCGCGGGGACGATCACCGGTTCGGCGCATGATTTTTCCGGCGATGCCTGGTCCGGCGGACAAATCTGCGTTGCCTGCCATGCGCCGCACAACACCGCGGTGCTCGCCGACGCGCCACTGTGGAACCACGCGCTGTCGACCGCCACCTACACGGTGTACGCGAGCTCCACCACCAACGCCGTCGTCGGACAGCCGGGATCGACGTCCAAGCTTTGCCTCTCGTGCCATGACGGCACGGTGGCCGTCAACAGCTTCGGCGGCGCGACCGGCAACGAGCTCCTCACCGGGAAAAAGAACCTCGGTACTGCCCTCACCAATGACCATCCGATCGGTTTCACCTACGACAACACCTTGGCGACCACCGACGGAGCATTGGCGCCGATCACTACGGCGGTGACCATCGGGTCGGGCACCAAGACCAAGGCGGGCACGATCGCCACCAACATGCTCTACGGCGGCAAGATGGAATGCGCCAGCTGCCACGACGTGCATAACACCTTCACCGCCGCGGGCGGAAATCTCGTCAAAGTTTCGATGGCCGGCAGCGCCCTCTGTACGACCTGCCACATCAAGTGACGCGCTCGTTGGTGCCCGGGCGCCGGGCAACTCGGACGGAATTGCACGCAACAGGGACTGGTGCCAGGGTCGCCTGACACGTCTCCTTCATGCGGCTTGTCCCGCTGGTGGCCCTCTCCCCCAGCTGCACAGGCCGCGTCTTTTTTATTCCGTCGAAAGAACCCCCACAGCTATAGGTCATTGGTGTGCGTCCGGTCGACGGCCACGGCGCGCCCTTCTCCCGAATTTCGGGCCCAAAGGGATTCGCTCGATGCTGCCGGATCACCTGCGAACCTCATCCCCGACCGCGTCGACACTTGCCATGAACCTCATTTCTGCCCGCTCCCTCCACCTGCTCTCCGCGGTGTTCGTCATTGCGGTGCTCGGAAGCTGTGCCACCGCGCCGGTCGAAAAGAAGGCCGCTGCGCAAGGACCGGTGTTCTACCCCGCGCCGCCGGAGCCGCCGCGGATCCAGCATCTGGTGTCCTTCACCGGCGAGCGCGACTTCGCCGCCGCGCGCAGCGACTTTGCGAGCTTTGTCGCCGGCGAGGAGCGGGGCGCCGAATTGGGCCAGATCTACGGTGTCGCGCTGGCCGAGGGGCGGGTCTACGCGGTCGACAGCAAGGGCCCCGGGCTGGCGGTGTTCGACCTCAACAAGCAGCAATACAGCCTGTTCACTGGATCCGGGGGCGGGCGTATGCGTCGCCCGATCAACCTGACCATCGACGCGGATGGAACCAAGTACGTCACCGACACCGGCCGCGACCAGGTGCTCATCTACGACCGCGACAACAAGTACGTCGGCGCCTTCGGCGAGCAGGGACAGTTCCGCCCGGTCGACACCGCGATCGCCGGCGACCGGCTTTATGTGGTCGACATCCAGCACCACGCAATCCAGGTGCTGGACAAGAAGTCCGGCAAGCTGCAGTTCAAGTTCGGCAAGCCGGGATCGAAGGAAGGCGAGCTTTACCATCCGACCAACATCGCCATCGGGCCCAACGGCGACGTGTTCGTCACCGAGACCAGCAACTTCCGTGTCCAGCGCTTCACCGCCGAGGGCAAGACGTTGCGCACCTACGGCGAGGTTGGCGACACGCCCGGCAAGTTCGCCCGCCCCAAAGGCATCGCGCTCGACAAGGCGGGGCGGCTGTACGTCGCCGACGCCGCGTTTCAGAACGTGCAGATCTTCGACGCCAACGGCCTGTTGCTGATGGCGTTTGGGCAGCCGGAAGGGGGCGACGGCCTGAGCCTCCCCGCGGCGATCGCCATCGATTACGACAACGTCGCACTGTTCAAGCGCTACGCCGATCCGAAGTTCAGCATCGAATACCTGATCCTGGTGGCCAGCCAGCTCGCGCCGAACAAGGTCGACGTCTTCGGTTTCGGGCGCATGGCCGGCGCCGATTACTCACGCGACGACAGGACCGTCGCCGCGCCGCCGAAGTGATGGAACGGTGCGGCCACGATTCCCCAGTGCTGATTTCGCCTCCACGACGGCCACGGCAGCGGTGCCCCGCGCGTTGCGTCGCCGATTTGTCCGGCAGTGCTGCGTCCGGCGACCGCTGCTGGCCGTGATCGTCGGCCTAGCCATCGGCTCTGCCCAGGCGGAGGAGTTCACCACCACCCGTTTGACCGGCTGGGACGGGTACGTCTCCACCAGCTACTTCGCCGACCAGTTGTCGACGTCGCAGGCGCCGACCGGGAACACTCCCGGCAGCTCGTCGAGCACCACCCAGAGCGACTTTCGGGTCGACGCGTTTCTGATGACGCACGGCTACGTCTACCACCCGAAGTTCATGACCTTCGACGTGGGCGGCGGGCCGATTTTCCAGGTCAGCCGGCTGACGACCGACGGCACCACGGACCGGACCCAGCAGCCGCTGTACAACCTGAGCGCGACCGCCACCTTCCTCGCGGACAAGCCGTACACCGGAAAGATCTACTACGAGCACCTGAACCCGACCGTCATGCTGAGCCCCGGCGAAGTGTTCCAGGAGGAGACTACCAAGGCCGGCCTCGCCTTCTCGCTGCTGGCGCCGGTCAGCCCGGTGCCATTCACCGTCGAATTGTGGCAGTTGCATACGCAGGGCGAGAGCACGTTGCGCAGCGTCGACGATCGCATCGATCAGTTCACGTTCAAGGGCGACCGCGCCATCGGGACCTACGGCAACACCCAGATCGGCTATCAGGCGCTGCAGCAGGAATCCGCGAGCGGCAGCCTGAACCTGCCGATCCAGAGTTCGCGGCTGCGCTCGCAGCAGTTGAACGCCGACACCAGCCTGGAGTTCGGTGCCGATCGCAATTACCGGGTGTTCAACAGCATCGTCTATTCGAAGAACGACTACACGCTGGAGCAGGGCGCCTCGCCCAAGCTCGACGACTTTCGCGTGCTGCTCAACTATCGCGGCACGCACGCGCGCGAGCTGCAGTCGGTCGGGAACTACAACTATCTGCGCAGCGTCCAGGACGGGCTGGCGACGACCGTCAACAACATGAACGCGGGGGTGAACTGGCTGCCGATGGCCGGGTCCTGGGTCTCGGCCGGCGTATTCGGCAGCGACACGCGATCGCCCGATTTCACGCTGCGCAGCTATGGCCCCGAGGCCAGCTTCAATTACGAGCGCCCGCTGCCGTTCGGCACGGCAACCGTCGGCTACGGCGTGCGCTACGACACGCGCGATCAGCGTGCCGGCACGCCGCAGACTCCGGTCGTGGGCGAGCGCGTGGTGCTGCGCGGAACCTCGCCGTCGAACCTGGCGCAACCGCTGGTGATCGAGTCGTCGGTGGTCGTCAACAACGCGCAACGCACCCAGGTCTATACGGCCGGGATCGACTACGAGTTGACCGTGGTCGGGGTGATGACACGGATCCAGCGCATCCTGTCGGGAAGTATCCTCGACGGCGAGGAGGTCCAGGTCGACTATGTCTACGACGTCGGTGGCACCTTCGCCAGCACCATACTCGACCAAAGCGCCAATCTCAATTGGCGGTGGTCGAACTATCTCAACCTGTACCTTCGCTACTACGATTCGCGGCCGCAGGTAACGTCGGGGGTGCCGTCCGCGCCGCTCAACACGATCCACGACCTGACCTACGGCACGCGAGTCGATTGGCCGCTGCGCTTCGACCTGGAGATGCTGGTGGGCGGCTACGTCGAGCGCGAGGATCGCAACGAGACCATCGCGCCGTTTGTGCGCACCGAGGGCGAGCTCTATGTCCAGTCCGAATTGCCGCTCGTCACCAACGCGGATCTGCGGGTGGGACTGCGGCGAACGCGCACCGTGGCTGAGAACGAACTTCAGAACGTCAACCTGACTGGGTACGACCTGTTGCTGACGTGGCGCTCGCCGCTCGGCATCACCCTTGCGGCCTCCGGCATCTATGAGCGCGACACCGGCGGCATCGACGAGCGTGAGCGCCGCCTCGGCAAGCTGCGGGCGCTATGGCGGTTCCGGCGGCTCGTCCTGACGCTGGATGTCATTCGCTCGCGCGAGTTGCAGGGCAGCTTCTCGCGCGATCACACCAGCGGCCAGATCACGCTGCGGAGGGATTTCTGATCATGCGTCCGCTTGCTCCCGTCTTGTTGGCTGCCGCGATCCTGCTGGGCGCTTGTGCCAGCCCCGCGACCCCCCCCATCGACGATAGCGCTGCATTGGTTTGGCCGTCGGCGCCGGCCGAGCCGCGGATCAAGTACGTGCGCGCGTTCTCGACGCCCGAGGATCTCGGCATCGCCAAGGGCTTTGGTCAGCGGCTGCTCGAGCTCCTGCTCGGCGCGACGCAGGTGCAGCTGGTGCGTCCCATGGCTGTCGTCGAGGCCGACGGCATGCTGTATGTCGGGGACCCGGGTGCCAAGGGCGTGCATCGCTTCGATCTCGCGAACGGCAATTACGCCCTTGTCGGCGTCGACGGGGGCACGACGCTGCCTTCTCCGGTTGGGCTCGCGCGTGGCGAGGCGGGTGCGATTTACATTGCCGACTCGGCGTTGGGGGCGGTGTTTCTGTTGCCGCGAGGGGCAGCGGCTGCGTCGCGGGTCGCGCTCGCAGGCGAGTTGCGCCAGCCGACTGGAATAGCCTTCGATCCCGTTGCCAGGAGGCTCTACGTCGTCGACACCGGCAATCACAGGATCAACGTGTACGCGGCGGACGGCAGCCTGGTGACGACGATCGGGCAGCGCGGCGGTGGCGACGGCGAGTTCAACTTCCCGACGATGATCTGGCGCGGAGCGGGCGGCCGGTTGCTGGTCACCGACTCGCTCAATTTTCGCACCCAGATCTTCGATGCCGACGGCCGCTTTGTCGCCAAGTTCGGCCGTGCCGGCGACGGATCGGGGGATTCGCCGCGGCAAAAGGGTGTGGCCACCGATCGGTACGGCCACGTCTACGTGGTCGACTCGCTGCTCCACGCAGTGCAGATCTTCGACGACTCCGGACAGTTCCTGCTGTCGATCGGCGGCCAGGGCCGCGAGCGTGGCGATTTCTGGCTGCCCACCGGAATCTTCATCGGCGACGACGACACCATCTATGTCGCCGATTCGTACAACCAGCGGGTGCAGGTGTTTCGCTACGTGGGAGGTCCGACATGAGACGGGCGGTACGAGGGGCGATCGCTGCCCTGTTGCTTGCGGCGCTGGCCGGAACGATGCCGGCATGGGCTGCGGTCGCGACGACCAAACACAACCTGTCGACGAGCGGCCCGGGGACGGTCAAGTCCACCACCGAGAGCGAAACCTGCGTGTTCTGTCATGCGCCGCACAATGGCGCGCCCGCGGGGGCGCTGTGGAACCGACGGGCGCCGGGCAGCACCTACACTCCGTACACGAGCTCGACCGCCCGCGGCAATGCCGGGCAACCCAATGGGGCGTCGCTGCTGTGCCTCTCCTGCCACGACGGGACGATTGCGCTGGGCGAACTGCTCAATCGTGCCACGACGGTGGCGATGACATCCGCGAACATGCCGGTGGGTACGACCCGGCTGGGTACCGATCTCTCCGACGATCATCCGGTATCGTTCGCGTATACGGCATCGCTTGCAACTGCACGCGGCGGCGAACTGGTCAATCCGGCAACGTTGACAGGGAGCGTCAAGCTCGACGGTTCCGGGCAGATGCAGTGCACGTCGTGCCACGACCCGCACAACGATGCCAACGGCAAGTTCCTGGTGATGGTCAACCAGGCATCGGCGTTGTGCATGACCTGCCACAGCAAGAGCAATTGGTCGACAAGCGACCACAAGCTGTCGGCGCGAACCTGGAACGGCGTGGCGCCGGATCCCTGGCCGCATACGGCAGGTACCACGGTGGCGGCCAACGCCTGCGAGAACTGTCATCAGCCGCATTCGGCGCCGGGCAAGAAATGGCTGCTCAACACGGCAGCCGAAGAAAGTACTTGTTTCTCCTGCCACAACGGCAACGTGGCGGCCAAGAACATGCAGTCGGAGTTCAACAAGGCGTCGGTCCACTTCGTGTCTGGCACGACGGGGGTTCACGATCCGGCCGAGTCTGCCGTAGTTTCGTCACGCCACGTCGAATGTGCCGATTGCCACAATCCCCACGCCGCGTCCGCCGGCGGACCGCTGAGCGGCGTGCGCGGCGTCTCGATTGCCAACACGGAAGTGAATCCGGTCACAGCCGAATACCAGATCTGCTTTCGTTGTCACGGCGACAGTCCCGGCAAGCCGTCTCCGCGCACGCCACGCCAGATCGCTCAGGCCAACACGCGGCTCGAGTTCAGCACGACCAACCCGTCCTACCACCCGGTGGCAGGGGTCGGCAAGAACACCAGCGTGCCGAGTCTGATTTCACCGCTGACGACCGCCAGCTCGATCGGCTGCGGCAGCTGTCACAACAACAACGCGGGCCCCGGCGCCAACGGAACGGGACCCAAGGGGCCGCACGGGTCGACCTACACGCCGTTGCTCGAGCGGCAGTACGTGACCACCGACAACACCACGGAGAGCGCCGCGAACTACGCGCTCTGCTACAAGTGCCACAGCCGCACCAGCATTCTCGGCAACGCGAGTTTCAAGGACCACAACAAGCACATCGTCGGCGAGCGTACACCGTGCAACGTCTGCCACGACCCGCATGGCATCAGTTCGACGCAGGGCAACACGACCAACAACAGCAAACTGATCAACTTCGACACCTCGGTGGTGACCGCCGTGTCGCCAACGGTGCCGATCCGCTTTGTCGTGACGGGCACCAACAAGGGAAGTTGCTACCTCGTCTGTCACGGCAAGTCCCACAACCCGCTGACCTACTGAGGCCCGCGGTACGAAAACGGCACCACGAGAGAGAGAACGAACATGCTGCGACGCCGAACGCTACAGGATCTTGCGGCGATGTTGTCGCTGGCGCTGCTGGCTTGCGTCGGAACGACGGCCCGCGCGCAGGATTCGGCCTGCCTGCAATGCCACAGCGACCTGGCCAAGGAGAAGGTCGTGCACGCCGCATTGCAAATGGGCTGCAAGACCTGCCACACCGGGATCGACGCGTCGAAATACCCGCACAAGCTGACCGGAACGATCGCCAAGGGACTCTCGGCGCCCGAGGCAGAGCTTTGCATCGGCTGCCACGAGAAGGAGAAGTTCAAGAAGAAGGTCACCCACGCCGCAGTCACCATGGGCTGCAGTGGCTGTCACGAGCCGCACTCGTCGGCAAACGAGAAGCTGCTGACCGCCAAGCTGCCGGCGGTCTGCCACACGTGCCACGACAAGAAGGAGTTCGCCGGCAAGATTACCCACGCGCCGGCCGAGGCCGGGATGTGCGGCGCGTGCCATGACCCGCATGCGTCCGATCACGCGGCCCTGCTCACCAAGCCGACAGCGGCGCTGTGTCTGGAGTGCCACGACGAAGTGAAGAAGAAACCCCACGTGGTGGCGGGCTTCTCCCGCAATGGCCATCCGTTGGGTGACGAAAAACGGCCAGCACCAGTCGCTGATCCGCTGCGCAAGGACAAGACTTTTTCGTGCACCAGTTGCCACGAACCGCATCGCTCGGAGGTGCCCAGGTTGAACCGCATGGACCCGAAGTCGTCGACCGGGTTTTGCCAGAAATGTCATCCGATGTGAGCGTCGCCCGAAATTCCGTCTCTCAGGCTGCCACTTCAATTTACAATCCACGATCTCGTCCCCCATTGGAGAAGTTGACCATGAAGCAGTTGTTGATAATTGTCGCGATGTGTTGCGCGAGTATTGCCTGGGCCGCGGACAAGGCGCCGCCGCCTCAAGCCGCACCGATCAAGGGTGCGGTTCTCGAAGTCATGGAAGTGGACGTCTACACCTACGTTCGTCTCAAGACCGCGACCGGGGAGACCTGGGCCGCGGTGCCCAAGGCGGTCGTGGTCAAGGGCAGCGAAGTGACGATCGAGTCCCCGATGATCATGGACAATTTCGAGAGCAAGACGCTGAAGCGGAAGTTCGACAAGATCGTCTTCGGCACGCTGGGCGGCAAGGCGCCGAGTGCCGGCGGCAAGGCTGGCGTGGGCGAGCTAGCTGCGGCCCACGAAAGTGCGGGCAAGGCCACGGATGTCGGCGACGTGAAGGTGTCGAAGGCCACCGGGCCGAATGCGCGCACGGTGGCGGAAGTCACCACCAAGACCACGGAACTCAAGGACAAGCCGGTCGTCGTGCGGGGCAAGGTGGTGAAGTACAACGCAGCGATCATGGGCAAGAACTGGATTCACCTGCGCGACGGAACAGGCTTGACGGCCGACAAGACCAACGACGTGCTGGTGACGACCGTCGACCAGGCCAAGGTCGGCGATGTGGTGACGGTGAAGGGTGTCGTACGCACCGACCGGGATCTCGGGTCGGGCTATTCGTACAAGGTACTGATCGAGGAAGCCACGCTGCAGAAATAGCAGAGCGCCTGTAGGAGCGACTTTAGTCGCGAACTGGCGCCAATTTCCATCGCGGCTGAAGCCGCTCCTACAGCAGACGACCCTCGCTTGTACGCGGTTGTTTTGTTGACTCCGATCAACGCTCGGAGGGACCTTTGCAGTAACATTGCCGCTCATTCGCGGGTGTACCACCGCTTATAGGGAGTTGCCATGGCCAATGCCGCCGCCGCCGATCTCGTCCTCGACACCGATCTGGTGAAGAAATACGACGGGTTCGGTCCCCGCTACACCTCGTATCCCACTGCTGACCGCTTTCACGGCGGAGTCCGTGCCGAGCAGTACGTGAACGCGCTCTCGACGCGCAATCACGAGCGGCCGACGGCGCCGCTTTCGCTGTACGTGCACATCCCGTTCTGCAACACCATCTGTTACTACTGCGCGTGCAACAAGGTGATCACCAAGGATCACGGGCGCTCGGCGAAATACATCCGTTACGTGGGCCGGGAGATCGACATCGTCGGCGGCCTGATCGAGGGCGGGCCGAAAGTCGAGCAGCTGCACTGGGGCGGCGGCACGCCGACGTTCCTCGCCCGCGACGAGATGACCACCCTCATGGGGATGCTGCGCGGCGGCTTCGAGTTCTCGCCGCAGGCGGAAGTCTCGATCGAAGTCGATCCGCGCAAGGTCGGCGCCGACACGATCGTGTTCCTGAGCGAGCTCGGGTTCAATCGCATCTCGGTCGGCATCCAGGATTTCGATCCGGCGGTGCAGGAGGCGGTCAACCGCATCCAGACCGAGGCCGAGACGATGACGGTGATCGAAGCGGCGCGCGCCAACGGCTTCGTGTCGGTGAACGCGGACCTGATCTACGGCCTGCCGCGGCAGTCGGTGGCGGGGTTCTCGGCCACGCTCGACAAGGTGATCGCGGTCGCGCCCGATCGCATCGCGCTCTACAGCTACGCGCACGTGCCGCACCTGTTCAAGCCGCAGCGGCGCATCGACATCGACGCCATGCCCGCGCCGGAGACCAAGCTCGCGATCCTGGCGCTCGCCATCGAGAAGCTCGGCGCGGCCGGCTACGTCTACATCGGCATGGACCACTTCGCCAAGCCGACCGACGAACTCGCGGTCGCGCAGGCGAACCGAAAGCTGCACCGGAACTTCCAGGGCTACTCGACCAAGCCCGACTGCGACATGCTGGCCTTCGGCATCTCGGCGATCGGCAAGGTCGGCGCGTCGTACGTCGCCAACGTGAAGACGCTGGACGAGTACTACGACAAGCTCGACGCCAACGAGCTGCCGGTGATGCGCGGCGTCGAGCTCAACGCCGACGATCTCCTGCGTCGCAACGTCATCCAGAAGCTGATGTGCAATTTCGAGCTCGACTTCGCCGAGGTCGGGGCCGAGTACGGGATGCCGTTCGCCGAGTACTTCGCGCCGGATCTCGCGGCGTTGAAGCCGCTCGCTGTCGATGGCCTGGTCGAGCTCGACGGTCGATCGGTGCGCGTCACCGCGCGAGGGCGCCTGCTGGTGCGGACGGTGGCGATGCACTTCGACCGCTACCTGCGCGAGGCGCAGGCCAAGGCGCAGTACTCGAAGGTGATCTGACGATCAGTGCCTCGGGCGCGGCGCCGCGATCGGGCCGCGGCCCTCGATGTGCCGGAAAGTGATCCGTCCCTTGGACAGATCGTACGGCGAAAGCTCCAGCGAAACCTTGTCGCCCGCGATGATGCGGATGTGGTGCTTGCGCATCTTGCCCGCGCTGTAGGCGACGAGGTTGTGGCCGTTCTCGAGCGTGACGCGATAGCGGGCGTCGGGCAGTACTTCCTGCACGACGCCATTCATTTCGAGGAGTTGTTCCTTGGCCATTGCCGCGCCTGCCCCTGCGTTCAGGTTGCCGCGCGGATGTTCGACGCCTGCAGCCCCTTGGGCCCGGTCGTGACGTCAAAGCTGACCCGCTGACCCTCGGCCAGTGTCTTGAAGCCCTGCTCCTGAATCGCGGAAAAATGGGCGAAGAGATCCTTGCTGCCGTCTTCCGGGGTGATGAAGCCAAAGCCCTTGGAATCGTTGAACCACTTTACTGTGCCGTTTGCCATGTCTTGAGTATCCTGAAAAAAGCGGGGGGAGGCCCCCAGGGTGGGGCGACGGTCAAGACGGCGGGATGGTGAAGGGAGAAGTACCGCAGGACTGCGGGTACTGAACCGGACAACAACAACACAACTTGAAGATCGCTGCAAGGATTATACGCGGCATCGTCAGGATATGCAAATAAAATCAATGGCTTTTGCGTTGGCCCGGGAGGCGTGACGCGTGCTGCCTCAACCGAAAAACCATCCGCGGGATCTTTCAACATCCACAATCGGCTGGTCTGCGAGATTTTCGCAAAGGAACGAAAAGTTCGCGTCCTTCGAATGTGGACCCACCATGAATGAGATTCCCCGGCAACTTTCGACCCAAGCCCGCTCAGGGCGGCAGCGCAGCCGCGCCGAGACCGCGCCGCGCCGCCATTTCGCGGCTCACCTCCACCAGTGCCGACGGCGGGAGGAGCGCGCCTGCGAGCGGGATCAATTCGGCCTCTTCTCGGGCGATGTGCAGGTCGTAGGCGCGCCGAATCTCGATGACCTGCCTCGGGCCGAGATTCGCCCGCGCACCGGCAGCGATGGCGGTGAGCAAGGGGCGCAGATGCATCCAGCTGCTCGCCAGCCGGTGATGATCGGCAGCGAGTTCGGCGACGAGCGTTGACGCGACCTGCGGCGCCAGCGCGACCAGCCGGGGGAAGATGCTCTCCTCCTCGTCCGCATGATGATGGACCGCGGCCGTGTCGAAATACCTGAGTATCCCGCGCGCCGCGCCACGCGCATCGTCGTCGCAGCCGTGCTCCGGCAAGTGCCGCTGCAATCGGGCGAGCGTCGCGAGCTGCCGCTCGATCCGGCGATGGCACGCCGACAGCATGCCCAGCGGATCGTCGTAGCCCGGAGCCGCGTCGCCGAGAAGGTCCGAGACCATCGTCGTTGGCCTCAGCCGCGCGCCAGCGCTGCCAACGCAGTTCGATCGACGACGCGGATGCGTTCGCGGCCGAGGTCGACCCAGCCGCGATCCTCGAAGTTGCGCAGGAGCCGCGACACGATTTCACGCACGCTGCCAAGCTCGTCGGCGAGGGCCTGATGCGTCGCATGGATATCGCCGACGGGAGACTTGCCGACCAGCAGCGCGGCAAGCCGCTGGTCGAGTTTCTGGTAGGCGACCGCCTCGACCACCTGCATCAGCGATGACAGCCGCTCGCCGAACATGGCGAAGACGTGGCGGCGAAAAGTCTCGTCGCCGGCGATCAGTGCCTGGAACTCCTGCGGAGGAATCACCAGCAGTTCGACCTCGGTCTCGGCAATGCCCGAGGCGTCGTAGTTGGCCTGGCCCAGTAGGCAGCTGCCGGACAGCAGGCAGGACTCGCCGGGCTTGACGCGGTACAGCTGCAATTCCCGCCCGTTGGGATAGCGCTGCAGCACCCGTATGCTGCCGCCCAGCACCAGCGGATACCCCGAGCACGGCGAATGCTCGCTGAACATCACCGTACCGGCCGGAACCTTGCGATAAACGCTCGCCCGGACCAGGCGCTCGAGGGTTTCGCGCGGCGCGGGCGCCAGCGAAGGAAACGATGCGACGACGCGCGCCGCGAGGGGCGACAGTCCATCGATCACGGGGGCGGGCATGGCGGGCAAGGGTGGCGGCTGGGGGGGGCGCAAACGGCAATCCAGCCGGGATTCTACAATGCGAAACCTCGCCAGTTTCCTGGCGCCAATCTCCCGCCATGGATCTGACCCGAATCACCCTGCCCCCGGAATGGGCCGCGCTCGGCTGGTGCATCGCCATTCCCGCGCTCGCCCTGGCCGCGCGGCGCGCGCCGTGGAAGCGGTTCGCCGACGGCGAGCAGGTCCATGTCTGGTACGGAACCATCTTTGCCGTGCTGATGCTCTGGAACCTCCAGGCCACCGTCGGTGAAGGATTCACCTTCCACCTGCTTGGAGTGGCGGCTTTGACGCTGATCGCCGGGCCGCCTTTGGCGCTCATCGGTGCGGCGCTGGCCGTCGCCGTGGTGATGCTTGTACGAGGCGGCGTGCCGGCGAGTGCCGGGCTTGCCTGGTGCACGATGGTGCTGGTTCCCGCCGGCGTATCGTGGCTGACGCTGCGCTTCGCCGAGAGGCGCCTGCCGCCCAATTTCTTCGTCTACATCTTCGTCGTCGCGTTCTTCGGCGCGTCGCTGTCGCTGATGGCGGCGGGGTTCGCCAGCGCGGTTGCCCTCACTGCCGGCGCCGGATGGCCGCCGGAACTCGTCTTCGGCGACTACCTGCCCCACCTGCTGTATCTGTCGTTCGGCGAGGGAACGCTCACCGGCATGGCGCTCACGCTGATGGTCGTGTATCGCCCGCGGTGGGTCGCCACGTTCGACGACGCCCGCTATATCGACGGCCGTTGACCGACCGCGGAGTGGCGGCAATTCGCCGCAGCATCCGCGCAGGAAATGTGATTCAGGTCACATAGTTGACGCCGCGCGACCTCCATACTTTGAAGCTTCAACAACGTATCGGAGGTGGGTCATGGAAACCAACGTCGGCGGGACCGACCGCATCGTGCGCATCGTGGTTGGGGTCGCGCTGCTTTCACTTGTGTTCATCCTCGACGGTGGCAACCGGTGGTGGGGTCTCGTCGGCCTCGCGCTGCTGGCGACGGGTCTCTTGCGCTGGTGCCCCGCGTACATCCCATTCGGCATCAAGACCTGCCGCGGCAAGTGAGCATTCCGATGCAAGGTTTCGCTGACCGGCGGCTCGCCCGGCTTCTTCTTGCCAGTGCAACGGCGCTGCTGTTCGCGCAGCCCGGAAGTGCGTCGGCCCAAACGCCGCCGCCGGCGGCGAATGTCGGTCCCACGCTCGAGGTAGCCGTGCGCGAACTGGCGCAGACGATTCAAGCCGAGGGCGTGGTGGAGGCCGTGCGGCAGGCGACACTGGGCGCCCAGGTGGCCGGGCGCATCGTCGAACTCGCGGTGAAAGCGGGCGACACGGTGCGCGCCGGGCAGGTGCTGGCGCGCATCGACGCGCGAACCGCCAACCAGGCAGTGGCCGCCAGCCAGTCGCAGGTCGCCGAAGCCGAGGCGAATCTCGGCAACGCCAGGCGCAAGCACGAGCGCAACCAGAGCCTGCTCGCGCAGAAGTTCGTCAGCCAGGCAGCGGTCGATCAGTCCGATGCCGAATACAAGGCCGCGCAGGCCCAGCTCGACGCCGTGAGGGCCAACGCCGGCGTGGCGACCGCGGCGCAGACTTTCAACACCATCACCGCGCCCTATGCCGGCGTGGTCGGCGCCACGCACGCGGAACTGGGCGACATGGCGCAGCCGGGCCGTGCGCTGGTGACGGTGTTCGATCCGCGCGAGATGCGCGTGACCGCGACGCTGTCGCAGGCGGCGCTCGCGAAGGTGCAGTTGAAGGCGCCGGTTCGTATCGAGTTGCCGGCGCAAGCCGCAATGGTCACGGCGACGCGCGTCACGCTGCTGCCGCTGGCGGACTCCCGCGCCCACACCAGCCGCGTCCGTCTCGACCTGCCGGTGACCGAAGGCGTGCTGCCCGGCCAGTATGCACGCGCGCATTTCGTCACCGGCAGCGTGCGCGCGCTGGCCGTCCCCGCGACGGCACTTCTGAAACGCGGCGAGGTGACCGCCGTGTACGTGATCGACCGCGATGGTCGGGCGCTGCTGCGTCAGGTGCGCGCCGGCGAGGCGGTCGCCGACGGCCAGGTCGAGATCCTGTCCGGCCTCGCCGGGGGCGAGCGCATTGCGCAGAACCCGGTGCAGGCGGGCATCGCCGCGTCGGCGATCGGCGCACCGGCCGCCAAGTGATGATGGAACACACGTGACGGCTGACGAGCAAGCTCTGGGCATCTCCGGGCGCATCGCCCGGTTCTTCCTCACTTCGCAGCTGACGCCGCTGCTCGCGCTGGTGCTGATGCTGGCCGGCGCCTTCGCGATCGTGGTCACGCCGCGGGAGGAGGAGCCGCAGATCGACGTGACGATGGCGAACGTGCTGGTGCCATTCCCCGGCGCGTCGGCCCAGGACGTCGAGCAGCTGGTGGCGATTCCCGCCGAACAGGTGCTGTCCCAGATTCAGGGCCTGGAACACGTGTGGTCGGTGTCGCGTCCCGGGCAGGCGGTTATCACCGTCCAGTACAAGGTGGGCATCAAGCGGACGGAGGCGATCGTGCGCCTGCACGACACCATCCTGTCGCATCGCGATTGGCTGCCGCCCGAATTGAATGTAGGCGAGCCGCTGGTCAAGCCCAAGGGCATCGACGACGTTCCCATCGTCTCGCTGACGTTGTGGACGCGCGACGCCGAGCGGGGCGCATTCGATCTGGAGCGGGTCGCGCACGCGGTGGAAGCGGAACTGAAGCGGGTTCCCGGCACCATGGAGGTCACGACCATCGGCGGGCCGGGCCGCATCATCGAGGTGGCCCTCGACCCTGATCGGCTGTCGGCGTACGGACTGGCGATCGCCGATCTCAAACGGATGTTGCAGTCCGCCAACGTGGCGATGCCGGCGGGGCAGATTGTTCGCGGCAATCAGGCAGTGCTGATCGAGACCGGCAATTTCCTCGAGAGCGCGCAGCAGGTGCGCGACCTCGTCGTCGGTGTCCACGATGGCGAGCCGGTCTATCTCGCCGACGTCGCTCGCGTCAGCGACGGCCCGCCGCCACCGGCCAGGTATGCGTCGTTCACGCCCGGGCCGGCAAGTGCGGCGCACGCCGCCGATGCGGGGCGCGCGTTTCCGGCAGTGACGATCCAGGTGACCAAGAAAGCCGGCGAGAATGCGGTCGACGTCGCGCGCCGGGTCGAGCAGCGGCTGGAGGGGCTCAAGAACACCGTCATCCCGGCAGGGGTCGAGACCTCGGTGACGCGCGATTACGGACGCACGGCCGACGACAAGGCGAAGATGCTCATCGGCAAGCTGCTGTTCGCCACGCTGTCGGTGGTGGCGCTGGTGTTCATCGCCCTGGGTTGGCGCGAAGCGGCGATCGTCGGCGTTGCCGTGCTGCTGACGTTATCGGCGACGCTCTTCGCCTCGTGGGCATGGGGGTTCACGCTCAATCGCGTGAGTCTGTTCGCGTTGATCTTCTCCATCGGCATCCTGGTCGACGACGCCATCGTCGTCGTCGAGAACATCCATCGGCACCGCGTGCTCCATCCGGACGCGGGACTGGCGTCGCTCATCCCGGCGGCAGTCGACGAAGTCGGCGGACCGACGATCCTCGCCACCTTCACCGTCATCGCCGCATTGCTGCCGATGGCCTTCGTCACCGGCCTGATGGGGCCCTACATGAGCCCGATCCCGATCAACGCCAGCATGGGGATGCTGATCTCGCTTGCGGTCGCCTTCACGATCACGCCGTGGCTGGCGAACAAGCTCATGCCGCAGCATCCCGGTCATGGCGCGCACGGCCCGGGCCGTCTCGATCGCTGGCTGGAGAGCACGTTCGCGCAGCTCCTGACCCCGTTTGTCGACACCAGCCGCGGCGGACGCCGCCGGGTGCTGCTGGGCATCGCGACGGTGATCGCGATCCTCGCGTCGGTGTCGCTGGCGGTCGTGCAGCTCGTGGTGCTCAAGATGCTGCCGTTCGACAACAAGAGCGAGTTCCAGGTCATCGTCGACATGCCCGCGGGTTCTCCGGTGGAATCTACCGCCGCGGTCCTGGCCGAACTCGCACGCGAACTTGCCACGGTGCCGGAGGTGACCGACCTCCAGGCCTATGCGGGCACGGCAGCGCCGATCAACTTCAATGGTCTCGTCCGCCAGTACGATTTGCGGCAGGTTCCCGAGCAGGGCGACCTGCAGGTCAACCTGGCCGACCGCAAGCAGCGATCACGCAAGAGCCACGAGATCGCATTCGCCGTGCGGCCCGCGCTCCAGGCGATCGGCGCGCGGTTCAACGCCAGGGTCAAGGTGGTCGAGGTGCCTCCGGGGCCGCCGGTGATGTCGCCGCTCGTGGCCGAGATCTACGGCCCCGACGAGCCCGGTCGGCACGCGCTGGCCAAAGCGGTGCGCGCCGAGTTCGCGAAGGAAAAGGGCATTGTCGGCATCGACGATTCGATCGAGGACAACGCGCCGCGGATGCTGGTGCGCGTCGACCAGCGCAAGGCGGCACTCTCGGGCGTGACCCCGGCCGACGTCGCCGCCACATTGCGCGCCGCGCTCGCAGGCGACGACGTCACCGCCCTGCACGACGGCCAGGCCAAGTACGGGGTGCCGGTGCGCATCACGCTTCCTGCCGAGCGCCAGGGCCGGCTCGACACGTTGCTGGCAATGACCGTGAAGGGCGCAGATGGCGCCGCCGTGCCGCTGTCCGAGGTCGTCGTTGTCAAACCCACGCTGCGCGAAAAGACCCGTTATCGCAAGGACCTGCTGCCGGTCACCTACGTGATCGGCGACATGGCCGGCGGCACCGACAGCCCGCTCTACGGGATGTTCGGCGTGCGCGGCAAGCTCGCGTCGGTGGCGGTGCCGAACGGCGGGCAGGTCGCCGAGTACTTCATCACCCAGCCGTCGGATCCCTACCGCGGGTACTCGCTCAAGTGGGATGGCGAGTGGCAGGTGACCTACGAGACCTTCCGCGACATGGGGATCGCGTACGGCGTCGGGCTGATGCTGATCTACCTGCTCGTCGTGGCGCAGTTCGGCTCCTACGTGACGCCGCTCATCATCATGGCGCCGATCCCGCTGACCATCATCGGCGTGATGCCCGGCCACGCGCTGCTCGGACAGCCTTTCACCGCCACGTCGATGATCGGCATGATCGCGCTGGCTGGCATCATCGTGCGCAACTCGATCCTTCTTGTCGACTTCGTCAATCTGCAGGTGGAGCGCGGCGTGCCCTTTGCGCAGTCGATCGTCGACGCCGCCGCGGCGCGGGCAAAGCCCATCGCGCTCACCGGCCTCGCCGCCATGCTGGGCGCGCTGTTCATCCTCGATGATCCGATCTTCAACGGGCTCGCGATCGCGCTGGTGTTCGGCATCCTGGTGTCGACGCTGCTCACGCTGGTCGTGATCCCGGTGCTCTACTACGCGGTCAACCGCCGCAAATATTCACCCGTCACGGAGGTCGTCGCATGAACACCAATCGCATGATCCGCATTTTCGCCGGAGCCTTCGTGCTCGTGTCACTGGGGCTGGGCGCGCCGGGGAGCCCGCTGTTCGTCAACGCCAACTGGCTGTGGTTCACGGCCTTCGTCGGCGCCAACCTGTTCCAGAGCGGGTTCACGTGCTTCTGCCCGCTGGAAAAGATACTCCTGAAGCTGGGCGTCAAGGCGGCCTGAGGGGTGCGTCGCGGCTGTCCTCGATCCGGCACGACGAAGTCCCGAATGGCGCTGTTCGTAGGAGCGGCTTCAGCCGCGAATCGCAGTCCCGCCAATGCGTTCGCGACTGAAGTCGCTCCTACAGCGATTCAATCGTCCCCCTGTACCCCGCGCCAGCACGGCGCTTGACCCGCACCGCGCCATCTCGCAGTATCTTCACTTTCGCGGTCGCCGCGCCGCTCGCCGAGGCAAGCGCGCGAAGCTACTGCGTTCAGCGCGCGACGTTCACCACGATCCAGGACCCCCAACCATGCCGGACACGCTCACCGTCGTCGGTCATCCGCTGATCCTGCACAAGCTCACGATCATGCGCCGCAAGGACACGACGACGGACAATTTTCGCCGTCTGCTGCGGGAGATCGCGCAGTTGCTCGCCTACGAAGTGACCCGCGACCTGCCGCTCGAAATGGTACC
Organism: uncultured beta proteobacterium; assembly: GCA_963788185.1. Lineage (GTDB taxonomy): Bacteria > Pseudomonadota > Gammaproteobacteria > Burkholderiales > Casimicrobiaceae > CAIWHR01. The sequence goes on from CAWBGE010000013.1 coordinate 44,468, forward strand.
GATCGAAACACCGCTGGCGGCGATCGACGCACCGCAGATCAGCGGCAAGAAGCTGTGTCTGGTGTCGATCCTGCGGGCCGGCAACGGCATGCTCGACGGCATGCTGGACATCCTGCCTGCAGCGCGCGTCGGGCACATTGGCCTCTACCGCGATCCGAAGACGCTGGCGGCGGTGCAGTACTACTTCAAGGTGCCGGAGGATATCGCCGATCGCCTGGTCATCGTCGTCGATCCGATGCTCGCCACCGGTCATTCGGCGGTCGCCGCCATCAACCGCCTGAAGGAAGCCGGGGCCGTGACGATCAAGTATGTCTGCCTGCTGGCAGCGCCGGAAGGCGTGGCGGCGTTGCAGGCGGGGCATCCCGACATTCCGATCTACACCACTGCGATCGACGATCATCTCAACGATCACGGCTACATCGTGCCGGGATTGGGCGACGCCGGGGATCGGTTGTTCGGCACCAAGTAGGTTTGCGCGCGACGCTGCCGATGAGGCTTTGAGTGTGAGCGCGCACCCGGTCGTTCACTGGTCCGAGGACGGCGAGGCGCGCTCCGCGCGCTGGCGCTCGGAGAGCGGAGTGCCGCCTCCAGCGCGCGTGGTGATCGCCGACGACTGCATGACGGCCGATCATGCGTATGTCCTCGCGTCCCAAGGGACTGCACTGCTGTGGCGGGGCGATTTCCAGAATGCGCGCCAGATGCTGATTGCGCTGGCGAGCCGCGCCGACCGCCCGCCGCGCAAGGCGAAGAGATCGGCTACAGTCCGCGATGACCGCATCGCCCGCCGAAGCCTTCCATCTCCACCGTCAGGCGCGGTCGCAACGTGCGCGCACGCTGCGCGCGCTGCTGCTGCCGCTCGACGCGGACTACCACGTTCCGCTGCGACGCGCGCCCGACATTCGTCAAGCCTGTGCGGAAGCCTACGGCCCGGGAGCGGGTGCATCGGTCGCCTCGCTGCGGGAGTTGCTGGGCCTCATCGGCGCGCACGAGTGGCGCAGCAAGGGAATCGAAATCCCCGCGATCGGCGGCCGAATCCATCCGCACTACGGGGTGTTCGCGCCGATTCGCAGCGAATACGTCGATCTGATCGCCAGGGCGCCTCTGCCGGCGCTGATGGCGTCGTCGGGCGTGGCCTTCGACATCGGCACCGGCACGGGCGTGCTGGCCGCAGTGCTCGCGCGGCGCGGCATCGGTCGCGTGGTCGCCACCGATCAGGATCCCCGCGCGCTGGCCTGCGCTCGCGAGAACCTCGAACGTCTCGGGCTGGCGAAGCACGTGGAAGTCGTGCAGGCGGACCTTTTCCCCGAAGGGCGGGCCGCGCTGGTGGTGTGCAATCCGCCCTGGATTCCCGCGCGGCCGAGCTCTCCGATGGAGCGCGGGATCTACGACCCGGAGAGCCGTATGTTGCGTGGGTTTCTGGCCGCGCTGCCTGCACACCTGGCGCCGCAGGGCGAGGGTTGGCTGATTCTCTCGGATTTTGCGGAGCACCTGGGGCTGCGAACGAGGTCGGAACTGCTCGCCGCGTTCGACGCAGCCGGACTGGAGGTCGTGGATCGGAGCGATTTGCGGCCGAGACATCCCAGGGCGTCCGACGAATCCGATCCGCTGCACGCGGCGCGAGCCGCCGAGGTCACATCCCTCTGGCGGCTCGCCGCGCTGAAGTGATGCTACCGAAGGTGATCGCGGCGTTTGCTTGTCGGAGGAATCGGGCACCGACCATCGCCCCGCGGCGCAATGAAATCACTACCAGCCCGGACATTCCGGATAACGGGCAATTTTGCTGTGTTAACGACAGGTCCTGGCCACTGCCGCGCGTAGACTAGGGTTCCATCCCCGTTGCAAAGTGGACCCAATATGGACAAGCCCAGCAGCATGCGCGTGAACGAAAATATCGACCAAATACACCGGGAAGTCTATTCGCTGCTGGAGAAATTCCTGCACAGCTACCACGCCTGGTTGTACATCAGCGACAAACACAACCCGATTCTCAATGCCGCCCAAGCCAAAGGCCTGATGCTCGCGCACCGGCAGCGGTGGCTTGACGCCGAAGCTGTCTATGTTGAGTTTCTGTCGCGCCTGGCAGCGAAGAAGCCCAAGCAAAGCGAGCCATCGAAGGAGGAGCGAGGGACATCGCCGCCTACGTAATACTCGATGTCGAGATATCGGGTGGGCCGTGTTGGACTTGAACCAACGACCAAAGGATTCAGGTTTCGTGCGGGTTTCCCCGCTCCCCGGACTATCTCATCACCCACCATCGCTGGTTGGGGTGTCGGGCGCTCTTGGCGGTCTTAAAGGGACTGAACCCCACCCGCTAGTCTCTGCACCTTCCACCGATGCATCGGTGGCTTGGCTCAGGATTGCCGTGGCCTGGAACTGGCTTTAGGTTTCCCTGAATTCACCCGATTCTCGGTCTGCGGTTTCCCGCAGGCGACACCATTCTTGATGAGTCCTCTGCTCTGACCAGCTGAGCTAACGGCCCTAGGCATGGATTATAGGGGGATTGGCTCGAACGTGGTTCGCGAGGCGCACGAGTCGCGAACGCCATGAGCCTACTCAGCCGCGCGGCAGCGCGTTAGAATCGCGTCGACCGACCATGGAGCCATGGCCGTGTGCGCTCCGGCGCCGCAGGCCCCAAGCGAGCATCCCTCGGCAGGAGGATTTTCTTACCATCGTCGCCGGACTCCTGCCGCCATGACTTCCCCCTTCCGTGAGCTGTCCGCATGAGTTCGCTGCAGCACTATCTGCGCCCGCTGCTCGCCCCGGCGTCAGTGGCGCTGGTCGGTGCTTCCGACAAGCCGGCCACGCTGGGTCGCATCGTGCTCGAGAATCTGCTCGAAGGCGGGTTCAAGGGTGATCTGTACCCGGTCAATCCCAAGCATCGGCGCGTGCTCGGCAAGCGCTGTTACGCGTCGCTTCCGGCTATCGGCAAGCCGGTTGAACTCGCGCTGATCGGGGTTCCGTGCGCGGCGGTGCCGGGCGTGCTCGACGACGGCGCCCGCGTCGGCGTCAAGGCCGCGATCATCCTCTCGGCGCCGCCGATCGACGAGGGGGAGGCGCGGCGCTGGCAACGCGACCTGGTCGCCACGGCCAAAAAGCGCAAGATCCGCCTGCTGGGACCGCACGCGTATGGCGTCATCCGCACCGAAATCGGGCTCAACGCGACGATGGGCGCGGGGCTGGCGCTTCCCGGCCGCCTGGCGCTGATCGCGCAGTCGGGGGCGGTGTGCACGGCGATGCTCAATTTCGCCGCACCCAACGGCATCGGCTTCTCCACCGTGGCTGCGGTCGGGGGCGCGCTGGACATCGGTTTTGGCGAGCTGCTCGACGCCCTGGTGCTCGATCCGCAGACCGATGGCATCCTGCTGTACGTGGAGAAGGTCTCCGACGCGCGCCGTTTCCTGTCGGCGCTGCGGGCGGCCGCGCGGACCAAGCCCGTGGTCGTGCTGCGCGCCGGACGTTCCGCCGAGGCGCATCTCGCGGGCAGCGGCTCGGATGCGCCGTCGCCGGACGCCGTGTTCGATGCGGCGATGAAGCGCGCGGGCACGGTGCGCGTGATGACGTACACGCAGCTCTTCGCGGCGGCGCGCATTCTCGCGATGGGCAAGCTGCCGCGGGGCGATCGGCTGGCGATCATCACCAACGGCCATGGACCGGGAACGATGGCCGCTGACGCCGCGGCCGATCGCGGCGTGGTGCTGGCCGAATTGTCGCCGGAGACCGAAAAGGCATTGGCCGCGGTGCTGCCGCCCAACGTGGCCTCGAAGAACCCCATCAACGTGCGCGGGGACGCGTCGCCGGAGCGGCTGGCCGCGGCCGTATCCGCGACGCTAGCCGATCCGCAGGTCGACGCCGTGCTGGCGCTGCACGTCCAGCGGCCGGCGACCGGGGCGACGGACGCGGCGCGGGCGGTGGCCAAGGTCGCGCGCGGCGCGTCGAAGCCGGTGCTCGGCGCCTGGCTCGGTGCCATCGGCGGCCGCGAAGTGCGCGACGCGCTGGAGGCGGGCGGCGTCGCCGATTTCTATACGCCGGAGAATGCGGTCGATGCGTTCTCTTTCCTCGCCGCCTACCGGCGCAACCAGCAGTGGCTGCTGGAAGTGCCGGCATCGCAGCCGGAGCCCGAGCCGCCGGATACCACCTTGGCCGAGCGCATTCGCGACGATGCGGCCGCCGCGAATCACACGGTGTTGAGCGACTGGCAAACGCGGCAGCTGCTGGCGGCGTTTGGAATGCCGGTCGAACGCGTGGAGCCCGCCGATACGCTGGCGGAGGCGCTCGCCGTCGCGCGCAGGCTGGGGTACCCGGTGCGGCTCAAGCTCGACATTTCGGGCCTGCATCCGCGCGCTCCGCTGCCTGTGGACGGATTGCTGCGAACCAGTCTGCGCAACGGCCGGATGCTCTCCCGCGCGTATGGCGACATGCTGGCGAACGTCGGGTTGCCTTCGGACCGCGGCGATTTCCAGGTGCGCGCGCTGGTCGGCAAGCTGCCGCCGGTGCCGGACGCGCGGGAGGTCGCCATCGGCGTCTATGCCGATGCCGTTTTTGGTCCGGTGATCACCTTCGGCAACAGCGGGGCGGCGGCGCTGATCGACGCCGAGCGCACGGTGCTGCTGCCTCCGCTCAACCACCGTCTCGCGACCGATCTCATCAGCGGCAGCCGTGCAGCCGCGTCGCTGCGCAAGAACCGCGACACGGCGCCCGACCTCGATCCGCTGGTGCGCATCCTGCTGCAGGTCTCGAGCCTGGTCTGTGCGTTGCCGTGGGTGAGTTCGCTGACGCTCGATCCCGTGCTTGTCGGCGCCGGAGTCGCGGTCATCGCAGCGGCCCGGATCACCATCGATCCCAAGCGCAAGTTCGCGACGGGCGGCTACCGGCACATGGCGATCCATCCGTATCCGATCGAAATGGTCGCCGACGTGCCGTTGCGCGACGGGACGGTGCTGCACGTGCGTCCGATCATGCCGGAAGATGCCGAGCGCGAACGCGCGTTCGTCCATGCGCTGTCGGAGCAGACCCGTTACTACCGGTTCTTCTACCGGATGCACGAGCTGACGCCGGCGATGCTGGCGCGGTTCACGCAGGTCGACTACGACCGCGAACTGGCGCTGGTCGCGATCGAAGACAATGCCACCCATCCGACGTTCGTCGGCGTGGCGCGCTACATCGGAAATCCCGATCAGGAGAGCGCGGAGTTCGCGGTGGTGGTGGCGGACGCATGGCAGAACCGCGGCGTCGCGCGGATGCTGATGGAGCGCCTGATTGCGTGCGCGCGGAAGCGCGGACTGCGGCGGCTGGAAGGCGCGGTGCTGCGCAACAACGCCAACATGATCCGCTTCACCGAGGGCCTGGGCTTCGTCACACACGACGATCCGGAAGAGCCCGAGCAGGTGAACACCGTGCTCGAACTCTCCTGAAGGCGCTCCTACAGCGAATCAGCCTTCGCCCTCGAGGAAGCTGCGCAGCTTTTCCGAGCGCGACGGATGCCGCAGCTTGCGCAGCGCCTTCGCCTCGATCTGCCGGATCCGCTCGCGGGTGACGTCGAACTGCTTGCCGACTTCCTCCAGCGTGTGGTCGGTGTTCATCTCGATGCCGAAGCGCATCCGCAGCACTTTCGCCTCGCGCGGCGTCAGCGTGTCGAGGATGTCCTTGCACACGTCGCGCAGGCTCGCGTTCACCGCCGCGTCCTGCGGCGCGATCGTCGACAGATCCTCGATGAAGTCGCCGAGATGCGAATCGTCGTCGTCGCCGATCGGCGTCTCCATCGAGATCGGCTCCTTGGAGATCTTGAGGATCTTGCGGATCTTCTCCTCGGGCATCTCCATCTTCTCGGCCAGCGTCGCCGGATCGGGTTCCTGACCGGTCTCCTGCAGGATCTGGCGGCTGATCCGGTTCATCTTGTTGATCGTCTCGATCATGTGCACCGGGATGCGGATCGTGCGCGCCTGGTCGGCGATGGAGCGCGTGATCGCCTGCCGGATCCACCACGTCGCGTAGGTCGAGAACTTGTAGCCGCGACGGTATTCGAACTTGTCGACCGCCTTCATGAGGCCGATGTTGCCTTCCTGGATCAGGTCGAGGAACTGCAGGCCGCGGTTGGTGTACTTCTTGGCGATCGAGATCACGAGGCGCAGGTTGGCCTCGGTCATCTCGCGCTTGGCCTTGCGCGCCTTCGCCTCGCCGGTGGACATCTGCTTGTTGATGTCCTTCAGCTCCTTGAGCGGGATCATCACCCGCGTCTGCAGGTTGATGAGCTTCTGCTGCTGCTCGACGATCGCCTGGCGGTACTTGGCGAGCTGCTCGCTGTAGGCGTGGTGTCCCGCCACCTCGCGGTCGATCCAGCGCAGCGAAATCTCGTTGTCCGGGAACTTCTTGATGAACTCGGGGCGCGGCATGCCGGCCTTGTTGACGACGAGGTCCTGGATCTTGCGCTCGATCTGCCGGATGCTGTCGACCTCGCTCCGGACGCTGTCGCAGAGCTTCTCGACCTGGCGCGCGGAGAAGCGGATCTGCGTCAACTCGGCCTGCATCTTCTTCTGCAGCTCGACGTACTTGGGCGACTTGTGGCCTTCCTTCAGCAGCACGGCGACCATCCTGCCGTAGTGCTTGCGGATTGCCGTGAAGTGCAGGAGCGCGGCGACCTTCAGGCGCTCGAGGTTCTCGGCGGCGATCACCCCCGCGTCGGCTTCGCTCTCCTCGTCGTCGACCTCGCTCTCGGTGTCGTCGACCTCGATAGCCTCGAGTTCCTCCTTGAAGTCCATCAGGCCGTCGACGAGATCGTCGATCTTGAGTTCGTCCTTTTCGATCTTCTCGGCGAAGTCGAGGATCTGCTGCACGGTGAGCGGACAGGCCGAGATCGCCATGATCATGTGCTTCAGGCCCTCCTCGATCCGCTTGGCGATCTCGATCTCGCCCTCGCGGGTCAGGAGTTCGACCGAGCCCATCTCGCGCATGTACATGCGGACCGGGTCGGTCGTGCGGCCGAATTCGGAATCGAGCGTGGAAACAGCGGCCTCGGCTTCCTCCTCGACGTCCTCGCTGGGCGCGGCCGGTGCGGTATCGCCCATCAGCAGGGACTCGACGTCGGGTGCCTGGTCGAAGACCTGGATGCCCATGTCGCCGATCATGCTGATGACGCTCTCGATCTGCTCGGCGTCGAGCACGTCATCGGGGAGGTGGTCGTTGATCTCGGCGTAGGTGAGATAACCCCGCTCCTTGCCCAGCACGATCAGGTTCTTGAGGCGCCGCTTCTGCTCGGCGACTTCGGCGGGGGTCGCGATGCGCGCAACGATTTCCGCGTGCTTGCCGCCCTTGCCTTTCTTGGTGGCGGCGTCCTCGGCGCGCTTGCCGGCGATCCGGGCAGCGATCTCGCCCGCCGACGGCTTCGGGCCGGGGGCTGCTGCCGGCGCGGCAACGGGCTTGGCAGCAGGTTTGGCAACGGGCTTCGCAGCCGGCTTGGAAGCGGGAGCGGCGGGCGGAGGCGGGGCGACGGACTTCGCCGGCTTGGCAGGAACCTTGGGAGCGGCAACCTTCGGCAGCCTGGCGGCCGGCGCTTTGGGCTTGGGCGCGGCTACGGCTTTGGCGACGGGCTTCGCCTTGGGGGCGGCTTTGGACTTGGCCGCGACCTTTTTCGCCGCGGGCCGGGCACTGGCCTTGGGCTTGGGGTTCGGCTTGGGCTTCACCCTGGAGAGGGGCTTGGCCTTGGCGACGGGCTTTTTTGCCGCCGGCTTGGCCTTGGCCGCGGGTTTCTTTGCCACCGGCTTGGCCTTGGTGGCGGGCTTCTTCGGGGTCGATCTGGCCGTCGTTGCTGCAGCGGCTTTCCGGGCCGCAGGCTTGGCTGCGGGTTTGGCGGGCGATTTGCGGAGGGGCTTCGCGGGCGTCTTGGCCATGGTGTTCCTAGCGATTCGAAAGCAGAGCCCCTGGACGTGGGGCCGATCGGGAAAACTTCAAATTATAACATGATGTTAGAGGGCGACCCGTCATTCCAGCGGCCCTTGAGGCTCGTCGTTCGGGCGCGGCAGGCCGCGACGGACGATGCCGAGTTGGCGCAGGCGCTCCAGTTCCTCCACCGAGCGGCCGTCGCCTGTGGCGATCGAAGGCGCCTCGCCGGCGCGCTCGGCCTGCTGCCACAGCCGCGCGACGCCGGCCGTGACTGCAAGCGCCGCCTGGTCCGATGGCAGCGCGTGATCGGTCGCCGTGGCGAGTGCCGCCGCAAGGATCGGCTCGTGCTCGGAGGTGCTGAAAGCCTGCATGATCGCGGGTGTCGTCGGGTTGCGCGTCTGGGCCTGGCAATGCTCGATCAGCGCACGGAGCGCGGCGATTTCGCCAATGCCGGCCACGAATTCCGGCAATACGATTCCGTGCGCGAGTTCGGGTTGGAACAGGAGATTCTGGATCAGTTCGCGGACCAGCGACGGCGCGCGCCGGCGGACGGGTCCGGCGCCGCCGCGGTTGCGTCGGTCCACCGGCGCACTGTCCTGCCGCCTTGCCTCCCGCAAACCCGGCGCGCCGCTGCCGGCCGGCAGCAGCTGGCGCAGCTCGGCATCGGGCAATTGCGTCAGTTCCCCCAGCCGATGCCGCAGCAGCGCCGAGAGTATCGGCGCGGTGATCTCGCCCATCAGCGGACGCGCCGCCGCGAGCAGCGCCGAACGGCCTTCCGCACTCACCGGGGGGTGCCGCGCCGACAGTTCCATCAGCAGGAACTCCGACAGCGGCGTCGCGCGGTCGATCAGCGCTTCGAACGCCGCCTTGCCGCGCTGGCGGATGAAGTCGTCGGGATCCTCGCCTTCGGGCAGGAACAGGAAGACGGCCTGCTTGCCGTCGGCGATGACCGGCAGGGTGTTTTCCAGCGCCCGCCACGCGGCCTTGCGCCCTGCCGCGTCCCCGTCGAAGCAGTAGACGACGGTGTCGGCCACGCGAAAGAGCTTTTGCGCGTGAGTCGGCGTGGTCGCGGTGCCCAGCGTCGCGACGGCATAGTCGACGCCGTGCTGCGCCAGTGCGACGACGTCCATGTACCCCTCGACGACGACGACCCGGCCGGCGTCGCGGATCGCATTGCGCGCGAGGAACAGGCCATACAGCTCGCGCCCTTTGGAAAACAGCGGGGTCTCGGGCGAGTTGAGGTACTTGGGCTCACCTTGACCGAGAACTCTTCCGCCGAAGCCGATGACTTGGCCGCGGGTATCGTGGATCGGAAACATGATCCGGTCCCGAAAGCGGTCGTAGCGCTTGCCGCCGTCGCCGGCGATGACCAGTCCGGCGGTTTCCAGCGCCGGATTGTCGTAGTCGGTGAGGGTCGCGGCCAACGGCTGCCAGCCGTCGGGCGCGTAGCCGATGCCGAAGCGCGCGGCGATCGCACCGGTGAGGCCGCGCTCCTTGAGGTAGGCGATGGCCTTCGGGCTGTCCTTGAGCGCGGCACGATAGAACTTTGCCGCCGCCAGCAACCAGCCGGTGAGATCCTGCGCCTGCTCGCGCCGCTGCGCGTCGCCGGGTTGCTCGATGCGCGGTACGGCGAGGCCCACATCGCGCGCCAGTTCTTCGACGGCTTCGGGAAACGACTTGCCGGCGTGTTCCATCAGGAAGCCGATCGCAGTGCCGTGAGCACCGCAGCCGAAGCAATGGTAGAACTGCTTCGATTGGCTCACCGTGAACGACGGCGATTTCTCGCTGTGGAACGGGCAGCAGGCGACGTGGTTGGCGCCGGCCTTTTTCAGCGGCACGTGACGATCGATCACCTCGACGATGTCGACCCGCGACAACAGCGTCTCGATGAAATCGCCTGGAATCATGGAATGGGGACTCGCATCGTCGCGGGCTGCACCGGGCTCCGGAGCGGAACCGCGACGGCCGGGCCGGATACGTCACAACGTGGGGGCGATTCGGATTATAGGCAACCCCGCCGCTGCGATGAGAACATTGTGCGTTGCCGGCGCGCGTGCGTCGCGTCGGCGCCGCGATCGGATCATCCGGCCAGCCGCGCCTTGATCCGGGCGGACACGATGCTCATGTCGGCCCGTCCGGCGAGATTCGGCTTGAGCGCCGCCATCACCTTGCCCATGCCGGCCATCCCCGAGGCCCCGGTGGTTGCGATCGCCTGCGCGATCAAGGTGTCGATCTCGGCATCGGACAGTTGTGCGGGCATGTACGTCTGAAGCACGGCGACCTCCGCTTGCTCGACCGCGGCCAGGTCGGGGCGCTTGCCGGCTTCGAACTGCGTGATCGAGTCCTTGCGCTGCTTGATCATCTTGTCGATCACCGACAGCACGTCGGCGTCGGTGAGTTCGACGCGCTCGTCCACCTCGCGCTGCTTGATCGCGGCCAGCAGCATGCGGATGGCCGACAGGCGCGCGGCGTCCTTCGCGCGCATCGCGTCCTTCATGTCGTCGGTGATCTTGGTCTTCAGGGGCATCGCGGACTCCGTCGTGGGCGGGATGGACCGGCGCCGTGCCGTCGTGCCGGCGGCGCGACGGGCGTGCCGGAAATGCAAAAGGGGCGAATCGCTTCGCCCCTCGTCGAGTACGGTACGTGCAGCGCCGGCGTCAGAAGAGCTTGGGCGGCAACTGCTGGCTGCGCAGGCGCTTGTAGTGACGCTTGACCGCGGCGGCGAGCTTGCGCTTGCGCTCGGAGGTCGGCTTTTCGTAGAACTCGCGGGCCCGCAGCTCGGTGAGGAGGCCGGTCTTTTCGATGCTGCGCTTGAAGCGGCGCAGCGCCACCTCGAACGGCTCGTTCTCGCGAACGCGAACACTGGTCATGAATCTGGTTCCTTGTTGGGAAGCTGCCAAAGGCGATAGCCCTGAAATATAGCGCGAAACACGGGCCGTGGCAACAGGGATGAAACCGCCCGAGCGTTCCGCCCTGAGCAGCATGAGCCCGAAGGGCCGCCCCGAGGGCGAATACCGGAGTGCGCAGCATGAAGGTAGTCCAGTGAGCGTTCGCCCCGAGCTTGTCGAACGATGCCGGCAGCGGTAGCCGGGGCGCGCCCGCGTCCCCCGAGGCCCCCGATTCAGGTATCGTGACGGCCCCAGTTCACCTCCCGGCCCTCCCTGCCGCCATGCGCGTCCTCGGTATCGAGACCTCCTGCGACGAGACCGGGCTTGCCGTCTACGACAGCGAGCGGGGCCTCGTCGCCCACGCGCTGCACTCGCAGGTGGCGATGCACGAGGCGTACGGCGGCGTCGTGCCGGAACTCGCGTCGCGCGATCACGTCCGCCGGGTGGTTCCGCTGGCGCAGAAGGTGCTGGGCGAGGCGGGACTTGTACTGGCGGATCTCGACGGGTTCGCCTGCACGCAGGGGCCGGGCCTCGCGGGGGCGCTGCTGGTCGGCGCCAGCGTCGCCCATGCGCTCGGTTTTGCGCTGCAGAAACCGGTCGTGCCCGTGCATCACCTCGAAGGGCATCTGCTCTCGCCGTTGCTCGCCGAACCCAAGCCGGCGTTCCCGTTCGTCGCGCTGCTGGTGTCGGGCGGCCACACGCAATTCTTCGAAGTGTCCGGCGTGGGCCGGTATCGGCTGCTGGGCGAGTCGCAGGACGACGCCGCCGGCGAGGCCTTCGACAAGACGGCAAAGCTCCTCGGTTTGGGGTATCCGGGCGGCCCGGCGCTGGCTCGGTTGGCCGAGCGCGGGCGCCCAGGCTTGATCCGCCTGCCGCGACCCATGCACGACAGCGGCGATCTCGACATGAGTTTTTCCGGCCTCAAGACCGCGGTGCTGACGGTCGTGAGGCGGGCAGCGGACGCAGGCAACCTCGACGACGCGAAGCGCGCCGACATCGCCGCCGAATTCCAGGCTGCCGTGGTGGATGTCCTCGTCGGCAAGTCGGTCGCCGCGCTTGCCCAGACCGGCCACTCCCGGCTGGTCGTCGCCGGCGGCGTCGGTGCCAACCGTGAGTTGCGCGCGCGGTTGCCGGCGGCCATCACCCGGCGCGGCGGCAGTGTGTATTTCCCCGACCTTTCGTTCTGCACCGACAACGGGGCGATGATCGCGCTGGTCGGCGCGCTGCGGCTCGCGGGTACGCCGCGCGGCGATTACGCGTTCTCGGTGCGGCCGCGGTGGAATCTCGCATCGCTGGAAGTGCCGGGGTAATCAGCGTCCGATCGGGCGCTCTTGGCCCTCGAGCAGCTGGCGAATGTTGCTCTTGTGACGCCAGACGAGCAGGACGGCGATGGGCAGCATCGCCCACGCGGTCAGCGTGTTGCCGAAAACGTAGAAAGCGCCGACCGGCATCAGCACGGCGGCGGTGAGCGCCGCCAGCGAGGAGATCTTGAAACCGAAGGCCATCACCATCCACAGCGCGGCCAGCGCGAGCCCCAGCGGCCAGTGCAGCGCGAGCACGATGCCCGCGCCGGTGGCCACGCCCTTGCCGCCTTCGAAACCGTGGAAGACCGGGAACACGTGCCCGACAAACACTGCGATCGCCGACAGCGGGACGACCCAATCGGCGGCGCCAAGCGTGACGCCGAACGTCTGTGCCAGCCACACGGCGAGCCAGCCCTTGGCGCCGTCGCCGATCAGCGTCAACAGCGCCGCCGCCTTGTTGCCGGTGCGCAATACGTTGGTGGCGCCGGGGTTTCCCGAGCCATAGGTCTTGGGATCGGGCAGGCGGAAAGCCTTGCTCGATACCACCGCAAACGAGATCGATCCGATCAGGTAGGCGGCAACGAGGATTCCCAGGGAAGCAAGCATCGCGAGGTGCCCGCGAGGGCGTCGGTTAGAATGGCGTGGCCGATTCTAGCAAAGCACGATGAACACGATCTTCATTCAGGACCTGCGCCTGCGCACGCGCATAGGCATCTATGCCTGGGAGCGCGCGCTGCCGCAGACGCTGAAGCTCGACGTCGAGCTGGGACTCGCGTCGGACAAGGCCTTCCACAGCGATGACTTTGCCGACGCGCTCGATTACGCGGCGGTGGTCGCGCGGCTCACCGTCTACGCCGACAGCCACGGCCACCAGTTGATGGAGCGCTTTGCGCAGGGCGTGGCCGACATCGTGCTGGGCGAGTTCTCCGCGGCGTGGGTCAAGGTGCGCGTCGCGAAGCTCGCGGCGCTCACCGGGGTCAGGGAAATCGGCGTCGCCATCGAGCGCCGCCGGGGTTGACGCCGTTGGTGCGCGTGCGGCCGACCGTCTGCGTCGGTGGGCGCTCAGGCGTGCGGATCTACGGCAACCGACACGCTCTGCGGCTTCAACACCCGGACAAGATCTGCCGGCGCGACGCCGACGAGATATCCGCGCCTGCCGCCGTTGATGTAGATGCGCGGCAGCTCTGCGATCGTTGCCTCCATGTACACCGGCATCGCTCGCCTGAGTCCGAAGGGGCTGGTGCCGCCCACCTGATAGCCCGAGTGCCGGTCCGCCACGGCCGGCGCACAGGGCATGATCGTCTTGACGTCGAGGAAGCGCGCCAGATTCTTCGTCGACACCGCGCGGTCGCCGTGCATCAGCACCACCAGCGGACGTTTCCGGTCGTCTTCCATGATCAGCGTCTTGATCACTGCATGCTCGTCGACGCCGAGCTCGCGGGCCGAGACCTCGGTGCCGCCGCGCGCTTCGTACTCGTAGGGGTGGTGCGTGAATTCGACACCGTGCTCGCGCAGGACGCGCACGGCGGCGGTGACGGGAGCCTTGTCCCTGGTCATCGGGCGACGGCGCGCTGGACGCGGAGAAAGGGCATGGGGCTGAGAGCGGTCGGCGATGCGGGAAATCCCGCGATTCTATCGCGTCAGCCGGTCGGAGATCAGCCGCGCGGATGATGCTGCGCGTGCAGCGCCTTGAGCCTTTCGCGCGCGACGTGCGTGTAGATCGTCGTCGTCGTGATGTCGGCGTGGCCCAGCAGCAGCTGCACAACGCGCAGATCTGCGCCGTGATTGAGCAGGTGGGTGGCAAACGCGTGCCGCAGCACGTGCGGCGACAGCCTCGCGGCCGGGATGCCGGCCTTGATCGCATGGCGCTTGACCAGCAGCCAGAACGCCTGCCGGGTGAGCGGTGCGTGCCGCGCGGTCAGAAACAGCGCATTGCTCCTGGCGTCACCGGCGAAGCCCGGGCGCGCGTCGGCGAGGTAGCGTTTGATCCATGCGATCGCCTCCTCGCCCAGCGGCACCAGGCGTTCCTTGCTGCCCTTGCCCAGCACCCGCACCACGCCCATGTCGAGCGACACCTCTCCGAGCGTGAGACCTGTCAACTCCGAGACGCGGAGGCCCGTGGCGTACAGCGTTTCCAGCATGGCACGGTCGCGCAGCCCACGTGCGGTACCGACATCGGGCGCGGCCAGCAGCGCCTCGACTTCCTTTTCGCTCAGGTTCTTCGGCAGGCGGCGCGGCAGCTTCGGCGCCCGCACGCGCAGCGTCGGGTCGGCCGCGAGGGTTCCCTGCTGCAGTTGCAGCCCGTAATAGCGCCGGATTGCCGACAGCCGGCGGGCGATCGACGTCGCTTTCGCCTGCGACCGGTACTGGTAGGCTAGAAAGGCCTCGACCTCGGCCTTGGTCGCGGCCAGAAGCGAGCTCTCCCGTCCGCGCAGCCAGAGTGACCACCCGATCAGATCCCGGCGGTAACTCGCGAGCGACGAGGGCGCGAGACCATCCTGCAGCCACAGCTGGTCGCAGAAGGCGTCGATCTGGCGCAGGGCGTCGGTGTCTGGGGGAGGGGACGCAGCGGCCATCGGCGTACGCGGACGGTGAGTACGCGCGTCACCCGCCGAAGCGATAGCCTTCGTGCACGAGGAGCCAGCGCTTGATCAGCAACGGGTCGCCCGCGGACGTGCCCCCGAAGCCACCCAGCGCCCCGCGGCTGCCGACCACGCGATGGCAGGGTGTCACCAGCGCGATCGGATTGGCACCGCAGGCGTTGCCGACGGCGCGCGGCCCCGTCCGAAGCCGGCGCGCGAGTTCGCCATAGGTGCGCGATTCCCCGACGGGAATGCGGTCGATCTCACGCCAGACGCTGCGCTGGAAGGGCGTGCCCTCAGGCGCGAGCGGCAGCGAAAACCGGAATGCGGGGTCGGCGAGATAGCGCGCAATCTGGCGCACGACCTCCACGGCAAAGTCGCCTTTCGGCCGCTGTGCACGCTCGGACAGCGGCAGATAGGCGACACCGGTCAAGGTTTCGTCGCGGCACCGGACTCCCAGCACCGCGAACGGGGTGCGGATCTTGGCGGCAAAGTCGTCGCACTCGATGCGAGGGCGGGAGGACCGAACGCGTGCACGAGCGCCTCCTGACGCGAAAGCATCGGCGGAAACGCGGTTCGCGGCCGAAGCCGCCCGTGCGGGAATCTTCATCCGAGTTTCATCTGCCTGGGCAGGGCGGTGACGAGGTCGGGGAAAAACCAGATGAGCAGCACTGCCGCAATGACCAGGCAGAACATCGGCAGTGCCTCCTTTCCGATCCAGGTGATCTGCTTCTTCGTCATCCCCTGCAGCACGAACAGGTTGAAGCCCACCGGCGGTGTGATCTGCGCCATCTCCACGACCAGCACGATGAAGATGCCGAACCACAGCAGATCGATGCCTGCGGTCTGGACCGTGGGCAGGATCACGCCCATCGTCAGCACCACCATCGAGATGCCGTCGAGGAAGCAGCCCAGCACGACGTAGAAGACCATCAGCGCGACGATGAGCGCGAACGGCGGCAAACCCAAGCCTCCGATCCACTCGGCGAGATGCCGGGGCAGGCCGATGTACCCCATCGCCAGCGTCAGGAACGCTGCCCCGGAGAGGATCAGCGCGATCATGCAATACAGGCGCGTGGCGCCCAGCAGGCTGTCGCTGAAGGTGCGGCGTGTGAGCGATCCCTGCGTCGCCGAGATCGCGAGCGAGCCCAGCACGCCGAAAGCGGCCGCTTCGGTGGCGGTGGCGATCCCCACGTAGATCGAGCCCAGCACCAGCCCGATCAGCAGCATCACGGGTATCAGGTGGCGCGATGCGTGCAGCTTCTGCAGGAACGTCGTCGCTTCGGTCGCCGCGGGAATGGCGCCCGGATGCAACAGCGACCAGACGACGATGTAGCCGGAGAAGAGCAGGGCCAGCAGCACGCCGGGAATCACGCCGGCGATGAACAGCTGTGAGATCGACACCTCGGCGGTGACGCCGTAGACGATCATGATGATGGACGGCGGAATGAGCAGGCCCAGCGTGCCGGCACCCGCCAGCGTGCCGATGGTCATGCCCTCCGGATAGCCGCGCGACTTCAATTCGGGAAGCGTCATCTTGCCGATGGTCGCGCAGGTCGCGGCGGACGAGCCCGATACCGCGGCGAAGATCGTGCAGCCGATGATGTTGGTGTGCAGCAGGCGCCCGGGCAGGCGCTCGAGCCAGGGCGCGAGCCCCTTGAACATGTCTTCGGACAGCCGGGTGCGGAACAGGATCTCGCCCATCCAGATGAACAGCGGCAAGGCGGTCAGCGTCCACGACGATGCCGAGCCCCAGATCGTCACCGCCATCGCGTCGCCGGCGGGGCGCGACGAGAAGAGTTCCATGCCGATCCAGGCGACACCCGCAAGCGCCAGGCCGATCCACACGCCGCTGCCCAGCAGCACGAACAGCACGACGACCAGCAGCACGGTGATCAGAGCATCCACGGCGCGCGCGGCCTATTCGTTGTGCAGGGCGGCATCGCCGGTGGCACGATGCCGTCGCCCGGCGAGTTCAGCGACGAATTCGTCGACCAGCGCGATCAGCAGCACGACGGTTCCCGCGGCCATCACCAGCTGCGGCAGCCACAGCGGTGTCGCATCGTTGGCGGTCGAGATGTCGTTGAACTGCCACGACTGGAAGGCGAGGCGGACGCTGTAGAACGCAAACAGTCCGGCAAGGAGCGTCGCCACTGCCAGTGCGACCCGCGCCAGCGCGCGCTGCGGCGTCGCACTCAGGTGCTCGAGTATCAGCGTCACACGAATGTGCTCGCCGCGCCGGAAAGTGTGGGCGAGCGCGAGGAACCCGGCACCCGCCATGCAGTAGCCCGCGTAGGCGTCGGTGCCCGGGACGTAGAAATTCAGAATGCGCCCGCTGATCCCGATCAGCACGAACACGAGTGTGCCGATCAGGAACGCGGCGCCGAGCCAGCCGGCGCCGTCGTACAGCGCGTCGAGCGCGCGGCGCAGCGTCATGACGCGCAATTACATCGCGCGATAGGCGTCGACCACCTTGCGGCCGTCGTCACCGGACTTGCGCAGCCATTCGGCGAGCATGAGGTTGCCCACCTTGCGCATGTCCGCCATCAGCTGCTCGGATGGCTTGTGGATGGTCATGCCCTTGGCAGTGAGTTGCTCGTTGTACCACTTCGTCTTTTCTTCCGACGTCTTCCAGCCGCGGGCTTCGGCCTCGGCGGCGGCCTTCAGGACGGCGGCCTGCGTGGGCTTGTCGAGTGCGTCGAACGCCTTCTGGTTGACGATGATGGCATTCTTGGGCAGCCATGCCTGCGTGTCGTACAGGTTCTTGATGTGCTCGTAGGTCTTCGAGTCGTATCCAGTCGCGCCCGACGACATGTAGGAATCGATGACGCCGGTGGCAAGCGCTTGCGAAACTTCCGCGGCCTGCACAGTCACTGGTTGCGCACTGACCAGTTCGGCGATCTTCGAGGTGGCCGGGCTGTAGGCGCGCCACTTGAGGCCTTTCATGTCGGCCGCGCTGGCGAGGGTCTTCTTGCTGTAGATGCCCTGAGGCGGCCAGGGCACGGCAAACAGCAGCTTCATTCCCTGCTTCGCGAGCTTGCCGTCGACGGCCGCCTTCGATGCCTTGTAGAGCTTCAGCGACTCGGCATAGGAGGTGGCGAGGAACGGGATGCCGTCGAGGCCGTAAAGCGGATCTTCGTTCTCGAAATTGACCAGCAGGATCTCGCCGGCCTGCGCCTGGCCGCCCTGCACCGCCCGCTTGATCTCGGGCGCCTTGAACAGCGATGCGTTCGCATGCACGGTGATCTTGAGTTTGCCGCCGGTCGCCTTGTCGACGTCGGCGGCAAACCGCTGGATGTTCTCGGTATGGAAGTTCGTCGCCGGATACGCGGTCGGCAGGTCCCACTTGGTCTGCGCGACTGCGGGGAGGGTGACGGCGAGGCTGACGGCCGCCGCAAATGCGGAAAGGCGTTTCATCGAGTGTCTCCTGGGAAAAGGCACGAGGGTAACGAGGTTGGTCCAACGATGGCTATTTACCACATTTGACTCCGGCCTGTACGATAAGCCTGCACGTCCCGCGACCTCGCTCCGCCTCCCGCCTACCACCGGACCTTCCCATGGCCAAACCGACCGTCCACGGCGCCGACCGCGCGCGCTGGCAATTCTGGATCGACCGCGGCGGCACGTTCACCGACATCGTTGCCCGCAGGCCCGACGGAACGCTCTGCACGCACAAGCTCCTGTCCGAGAATCCGGAGCGCTATCGCGATGCCGCCGTCCACGGCATCCGGGAGCTGCTCGGCCTCGCTGCGCAGGCACCCATTCCTGCGGCGGCAATCGATGCGGTCAAGATGGGGACGACGGTGGCCACCAACGCGCTTCTCGAGCGCAAGGGCGAACGCACCCTGCTCGTCATCACCCGCGGTTATGCCGACGCGCTCGCCATCGGCTACCAGAACCGGCCGAAGCTTTTCGTCCGGCGGATCGAACTGCCGTCGCTGCTGTACGCGTCGGTGATCGAAGTCGACGAGCGGATCGGCGCCCGCGGCGAAGTGGTCCGGCCGCTCGACCTTGCCGCCGCCCGGCGCGATCTGGTCGCCGCGCGCGCTTCCGGCATCGACGCAGTGGCGATCGTGCTGATGCACGGCTACCGCTTTCCGCAGCACGAGCAGGCGCTGGCGGCGCTCGCCCGCGAACTCGGTTTCGCGCAGGTGTCAGTGAGTCACGAGGTCAGTCCGCTGATGAAGCTCGTCTCGCGCGGCGACACGACCGTCGTCGACGCCTACCTGTCGCCGATCCTGCGCCGCTACGTGCGGCAGGTCGAGGACGATCTCGACGGCGGTCAGGCAAACGGCGCGCCGCGGCTGCAGTTCATGCAAAGCTCCGGCGGGCTGACCGACGCGCATCTCTTCCAGGGCAAGGACGCGATCCTGTCGGGCCCTGCCGGCGGGATCGTCGGCGCGGTCGAGGTGTCGCGCCTCGCGGGATTCGACCGGATCATCGGCTTCGACATGGGGGGCACGTCGACCGACGTCACGCACTACGCCGGCGAATACGAACGCGCGTTCGTCACCGAAGTGGCAGGGGTGCGGTTGCGGGCACCGATGATGCGCATCCACACGGTCGCGGCGGGCGGCGGTTCGATCTGCAGCTTCGATGGCGCGCGCTTTCGCGTCGGTCCCGACTCGGCGGGGGCAAATCCGGGTCCGGCGTCGTACCGGCGCGGCGGCCCGCTGACGGTGACCGACTGCAACGTCATGGTCGGCAAGCTCGACCCGGCGCTGTTTCCGCAGGTGTTCGGTCCCGGCGGCGACGAGCCGCTGGACGTCGACGTCGTGCGACGGAAATTCGCCGACCTGGCGGCCGAAGTGAGCGCCGCAGCGGGGGTGAGCCGCACGCCGGAAGCGGTCGCCGCGGGCTTCCTCGAAATCGCGGTGGCGAACATGGCCAACGCGATCAAGCACATCTCGGTGCAGCGCGGGTACGACGTGACCGAGTACACGCTCTGCTGCTTCGGCGGCGCCGGCGGCCAGCACGCCTGTCTCGTCGCCGACGCGCTGGGGATGACGCGGGTGTTCCTGCATCCGCTGGCCGGCGTGCTGTCGGCTTATGGGATGGGCCTGGCCGACGTGAGGGCGCTGAAGCAGCAGGCGGTGGAGGCGAGGCTGTCGGCAAGCGCGCTGGCGGAGACGGCCCCCCTTCTTGCCGCGCTGGAAGCTGCCGCGCGCGCGGACGTGCTGTCGCAGGGCATCGAGCCCGCGCGCACCACCGCGAAGCGGACGCTGCACGTCAAGTACGAGGGCACCGATACGACGCTCGAAACCGCCGTTGCGCAGGAAGCCGACATCGTGGCCGATTTCGAGCGCCGGTACCGCACGCAGTACGGCTTCCTGATGCCCGGCAAGCCGCTGGTGATCGAGGCGGTTGCCGTCGAGGCGATCGGCCGGGCGCAGGCCGCAGAGGATGCGCCGATCGTCTTCGCACCGCGCGCAGGCGCGCTGCCGCCGCTCAAGACCCAGCGCGTCTACACCGAAGGCCGGTTCCACGACGCATGGGTTTACGACCGCGATGCGATGCGCCCCGGCGACGTCGTGACCGGACCGGCGGTCATCCGCGAAGCCAATGCCACCACGGTCGTCGAACCCGGATGGCGCGCGAGCTTCACCGGCCGCGGCGACATCATCCTCGATCGCTACCAGGCGGCGCGGCGCGTGCACGCCATCGGCACGACGGCCGATCCGGTGCTGCTCGAGGTTTTCAACAACCTATTCATGGCCATCGCCGAGCAGATGGGCGTGACCCTCGCCAACACCGCCTACTCGGTCAACATCAAGGAGCGGCTCGACTTTTCCTGCGCCATCTTCGACGCGGCCGGCAATCTCATCGCCAATGCACCCCACATTCCGGTGCATCTGGGCTCGATGGGCGAAAGCGTGGAGACCGTCATCGGGCGCCGCGCGGGATCGATGCGCCCCGGCGATGTCTATGTGCTCAACGCGCCCTACAACGGCGGCACGCACCTGCCCGACGTGACGGTGATCGCGCCGGTGTTCCTCGATTCGCAGGTGCCGGAATTCTACGTGGCGAGCCGCGGCCACCATGCGGACATCGGCGGCACGACGCCGGGATCGATGCCGCCCGACTCGACGCACATCGACGAGGAAGGCGTGCTGCTCGACAACGTGCAGCTCGTCGCCGAGGGTCGCTTTCTCGACGCCGAGATGCGCGCGATCCTGGCCGGCGGACGCTACCCGTCGCGCAACATCGACCAGAACCTCGCCGACATGCGGGCGCAGGTCGCCGCCTGCGCGAAGGGCGCCGAGGAACTCGTGCGCATGGTGGCGCATTTCACGTTGCCGGTGGTTCGGGCCTACATGCAGCACGTTCAGGACAACGCCGAAGAGGCGGTTCGCCGCGTGCTCGACGTGCTGAAGGACGGGCATTTCGAGGTCGAAATGGACAGCGGCGCGAAGATCGCGGTCACCATCACCATCGACCAGCCGCGACGCGAGGCGAAGATCGACTTCACCGGCACCAGCCCGCAGCAGCCGACCAATTTCAACGCGCCTTCCGCGGTGTGCAAGGCTGCGGTGCTGTACGTGTTCAGGACGCTGGTCGACGGCGAGATCCCGATGAATGCGGGCTGTCTGAAGCCGCTGTCCATCGTCATTCCCGAAGGCTCGATGCTTGCGCCGCGCTACCCGGCGGCGGTGGTCGCCGGCAACGTCGAAACCTCGCAGGCGATCACCGATGCGTTGTACGGCGCGCTGGGCGTGCTGGCCGCCTCGCAGGGCACGATGAACAACTTCACCTTCGGCAATGCCACCTACCAGTATTACGAAACCATCGCCGGAGGGGCCGGCGCGGGACCGGACTTCGACGGCGCCAGCGTGGTCCAGACGCACATGACCAACTCCCGGCTCACCGACCCCGAGGTGCTGGAGTGGCGGTTTCCGGTTCGCCTGCAGGCCTATTCGATCCGGCGCGGCAGCGGTGGCGCCGGCGCGCATCGCGGCGGCAACGGCGGAACGCGAAGAATCGAATTCCTCGAGCCCATGACGGCGGTGATCCTCGCCAACCATCGCCGCGTGCCGCCTTCCGGCGCCGCGGGCGGCGCGCCGGGTGCCGTGGGCCGCAACTGGGTCGAGCGGCGCGACGGCAGGTGCCAAACGTTTGGCGCCACCGCGGCGGTCGCAATGGAGCCCGGCGACGTCTTCGTGATCGAGACGCCGGGCGGCGGCGGTTTCGGCATTCCCGAATGAAGATCCGCCTGCCCGTCATCGGTTGGATGGCGAGCCTGGCGCGCCTGGTGCGCGGACCGCGCGAACGTCCCGCACTCGACTATCTCCTGGGCGAGATCAATCCCCAGGCACCGCTGGCGCAGCGCGTCGCATGGCTGATCGACGTCATCCGCTGGGTCAAGGTCCATCAGCCGCCGAAGACGGTGGTCGCGGGCGAGGGTGTCGCAGAAGGCGATGACGCTCCCGCGGAGATGCTCGCCACCGATACGCTTCGATTGCGCGCGGCGCGCGTGCGATTCGTGCTGCGGGTGCTGGATCGGCAACCCGCGTGGAAGTCCGCGTTCGCGAAGACGCTGCGTTCGGTGCTGCGCGACGCCCAGGCCGTGCGCCTGTTCGGCGCGACCGGCTTGCCGCAGGAATTTGCGTTCTGGAGCGAAGCGGTGCACCGCGTGGCGGCGAAATTCCTGCCGGAGCCGCCGGTCGACGACGACCTGGCACAGATCTTCCTGGCACTTTTTCCCGAACACGACGACGCGGTGCTGCTGGAAAGGCTTCCCCATGCCACGCTGGCCGCATTTCGCGCGCTCTTCCACTACGACGAGGCGCCCGAGGAAGCCTGCTGGGCGGTGTTGCGGCGCGATCTCGACGATGCGGTCGTCGCGCTGGGCGCAAGGATCGCCGCCGTCGGCGTCGTCGACGCGATACGGCGGCGCGCCGTCCCCGGCGCCTTGCAGTCATCGCCTTTCCTGCGCGTCGGCCCGGCCGCCGAGGCTGTGATCGCGACGGGGGACGGAAGCGTCTCCGCTGCCGAAGCTGCCGTCACAATCAATCGCTACCACCAGGAACGCGACGGATGCCGTCGCGCGCTGGCCGAAGTGACCGCGCATCTGGAGGAGAACGGCGTCAGCGTGGCGCTCGTCTACCAGGTGGAGCTCGCACTGTGGCGCCTCGACCGCATCGACAGGCTGGTGCTGCTCGCCACCGACGCCGAGCACAGCATCGGCGCCTATGCGCGGTTTGTGGCGCAGCTGGTGCGGGAAATGCACGCGCGCCGCAGCGTGCGGGCGCTTTTCCGGACCAATCTCACGCTGTTGACACGCAAGATCGCCGAGCGCACCGGCAAGACGGGCGAGCACTACATCACCCACGACCGCGCCGAATACGGCGACATGCTGCGCTCGTCGGCCAAGGGCGGCGCGCTGACCGGAATCACCGTGTTCGTGAAGTTCCTCACCGTCGGACACGGCCTCGCGCCGTTCTTCGAAGGCGTCGCGGCCGCGCTCAATTACGCGGTGTCGTTTTGCCTCATCCAGTTCACGCACGGCACGCTGGCCACCAAACAGCCGGCGATGACGGCGGCGGCGCTGGCGGGGAAGCTGAAGCACGCGCGCCACCGGGGTCGCCTGCGCGAGTTCGTCGACGAAGTCGCCAACCTCACGCGCTCGCAGGTCGCGGCGATTTTCGGCAACCTCGCGATCGTGATTCCGGCGGCGCTGGTCGTGGGAGTGTCCTGGGCGCTGGCGGGCGGCGACACGGTGCCCGGCACGACCAAGGCGCTGGCCACGATCGAGTCGCTGTCGATCCTCGGGGCGACGCCGGTGTACGCAGCGTTCACGGGCGTGTTGCTCTGGACCAGCGCCGTGCTGTCGGGGTGGGTCGAGAACTGGGCTACCTTTCGCCGATTGCCGGACGCGATCGCGCGCCACCCGCGTCTTGTCTACGCGTTCGGTCCCGAGCGGATGCGGCGAACGGCCGATTGGTTCGACCGAAATGTTGCGGGGCTGGGCGGCAACATTTCACTCGGCGTCCTGCTCGGCATGATTCCGGTCGTGGCGGCCTTTTTCGGCCTGCCGCTCGATGTGCGGCACGTCACGCTGTCGACGGGTTCGCTGGCGCTGGCGGTCTATGCGCTGGGCTCCGCAACATTGCTTTCGACCGGTTTCTGGCTCGCAGTCGCCGGAATCGCGGTCATCGGCGCTTTGAATCTCGGCGTGTCGTTCGCGCTGGCACTGTGGGTTGCGATACGCTCGACAGGGGCACGGGAACTGTCGCGCCGCCGCGTCTACCGGGCGGTGATTGCGCGCTTCTTCGCCTCCCCGCGCGATTTCCTGCTGCCCCCGCGCGGGAAATCCTGATTCGGCCTTCGTCGCGGGATCGCGCAGCAGCGATGCGGGGCGGCATAATCGGAAACATTCACATGGAGGTTGGCTCATGGCTTCAGCTTCAATTTACGACTTCAGCGTCGACGACATCGCAGGCAAGCCGGTGGCACTGGAGCGCTACCGGGGCAAGGTGCTGCTGATCGTCAACACCGCCAGCAAGTGCGGATTTACACCGCAGTACAAGGGCCTCGAGGCGCTGTACAGGAAATACCGGTCGCAGGGGCTCGAAGTGCTCGGATTCCCCTGCAACCAGTTCGGCGCGCAGGAGCCCGGCTCGGCCGAGGAAATCGAGTCTTTTTGCGAGATCAACTACGGCGTGACGTTCCCGCTGTTCGCCAAGGTCGATGTCAACGGTGACGATGCCGCGCCGCTGTACCGGCATCTGAAGCGGGAAAGGCCCGGCCTCCTGGGGTCCGAGGCGATCAAGTGGAACTTCACCAAATTCCTGGTGGATCGCGAAGGCAAGGTCGTCGAACGCTACGCACCGAACACCGAGCCGGCCGCGCTCTCCGCAGACGTCGAGAATCTGCTGTGACGCCGGGGAGCTTCCTGCGATGCCGGCTGACCTGGGCGGTCCTCGGCATGGTCGGGGCGGCGATGGTGGCGCTGGCGCCGCGGGCGATTGCGCAGGCGGACCCGTCCAAGGTGCTGCGGGTTTCGATCGCCGTCGCCGAGACCGGTTTCGATCCGCAGGCGGCGGGTGACGCCTTTTCGAATTACGTCAACCAGGCCATCTTCGATACGCTCTATCGATACGATTACCTTGCGCGACCGCACACGCTGGTTGCGAGGACGGCGCAGGCGCTGCCCGAAATCTCCGCCGACGGCAGGACGTGGACGATGCGCGTGCGGCCGGGCATCCACTTTGCGGACGACCCGGCATTCAAGGGGCAGAAGCGCGAACTGGTCGCCGCCGACTACGTCTACGCGATCAAGCGGATCCTCGATCCCAAGGTCCGCTCCAACACCCTGCAGTCCGTGGACGGACGCTTCGTCGGCGCCGACGCGGTGGTGGCGAAGGCGCGGGAGACCGGCAAATTCGACTACGACGCGCCGATCGAGGGGCTGCAGGCGATCGACCGCTATACGCTGCGCTTCAAGCTCGCGTTTCCCGATTACGAACTCCTCGCCAACCTCACCACCACCGCGTTCGCCGCGGTCGCGCGCGAGGTCATCGACGCCTACGGGGACGCCAGCGGCTGGGCGATGGCCAATCCGGTGGGAACCGGTCCGTATCGGCTCAAGGAGTGGCGCCGCGGCCAGCGGATCGTGCTCGAGGCCAATCCGGCATTTCGCGACGAGCGCTATCCGCAACCGGCGAATCCGGCCGACCGCGCGCTGGTCGCCAGGCTCGTCGGCCGCAAGCTGCCGCTGATCGGCCGCATCGAAGTCAGCGTCATCGAGGAGTCGAGCCCGCGGCTGCTCGCCTTCGCGCAGAACCAGCTCGACTACGTGGCCGTGCCCGTCGATCTCGTGCCGAAAGTGCTCGATGCAGACAACCGGCTGCTGCCGCAGTATGCCGCTGCCGGGGTGAAGCTGGCGCGCGAGGTGCTGCCGGCGATCAGCTACCTCTACTTCAACATGGAAGACCCGGTCGTCGGCGGCACCGCGCCAGAGCGGATTGCGCTGCGCCGCGCGATTGCACTGGCGTACAACGTCGACGAGGACATCCGGGTCATCCGCCAGGGACAGGGGATGGCGGCCACGCAGCTGGTGCCGCCCGGCATGAGCGCGCACGACCCGACGGTCCCGGCGCGCGCCGGTTACGATCCGGCCGCCGCCCGTGCGCTGCTCGACAAGTTCGGCTACAGGGACCGCAACGGCGACGGCACGCGCGAGCGGCCCGACGGCTCGCCGTTGCAGATCAAAATGTACTCGACGCCCTCGGCGATCGACCGCCAGATCGACGAGCTGTGGAAGAAGAACATGGCCGCGATCGGACTCGACGTCGAGTTCGTCAAGCAGAAGTGGCCCGATCTCCTCAAATCCGCGCGGCTCGGACAGCTGCAGGCGTGGCGGCTGGGCAACATCAACACGCACCCCGAGGGCTTCGGGTTCTTCGGCCTGCTCCATGGCCCGAACGCGGGCTTCTCGAATCTCGCGCGCTTCAATCTGGCCGAGTACGATCGCCTGTACGTCGAGGCGCGCAGCCTGCCGGACGGGTCGCAGCGGCTGAAGCTCACGCGGCAGATGAACGAAATCGTCCGCAACTACGCGCCCTGGGTGCTGCTCGCCTTCCGCGTCGACAACGTGATCACCCAACCCTGGGTGCTGGGCTACCGGTTCAATCCGTACTGGCTCCATCCGTGGGCGTACCTCGACATCGACACCGCGATGCAGGCGAAGGCCGGCGCCAAATGAGCCGGCGTTCGGCGCGGGCCGCGGTGCTGATGGCGTGGGTGTTGGCGTCGGCGGTGCTCCTGCCGGCCCCGGCGATCGCGCAGCAGGGCGCGAGCTGGGCCGACCCGGCAAAGGTGATTCGCGTGATGTTTCCGGTGGCGGAGACCGGCTTCGATCCGCAGGCAACGTCGGACCTCTACTCGGGCCACGTCGAACGCGCGATCTTCGAAACCCTCTACGTCTACGACTACCTCGCGCGCCCGTACCGGATGGTCCCCAGCCTCGCCGCCGCGATGCCGGAAATCTCGGCCGACGGGCGGGTGTGGACGATACGCATCAGGCCCGGCATTCACTTCGCAGACGATCCCGCGTTCAGGGGCCTGCGACGCGAGCTGACCGCCCACGATGTCGTCTATTCGTGGAAGCGGCTCCTCGATCCGAGGATCCGCTCGCCGTATCTGTGGTACCTCGACGGCAAGCTCGAGGGCGCCGCGCCGGTGCTGGCGAAGGCGAAGGCAGCGGGCAAGCTCGACTACGATCTCGAGATCCCGGGCCTGAAAGCCATCGACCGCTACACGCTGCGCGTGCAGCTCGTCGAGCCCGATTACGTTCTGCAGGGCTACATGTCGCACAGCGCGATGTCGATCGTCGCGCGCGAAGTGATCGAAGCGTACGGCGATGCGAGCGGCTGGGCGATGGCGAACCCGGTCGGCACGGGCCCCTTTCGCCTGGCGCAGTGGCGACGCGGGCAGAAGATCACGCTGGAGGCGAACCCGGGCTACCGCGACGTCCGCCTGTCCGTCGCCGGCGCGGAACCCGGTGACCGCGCCCTGGTGGCGGCGATGCAGGGCAAGCGATTGCCGCAGGTCGGTCGGGTCGAGATCTCGATCATCGAGGAGTCGAACCCGCAGCTGCTCGCGTTCAACAGCGGCGAGCTGGAGTATGCCAATGTTCCCTCCGACCTCATCGCGAATGTGCTGGACCCGGGGAACCGCCTCAGGAAGACCTACGCGGACCAGCAGGTGGTGCTGCATCGAACCACGCAGCCCGCGCTCGCGTACACGTACTTCAACATCGAGGATGCCGTGCTGGGCGGCTACGCGCCGGAGCGAATCGCGCTGCGGCGCGCGATCATCATGGGCTTCAATGTCGACGAGCTGATCCGTGTCTGGTACCAGGGACAGGCGCTGCCGGCGACGCAGCCGATACCTCCCGGCGTCGCGGGGCACAGCACGGGATTCGTGGCGCGCCAGCCCTTTGACCCGGTCGCGGCGCGAATGCTCCTCGACAGGTTCGGCTATCGCGACCGCGACGGCGACGGCTTCCGCGAACTGCCCGACGGAACGCCCCTCGTCCTGACGATGGGCTCGTCGACCGCCGGGCGCGACCGCGAACGCGACGAACTGTGGAAGAAGAACATGACGGCGATCGGCGTCCGGCTCGACTTCGTCAAGCAGAAGTGGCCGGATCTGCTCAAGATGGGGCGGGCGGGGAAGCTGCAGATGTGGCCGGTCGGCTGGATCACGCAGTACGGCGAGGGCGATGCGTTCATGCAGTTGCTGTACGGCCGCAACATCGGGCAGTCGAACTACTCGCGCTTCTCGCGCGCCGACTACGATGCCCTGTACCGGCAGAGCAAGACGATTCCGGACGGCCCCGAGCGCGACGCGCTGTACCGGACGATGGCGAAGATCGTCGCCGCATACAACCCGTGGGATCTGGGCGTCTACCGCATCGAGAATACGCTGGTGCGGCCCTGGCTCGTCGGTTACAAGAAGCACGTCTACTGGGAGCATCCGTGGCTCTACCATGACGTCGACGTCGCGCGCAAAGGCGCGGCCCGATAGCCGGGCACACGCGCCGAGGGCGCCGGATGCCAAGGACTGCGCTCCACGCCACAAGGCGTGAACATTTGTCGGGTCCGCTGTTGCCTTCCGCTTGTTGCCTCGACGGCGACGGCGTAACATCGGCCAGCAAGCACAAAGAACGTCGAGGGACCATGACACACGCGCACATTCAATTTCCGCTCTCTGCCGATCAGGCAGACGGGGTGGTCGTGCGCGTCGCCGGCATTCCGTTCGGAATGTCGGATCCGGTGCTCACGGTCCGCACCCCGTCCTGCCGCGGCAAGTTGCGGTAAGCGTCCGCCGGGTTCCCCCGCCGGATGGCAGGCGGGAACCGAAACAGCAACAACAGCCGTCGTTTCCCCGCCTGTTTCCTGCACCGCGATTGCGGTGCGTAGCCGCTTTGCGGCGCTGAGAAACGAACAGGTTTGATCATGGCCAGAGTGTCGAGACAAGTCGGAAGGTACTTCGGGGGCCTGTGGCGCCGCCCGGATTTCCTGCGCCTGTGGACGTCGATGACGATCACGTCGTTCGGCGCGCAGATCACCAATCTCGCGTTGCCGCTGACGGCCGCGGTGCTGTTGCAGGCGACGCCGATGCAGATGGGCGTGCTGATCGCGCTCGAGACGCTGCCGTTCGCGCTGGTGTCGTTGCACGCCGGGGTGCTGCTCGACCGCGTGCGCAAGCTGCCGATCGTCATTCTCTCCGACGTCGGGCGCGGCATCTCGCTGCTCGCCCTGCCGCTGGCGGCGTTCACCGACCTGCTGTCGATCGAAATCCTCTACGCCGTCGGCTTTCTGTGCGGCGTCCAGAATGTCGTCGGGGGTGCGGCGTATCAGGTGCTGCTCGCGCAGATGGCAGGGCGCAAGCGCCTCGTCGAGGCGAATGCCAAGATCACGCTGGGCGAGACCTCGGCGGCACTCGTCGGCCCCGGCCTCGCGGGGGGATTGATACAGATCCTGACGGCGCCTTTCGCGATCGTCATCGATGCGCTGACGTTCTTTCTGTCCGCGCTGCTCCTGCGTCGCATCCGTGCGCCGAGCGACGTGCCGCACGCGGGTCCGCGGCAATCGGTCGGCGCGGAGATCGCGGAAGGGCTGAAGCTCGTGCGCGACAACCGCACGCTGCTGGCGTTGGCCTGGCTCGCGGGCCTGTGGCAGCTGTTGCACCACATGCAGCTCGCCGTGCTGATCCTGTTCGCGACGCGCGACCTCGGATTGTCGGCCGGGGCGATCGGCATCACCTACGCCTTCGGCGGACTGGGCTGCGTGCTGGCGGCAGCGTCCGCGGAGCGCCTCTCGGCGCGGCTCGGGGTGGGGCCGGTGATCATCTACGGCCTGCTGTTCACCGCGATCGCTTGGCAGGCGTTCGGGCTCATCAGTGGCTCGGTCGCATTCGCCACATTGGCGCTCGGCATCGCGATGCTGACGTTCGACTTCGGCGGCGTGCTGTTCGGCATCAACTACCTGGCGCTGCGGCAGGCGATCACGCCCGATCGCCTGCTCGGCCGGATGACGGCGACGATGCGCTTCCTGACCGTTGCCGCCGCCCCGCTGGGTTCGTTCGCCGGCGGCGCACTGGCGACGGCGATCGGCTTGCGCAACACGCTGCTCACCGTCGGCGTGCTCGGGCTCGCGCTGGCCGCGGGTGCGATCGCATGGTCGCCGGTGCGCCGGCATCACCGGCTGCCCGGCGTGGCGAGCGATTGACGCCGTGAGCTCCCTTCACTGCATGGGGCGTGCTGCTGTCGCGGGCGTCGTGGTTGTCATCCTCGGCGCCTGCGATGCGGTCACGAGCGCGGCGCAACGTGCGGGCGTGGTGCCGACGTTCGAGCAGCACTGTGCGAAGGCGCTGCCGCCGACGCGCGTCGACGTTGCCGCGGTTCCCGTGACCTACGCGACCGACGACACCCGTCCCTACGCCGAGCTGACGCGGATGGGCGTCGAAGCGGGGGAAGGCGAGCGCGTGATCGGGCTGACACGTGCGCGGATCAGTCACAGCGCATCGATCGCTGTCGCCGGCATCGAGGATCCGCGATCGAGGCAGGTGTGCGTGCGTCCGGAAATCGAGGTCCGGCTGTCGATGGTCCCGATGACCGTCTACGTCGGTCGCGAGTTCCGCGGCGACGAGTGCAAGCGGGAAGCGATCATGGAGCACGAGCGCAGGCACGTCGCCGTGTATCGCGACTACCTCGCCGAAGTCGTGGTGGAAGTGCGCGACGAGATCACTCGCGCCTACGGCAACGTCGTGATGCATTTCGCGGGTCGCGATCAGGCGCAGCATGAAATCGAGACGGCGCTGACCGGCTACCTCGATCCGATCCTGCAGAGGAGCACGCGGGAGCTGAAATCGCGCCAGGCCGACGTCGACACGCCGGCCGAATACGCGCGCGTCGCCGCCGCCTGCGGCGGCATCGCGGTGTTCGAATGAGCGGCGCGAACACTAGTACCGCGACCCATAAATTTCGCTATGTTCGAGCCGCCCCGCATCGTCATCGGCATTGTCGCTCATCCTCGCAATAGCACGGGCTATTGCTGCGGTTCGCTTCGCGCCGCTGACGCGCGGATGCGCCTCTCGGCATGTACGCAAACTTATGGGTCGCGGTACTACGTCAGCGCGTGGTTCAGCGCCTGCTCGAGCCGGGCGAGGCCTTCGAGCATCTCGTCGAGGCTGATCACCAGCGACGGGGCGATACGGACGACATCCGGTCCGGCGACCAGCAGCAGCAGGCCGTATTCGCCTGCGGCCTTGACGACGTCCATCGCCTTGCCCTGCCACTTTGCTTCGAGTTCGCAACCGATCCACACGCCTTCGCCGCGCAACTCCGAGAACACGCGGCGCCGCGCGTTGATGGCCTTCAGGCCCTCGATGAACAGCGCGTGGCGGGCCTTGACCCCGTCCAGCACTTCGACGGTGTTGATGACATCGAATACGGCGCCGGCGACCGCGCACGCGAGCGGGTTGCCGCCGTAGGTGGTGCCGTGGACGCCGACCGAGAACGCACGCGCGACCTCGGTGGTCGTCAGCATCGCTCCGATGGGAAAGCCGCCGCCCAGCCCCTTGGCGCTGGTCAGGATGTCGGGCGTGACGCCCTTCTGCATGTACGAGAACAGCGCGCCGGTCCGCCCCATGCCGCTCTGGATCTCGTCGAGGATCAGCAGCGCGCCGTGCTCGGTGCAGAGCCGGCGCGCGGCCTGCAGGAACTCGGGCGTGCCCGGGATCATGCCGCCCTCGCCCTGCATGGGTTCGAGGATGACCGCGCAGATGTCGGCGCCATGGGCGGCAAATTCGGCTTCGAGCGCGGCGATGTCGTTGTACGGCAGGTGGTCGAAACCCGCGGGGTTCGGTCCGAAGCCGCTGGCGTATTTTTCCTGCCCGCCGGCGGTGACGGTGAACAGCGTCCGGCCGTGGAAGGCGTTCAGCGTCGACACCACGCGCATCTTGTGCGGGCCGAAGCGATCGTGGGCGTAGCGGCGCGCGAGCTTCAACGCGGCCTCGTTGGCCTCGGCACCCGAGTTGCAGAAGAACACCCGCTCGGCGAACGTGGTGTCGGTCAGCCGCTTGGCGAGCCGCAGCGCCGGCTCGTTCGTGTACCAGTTGGAGACATGCCAGAGCGTGCCCGCCTGCTCGGTGATGGCCTTGACCATCACGGGGTGGCAATGGCCCAGCGCCGTGACGGCGACACCGGCGCCGAAGTCGATGTACATCCGCCCTGCCTGGTCCCAGACGCGCGAACCCTCGCCGCGCACGGGAACGAATGGCGCCGGCGCGAAGCAGGGCACCATCACTTCGTCGAACAGCGCACGGGTGACCGGCAGCGTGGCGGCAGAGCTGGGTGTGGCGACGTCGCGCCGGGCGGTGGCGGAGACGATCTGCTGGGCGGCGACGGAGAGCGGTGGCATGGCGGCGGGAACGGGCGTGGAGACCATCGCAGGCGTCACGCGGATGCTGTTGCGG
Organism: uncultured beta proteobacterium; assembly: GCA_963788185.1. Lineage (GTDB taxonomy): Bacteria > Pseudomonadota > Gammaproteobacteria > Burkholderiales > Casimicrobiaceae > CAIWHR01. The sequence continues at coordinate 76,601 of CAWBGE010000013.1, forward strand.
CGACGACCTGGATCTCCACCTTGTACTCGGGCGCCGCCAGGTTGGCCTGGACCGTTGCGCGCGCCGGTGTGTGCCCGGGCAGCACCCAGGATTCCCACACCGCATTGAGCGCCGGAAAATCCTTCATGTCGGGCAGGTAGATGGTCGCCGAGAGGATGCGCGTCTTGTCCGATCCGGCCTCCGCGAGCAGCGCATCGATCTGCGCCAGCACCTGTTGCGTCTGGCCGGTGATGTCGGCCTTGGGGTCGGCTGCGACCTGCCCCGCGAGGTACGCAGTGCCCGATGCACGGTTGATCACAAGTTCCGACAGGCGCTTGCCGACGTGGCGGCGTTCGATGGTCATGGTGCTATCCTGAGTGCGGCGCGCACGGTCGGCGCGGACGAGGAGGATTGTAAGCGAAATGACGCCGCGGCTTGCCCTGACGACTTGATCGTTTCAGTCCACCTTGGCGCCGGACAGTTTCACGATTCGCGCGTATTTCGTCATCTCGCGGCCGATGAACTGGGCGAACTCCTGCGGCGAGTTGGGGGCCGGTTCCACGCCCAGCAGCAGCAGTCGCTCGCGCACGTCCGGCGCATTGAGGATCCGCGTGACCTCGCTGTTCCAGCGCGCGACGATGTCCGGGGGCGTGCCGGCGGGGGCGAGCAATCCGAACCAGGTCGTGATGTCGAACCCGGGCAGGCCTGCTTCGGCGAGCGTCGGCAGATCGGGCGCGAGTTTCGAGCGTTGCGCCGTCGTCACCGCCAGTGCCTTGAGTTTTCCGGCCTTGACCTGCGGCGTCGAACTCGCGAGGTTGTCGAACATCAGCTGCGTGTCCCCCGCGAGCAGCGCCTGCATCGCCGGCGCCGCACCCTTGAACGGCACGTGCAGCATGTCGGCGCCGGTTTCGGCCTTGAACAGCTCACCGGCGAGATGGCCTGCGCTGCCGTTGCTGCCGGAGCCGAAGGCGAGCTTGCCCGGATTCGCCTTGGCGTAGGCGATGAACTCCCTGGCCGAATTGACGGGCAGCACGGGATTCACCACCAGCACGTTGGGCGTGACCGCCACCAGCGAGATCGGCGCGAAGTCCTTGACCGCGTCGTAGGGCATCTTCGGATACAGACTGGGATTGACGGCGTGCGTCGACAACGCGCCCATGACTACCGTGTATCCATCCGGCGCCGACTTGGCGACGAGGTCCGCGCCGATGTTGCCGCCCGCGCCGGGCCGGTTGTCGACCACGACATTCTGTCCCCAGGCTTCGGTCAGCTTTTGCGCAATCGTGCGGCCGACGGCATCCAGAGGCCCTCCCGGAGGGAAGGGGATGACCAGCCGAACCGGCTTCGACGGAAAGGACTGCGCCTGGGCGGTTGGGGCCGCGACGGACGCGACGAGCGCACATGCGGCGAGGGTCAGCAGCGCGGGACGAAGCAGGCGAGGGATCGACATGGGAGGGTGTCGCGGGCGTCCCGCGCAGAGTGGGGATGGAAATCGAATCTTATCAGCCCGCAGGCACAGGGGCGTCAGCGTGTCGGTTCGTTGCCTGGTATGGGAAGCACGGCGCATAATTCGCGCCTTACCCGGTGGCGTCGGCACGGCGTGCGCTGGTCTTGTTCAGAGTGTCGTCTGCGCGGCCCGGCCGCTTCCAAAATGAACAAAAGTGTCGTTGGCGTCTTCGTTGCGCTCAGTCTCGTCATCGCTGCCGGTGCTGGCTACTGGTTCGGGCAGAAGGCGCCGCCGACGCCGGGCGCATCCGCGACGACCGCTGCGCCGGTCGGCAAGGGCGCCGGTGGCCCTGGCGGCATGCCGGGAGGCGGCGCGGCGGTAGAGGCGGTCAAGGTTGCCAGCGCGCAGATCACGAAGTCGATCACCGCAGTCGGCAGCCTGCGGTCCGACGAGTCGATCACCGTCCGCCCCGAGGTCGCGGGCCGAATCGCGGCGATCGGATTCCAGGAAGGCCAGCGGGTGCCCAAGGGTGCCACGCTGCTTCGCCTCGACCCGGCCATTACGCAGGCCGAAGTGCAGCAGGCGCAAGCGAACCTGACGCTGGCCAAGGCGAAATACGAGCGGGCGATCGAGTTGCAGGGCAAGGGTTTCATCTCCGGCCAAGCCAAGGACGAGGCCGAGAACAATCTCAAGGTCGCGGAAGCGGGGTTGGCGCTGACGCAGGCAAAACTCGCCAAGACCGAGGTGAAGGCGCCATTCACGGGTGTCATCGGCTTGCGCGTGGTATCGGTCGGTGATTACGTGAAGGAGGGTGCCGACATCGTCAACCTCGAATCGATCGACGCGCTCAAGGTGGATTTCCGCGTGCCCGAAATCTATCTCAAGCAGGTGACCGTCGGGCAGACGCTGGAAGTCAATCTCGACGCCCTGCCCGGCAAGACCTATGAAGGCAAGGTCTACGCGATCAATCCGCTCGTCGACGCCGCGGGTCGTGCCATCGTGATCCGGGCGCAGGTCAGGAACCAGGATACCGCGCTGCGGCCGGGCATGTTCGCGCGGGTCCGTCTGTTCACCAAGCTGCCGACCGAGGCGCTGGTGTTGCCGGAACAGGCTATGGTTCCGCAGGGCGACGAGCAGTTCGTCTTCCGGGTGATCGACGGCAAGGCAGTGCGCACGAGAATCGAGGTGGGGCAACGCCGCGACGGCCAGGTCGAGATCGTCAGCGGGCTTGCCGCGGGCGATGTCGTGGTGAGCGCGGGCCAGCTCAAATTGCGCGACGGGATGCCGGTAGCCATCGCGGCGTCCGGCAACGGCGGATCGAAACCCGGAAGCGCGGCGCCGGCAGCCAAGGGCGACAACCTCGCGGCGCCCGCCAAGACGGATGCTCCGGCGCGCGGAACCGCGCCCCGGACCTGACGTCCAAGGAACACCATGCAACTGCCGGAAATCTGCATCAAGCGCCCGGTCCTTGCGACGGTGCTCTCGTTCGTCATCCTGCTCATCGGGATGATCTCGTACACGCGGCTGTCGGTGCGCGAGTACCCGCGCATCGACGAGCCCATCGTCAGTGTCGCGGTGACTTATCGCGGCGCGTCGGCCGAGGTTGTCGAGTCGCAGGTCACCAAGCCGCTGGAGGACTCGCTCGCGGGCATCGAGGGCGTCGAGCTGATGACCTCGCAGAGCCGTTCCGAGACGTCGCGCATCAACGTCCGTTTCACGCTCAAGCGTGATCCCGATTCGGCGGCCGCCGACGTCCGCGACAAGGTGGCGCGGGCACGCGGCAAGCTGCCGGACACGATCGACGAGCCCATCATCGCCAAGGTCGAGGCGGACTCGCAGCCCGTCATCTACATCGCTGTCGAGGCGGGCTCGCTGTCGTCGCTCGAGGCGTCCGACTACGTCAAGCGCTACATCCAGCCGCGCCTTTCGGTGCTGCCGGGCGCGGCGGACGTGCGCATCTTCGGCGAGCGGCAGATCTCGATGCGCGTCAATCTGGACCGGTCGCGTCTGGCCGGATACAAGCTGACGGTGCAGGACGTCGAGGACGCCATCCGTCGCCAGAACGCCGAAATTCCCGCCGGCCGGATCGAATCGCAATCGCGCGAGTTCACCGTCGTTGCCGAGACCGACCTGCGCTCGGCCGAGCAGTTCAACAGCATCATCATCGCCAACGTCGGCGGTTACCCGGTGCGGCTGCGCGACGTGGGTTCCGCAGCGATCGGCGCGATCAACGAACGCACGATCTCGCGCTTCAACGGCAAGCCGTCGCTGAACATCGGCGTGATCAAGCAGGCCGTCGCCAACCCGCTCGACCTGTCGACGGCGGTGCGTGCGGAAGTCGAGAAGATCAACCCCGGCCTGCCCACCGGCATGAGGCTGGTCGTGGCCTACGACACCTCGGTGTTCATCGACCGCTCGATCAAATCGGTGTTCGAGACGATTGTCGAGGCCATCGTCCTGGTCGTGCTGGTGATCTTCTTCTTCCTCCGCAGCCTGCGGGCGACGCTGATTCCGATCGTGACGATTCCCGTCGCGCTCGTCGGCGCGTTCGGGTTGATGTACCTGTTCAATTTCACCATCAATACGCTGACGCTGCTGGCGATGGTGCTGGCGATAGGCCTCGTCGTGGACGACGCGATCGTCATGCTGGAGAACATCTTCCGCCACATCGAGGAAGGTATCCCGCGCCGGCAGGCGGCAATCCAGGGAGCGAAGGAAATCGGTTTCGCGATCGTCGCGATGACGCTGACGCTGGCGTCGGTATTTGCTCCGCTGGCCTTTGCCACCGGGCGCACGGGCCGGTTGTTCATCGAGTTCGCGTTGACGCTTGCCGGCGCGGTGATGGTGTCCGGATTCGTCGCGCTGACGCTGACGCCGATGATGTGCTCGCTGCTGCTGCGTCATCAGGAGCGGCACTCGTGGGTCTACAATTTCATCGAGCGGGGCCTCGACGCGGTGACGCAAGGCTATCGGCGGCTGTTGACGGCGGCGTTGCATGCGCGCTGGCTGGTGTTCATCCTCTGGCTGGGAGTGGGCATTCTGGGCGCCGTGTTCTTCTCGCTGCTCAAGGCCGAGTTGGCGCCGATCGAGGATCGCGGTGTCGTTTTCGGCACCGTCACGGCACCGCAGGGTTCGACGCCGCAGTACACCGCCGACCAGATCCGGCCGGTCGAGGAATTCTATTCGCAGATTCCGGAGGCGATGGCCTACACCGCCATCTCCGGCTTCCCGACGGTCGTCGACGGCAATGCGGTGTTGCGGCTAAAGCCCTGGGAGGAGCGCACGCGCAAGCAGCAGCAGATCGCCGATTCGCTGCGGCCCAAGTTCGCGTCGATCCCGGGGGCGATCGCATTTCCAATCAACCCGCCGTCGCTGGGACAGTCGTTCCGCTCTACGCCGATCGAGTACGTGGTGATGTCGCAGGTGCCCTATCTCGAGCTGCAGCGGATCGTCGACCGTTTCCTCGACGAGGCGCGCAAGTATCCCGGTGTGGCCAACCTGCAGACCGACCTGCGGCTGAACACGCCGGAAGTGCGCGTGACCATCAACCGCGACAAGCTCTCCGACATCGGCGTGCCCGTCGACACGGTGGGCCGCACGCTCGAGACGATGCTCGGGGGCCGCCAGGTGACGCGTTTCAAGCGCGACGGTGAGCAGTACGACGTCATCGTCCAGGTGGCGCCGGTGGATCGTTCGACGCCCGCCGACATCAGCGACACCTACGTTCGCGCCCGCGACGGCGGGATGGTGCAGCTGTCCAACCTGGTCGACATCCGCGAAGGCGTGGCGCCACAGTCGCTCAACCACTTCAACCGGCTGCGCGCGGTCAAGGTCACGGCGACGCTGGCGCCCGGCTACGCGATCGGCGAAGCCCTCGCCGCCATGGACGAGGCCGCGAAGCGCGCGCTTCCCAACACTGCGCAAACCGATCTCGACGGGCAGTCGCGCGAATTCCGTTCGTCGGGGGGCGAGATCTACTTCACGTTCGTGCTGGCGTTGTTCTTCATCTATCTGGTGCTGGCGGCGCAGTTCGAGAGCTTCGTCAATCCGTTCGTGATCATGCTGAGCGTCCCGCTGTCGATGACCGGCGCGCTGCTCACGCTGTGGCTCACCGGCGGCACGCTCAACATCTACAGTCAGGTGGGGCTGGTGACGCTGGTCGGGCTCATCACCAAGCACGGGATCCTGATCGTCGAGTTCAGCAACCAGTTGCGCGCCAAGGGCCAGGCGATGATCCCGGCGGTCATCGATGCCGCCACGCTGCGGCTGCGACCGATCCTGATGACCACCGGCGCGATGGTGCTGGGCGCGGTGCCGCTGGCGCTGGCGACCGGTGCCGGCGCGGAATCACGGACGCAGATCGGCTGGGTGATCGTCGGCGGGATGACGTTCGGGACGTTCCTGACGCTCTTCGTCGTGCCGACCGCCTACACGCTGTTGGCCGGGAAGCATCCGGCCGCAGATGAGGTGCCGGCACCTGCGCTCGGCGCCGTGCCGCGGCCTGGTGAGGCGGACTGAAACTCCGGCGATACCTTCGCCGCCGGCACGACACCTTCAGACTTCTATTCGCGCGCCGGTGTCCTTGTCGAAATAGTGGCGGTGCGCGTCGTCGAAGCGCAACGGCAGCTTGCCCTCGGTGACGTGCACGGTGGCGGGCAGGCGGGCGATCATCATCGTGCCTTCGATCTTGCCGTGCGCCAGCGTGTCGGCGCCCAGCGGCTCGACCAGCGCGATGTCGGCGGTGAAGTTCGCCTCGGCCGGTGCGCAGGGCATCAGGTGCTCGGGCCGCACGCCCAGCAGGACGTCGCGGGTGCCGAGCTTGGCCGGCAGCAGGTTCATCGGCGGCGAGCCGATGAAGCCGGCGACAAAAGTCGTCGCCGGTTTTTCGTAGACCTCGATTGGCGCTCCGATCTGCTCGGCGCGGCCGGCGTTCATCACGATCATCCGGTGCGCCAGCGTCATTGCCTCGACCTGGTCGTGGGTGACGTAGAGGCTGGTCGTGCCCAATCGGCGGTGCAGCGCCTGCAGTTCGACCCGCATCTGCACGCGCAGCTTCGCGTCGAGGTTCGACAACGGCTCGTCGAACAGGAACACCGCGGGCTCGCGCACGATCGCGCGGCCCATCGCCACGCGCTGCCGCTGGCCGCCGGAGAGCTCGCGCGGCTTGCGGTCGAGGTAGGTGCCGAGCTCGAGGATCTCGGCGGCGCGCTGCACGCGCTTCTCGATGTCGGCGGTGGACATCTTGCGGATCTTGAGGCCGTAGGCCATGTTCTGCCGCACCGACATGTGCGGGTACAGCGCGTAGTTCTGGAACACCATCGCGATGTCGCGGTCCATCGGCTCGATGTCGTTGACGACGCGGCTGCCGATCGAGATCTCGCCCGAGCTGATGCGCTCGAGCCCGGCGACCATCCGCAGCAGCGTCGACTTGCCGCAACCCGACGGGCCGACGATCACTACGAACTCGCCGTCGTCGACGTCCATGGTCACGCCATGGATCACCTTGACCGCGCCGAAGTTCTTCTTGACATCGCGAAAGGACACGCCAGCCATTGTTCTATTTCTCCGTTTCGACGAGACCCTTGACGAACCACTTCTGCATCAGCATGACGACCATCGCCGGCGGAAGCAGCGCGAGCATCGCGGTGGCCATCACAAGGTGCCATTCGGTGAGCGCATCGCCGCCGGTGATCATCCGCTTGATGCCGATGACAGTCGTGTACATCGACTCGTCGGTGGTGATGAGCAGCGGCCACAGGTACTGGTTCCAGCCGTAGATGAACTGGATGACGAACAGCGCGGCCATGCTGGTCTTGGACAGCGGCAGCAGGATGTCGACAAAGAATCGCATCGGCCCGGCGCCGTCGATGCGTGCGGCTTCGGCGAGTTCGTCGGGGATGGTCATGAAGAACTGGCGGAACAGGAAGGTCGCCGTGGCCGACGCGATCAGCGGCAACGTGAGCCCGGCGTAGGAGTTGAGGATGCCGAGGTCCGCTGCCACCTTGAACGTCGGGATGATCCGCACTTCCACCGGCAGCATCAGGGTGACGAAGATCATCCAGAAGATGAAATTGCGCAGCGGGAATTTGAAATAGACGATCGCGAAGGCGGAGATGATCGAGATCGAGATCTTGCCCAGCGGAATCACCAGCGCCACCACCAGGCTGTTCAGCATCATCCGGCCCACGGGCGCCGCCGCGCCGCGCTGCGATCCGGCGGTCAGCACCTGCGTGTAGTTGTTCCAAAACTGGTCGCCCGGGACGAGCGGCATCGGCACCGACAGGATCTGCTCCAGCGTCAGTGTTGACGCGACGAACGTGATGTAAAGCGGGAAGGCGACCAGCAGCACGCCGACGACAAGGATCGCGTGCGAAAAGAACGTCAGCCAGGGCCGGTTCTCGACCATCCCGGGCGGCGGGGACGAGAAGTTCATCAGTAGTGCACCTTGCGCTCGATGAAGCGGAACTGGACGACGGTGAGTGCGATGACGATGATCATCAGGATCACCGACTGCGCCGACGAGCCGCCGAGGTCGGCCGACTTCACGCCGTCGTGGTAGACCTTGTAGACGAGGATGTTGGTCGCACCTGCCGGGCCGCCCTGCGTCGTCGCATCGATGACGCCGAAGGTGTCGAAGAACGCATAGACGATGTTGATGACCAGCAGGAAGAACGTCGTCGGCGTCAGCAGCGGGAACACGACGGTCCAGAAGCGCCGGATCGGTCCGGCGCCATCGATCGCCGCGGCCTCGATCATCGACTTCGGCACCGACTGCAGTCCGGCGAGAAAGAACAGGAAGTTGTAGCTGATCTGCTTCCAGATCGATGCGACGACCACCAGGATCATCGCCTGGTCGCCGCGCAGCACCCAGTTCCACTGGATGCCGATCTGCTTCAGCGCGAAGGTGATGATGCCGACCGACGGTGCGAACAGGAAAGCGAAGATCACGCCGGCGACCGCGGACGCGACCGCATACGGCCAGATCAGGAACGTCTTGTAACCCATGGCGCCGTGGATCACCCGGTTGGCCATCGTCGCCAGCAGCAGCGAGATCGAGATGCCGATGGTCGACACCAGGATGCTGAACGTCGCGGTGATCTGGAACGACTCCAGGTACCGAGGATCGTGGAACAGCTCGACAAAGTTGCGCAGGCCGACGAATTCGGTCTGCAGCCCGAACGCGTCCTGCAACTGGAACGAGTACCAGGCCGCCTGGAACGCCGGCCAGAAAAAGAAGATGACGGTGATCGCGATCTGCGGGGCGACCAGCAGATAGGGCAGCCACGCCGAACGGAAGACGACCCGTTTTTCCGTTGCCATGGGGGCGTTGGGGTGGAGAGGGGCAAAGAAAGGGAGGCGGAAGCTGTATGCTCCCGCCCCCCCGGGTGGTTACTTGTTGGCCGCCTCGAACTTGCGCAGGATTTCGTTGCCGCGCTTGACCGCCTGGTCGAGCGCCGTCTTGGCGTCCTTCTTGCCGGCGAAGACCGATTCCATCTCTTCCTCGATCACTTCGCGACCCTGGACGAAGTTGCCGAAACGCAGGCCCTTGGAGTTAGCAGTCGGCGCCTTGTTGTTGAGCTGCCGGATCGCCATGTCGGTACCGGGATTCTTGTCGTAGAAGCCGGCCTTCTTGGTGGCCTCGAAAGCCGCGTAGGTGATCGGCACGTAGCCGGTTCCCTGGTGCCACGCGGTTTGGACGGGCGTCGTCGAGACGTACGACAGGAACTTGGTCACGCCCTTGTATTCTGCCGGCTTCTTGCCGCTCATCACCCAGAGCGTGGCGCCGCCGATGATCGAATTCTGCGGGGCGCCCTCGATGGTGTGGTTGTAGGGCAGGAAGTTGACCGAGAAGTCGAACTTGGCGTTCTTGCGGATGTTGCCCTGCGCCGCGGAGCTCGACGTCAGCATCGCGCACTCGCCGCTGAAAAATCGCGCTTCGCCCTGGTTGGTGCGGCCGGAATAGGTGAACCAGCCCTTCTTGGCGTAATCGGCGAGCATGTTGATGTGCGCGACGTGGTGGGGCGAGTTGATCTTGAACTCGGTGTCGAGGCCATCGAAGCCGTTCGACTTGGTGGCGATCGGCAGGTTGTGCCAGGCGCTGAAGTTCTCGATGTGGACCCACGATGGCCAGCCGGTCGTGTACACGCACTCCTGGCCGGATGCCTTGAGCTTCGCCGCCGCGACCGCGAACTCGGCCCAGGTCTTGGGCGCCTTTTCGGGATCGATCCCCGCTTTTTTGAACGCGTCCTTGTTGATGTAAAACATGGGCGTCGAACTGTTGAACGGCATCGACAGCATGTTGCCCTTGCTGTCCGTGTAGTAGCCGGCGACCGCCGAAAGGTAGTTCTTCGGGTCGAAGGGCTCGTTGGCTTCCTTCATCATCTGGTAGACGGGCTTGATTGCGCCCTTGGCCGACATCATCGTCGCCGTGCCGACTTCGAACACCTGCAGGATGTGCGGCGCGTTGCCGGCGCGGAATGCGGCGATCGCCGCCGTCATCGACTCGGGGTAGGTGCCCTTGAAGATCGGCACGACCTTGTAGTCCTTCTGGCTCGCATTGAAGCCGTTGGCGATGTCGTTGACGCGGTCGCCCAGCGCGCCGGTCATCGAGTGCCACCACTGGATTTCGGTTTGCGCCTGAGCGGCGGACGCGCCGAGCATGCCAATGGCGAACGCCGTGGCAGTAAGTGCTTGGAAACGCATGGTATTCTCCTGAAGTGATGGCGGCTTGATGACATTTCCGACGATGGCGTCGGGCCGACTGTGCCGTCGGTAGGTGACTGCAAGTATAGCCTGAAGCAAAGCAGGTCCGTAGTGTCGATCGGGGCCTAACATATACGGTTGTTTGATCGAGGTCACAGAATTGTGCCTCCGGTTCGCCACCGAACCGTCGCGCACGCCACCCCAACCCACTCGTCGACCCACCATGACTGCGAATCTCGCCCGTGACTGGCCCTATCCCCGCCTCGTTGCCCATCGCGGCGCCGGAAAACTCGCGCCCGAGAACACGCTGGCCTCGATGCGCCTGGGCCACGCCCATGGCTACCGGATGGTCGAGTTCGACGTCAAGCTCGCCGCCGACGGCGTGACGTTTCTGCTTCATGACGCGACGCTGGATCGAACGACCAGCGGCCGGGGCCGTGCCGACGCATCCACCTGGAGCGAACTGTCGCGCCTCGATGCCGGCGGCTGGCACTCGGCGCAGTATGCCGGAGAGCCCGTGCCGACGCTGGCGGCGATCGCGCGCTTTGCACGCACGCATGGCGTTGCCTGCAACATCGAGATCAAGCCCACGCCGGGACGCGAGCGGGAGACCGGCGCCGCGGTGGCGATCGATGCGCTGACGCTGTGGCGCGACGCCGAGATTCCGCCGCTGCTGTCGTCGTTTTCGGAAGTCGCGCTGGGCGCGGCCGCCGAAGTGGCGCCTGCGCTCCCGCGCGCGCTGCTGCTGGACAAGCTGCCGGGCGACTGGCTCTCGCGTCTCGAACGCCTGGATTGCGTCGCGCTGGACGCCAACCACAAGGCGCTGTCCGCGGAGGTCGTGCGTGCCGCGCACGACGCCGGTCGCCGCGTGCTCTGCTACACGCCCAACAATCCCGATCGCGTGCAGGAACTTGCCCACTGGGGCGTCGACGGCATCATCACCGATGCGGTCGACATCATCGCGCCGGATAGCCTGCCGCCGGCGCCGCCATTGGATTCCCGCTGAATCGCCGCTGCGCGCTATGGGCTACGCGTGCCGTGTGGCTACCGGGCGCACGATCTCGCGTTCGTCGATCGGCAGGTTGATGAGGCCGGCGACGATCCCCAGCGCGATCGACAGCCACCAGACGACATCGTAGCTGCCGGTCGTGTCGTACAGGCGTCCGCCCAGCCACGCGCCGAGGAAGCTCCCGATCTGGTGGCTGAAGAACGTCACGCCGGACAGCATGGCGAGATAGCGGACGCCGAACACGCCGGCGACGATGCCGTTGGTGGGCGGCACGGTGGACAGCCACAGCAGCCCCAGCGCCACCGCGAATGCGTACACGGTCAGCTGCGACAGCGGCAGCCAGACGAACAGCGCGATGACGACGGCCCGCGCGAAGTAGATGGTCGACAGGATGTGCCGCTTGGGCATGCGGCTGCCGAGCCATCCGGTGGTGTAGGTACCGACGATGTTGAAGAGGCCGATCAGCGCCAACGCGGTCACGGCGACGTGCGGTTGAAAGCCCTTGTCGGCAAGGTACGCCGGAAGGTGGACGCCGACGAACACCACCTGGAAGCCGCAGACGAAGAAGCCCACGGTGAGCAGCACGTAGCCGCGATGACCGAGCGCCTCGCGCATCGCGGCACCCGCCGATTGCTGGAATGCGTGCGCGGTTCCTTCGTGCTTCTCGACCAGGGCCGCGGCGAGCGGAACCATCAGCAGCCCGGCCGCTGCGAGTGCCAGCAGCGCGCCGTACCAACCGACGTGCGACAGCAGCCACTGCGTCGCCGGGAGCATCGCGAACTGCCCGAACGATCCCGCGGCCGCGGAAATCCCCAGCGCCATGCTGCGCTTCTCGGCCGGAAACTTCCGACCCAGCACACCCGCGACGACGCTGAACGTGACGCCGGACAGCCCGGCACCGATCAGCACGCCGCTGGTCAGCACCATGACCACCGGGGAGGTAGCGTGCGCCATCGACACCAGGCCCAGCACGTAGAGAACGGCGCCGATGACGACGATCCTGCCGGTGCCGTGCTTGTCGGCCAGCATACCGGTGAAAGGCTGGGTGGCACCCCAGACCAGGTTTTGCACCGCCATGGCCAGCGCGAAGGTCTCGCGGCCCCAGTGCAGATCGGCACTCATCGGCTGCAGGAAGAGTCCGAAGCCGTGGCGGATGCCCATCGCCAGGGTGAGGATGAGCCCGCCGCAGACGAGGACGGCGGTGGGGGTTCGCCAGTCGACGGTCTTTCGGTGGGCGGTCAAGCAGCCTCCGTGGCGAGTCGGATTGCCTTCGCGCTCATGCCCGACGGCCTCCGCGCCGTTGGAGTTGATCGTGATGGCGGTGTGGTCGGCCGTCCCTGGGCAATCGCCTTGCCGTCGATCCCCGCGCGTCGCGCGGGGCCCCTCGCCGGATGGCTCATGCCCACTCCTTCGACCGCTCGACGGCCTTGTGCCATTGGCTCTTCATCGCCTCGATGTGATCGCGATTCGCCGCCGGTTCGAAGATCCGGTCGACCTGCCAGTTGGCGGCGACGTCGGAGGCGTCCTTCCAGTAACCGACCGCGAGTCCGGCGAGGTAGCCGGCGCCGAGCGCAGTGGTTTCCAGCACCTTCGGCCGCACGACCGGCACGCCGAGGACATCGGCCTGGAACTGCATCAGCAGATTGTTGGCGGTTGCGCCGCCGTCGACGCGCAACTCACGCAGCTTGATCCCGGCATCCCGCTCCATGGCGTCGAGCACGTCGGCACTCTGGAACGCGATCGCCTCTAACCCCGCACGCGCGAGATGGCCCGACGTGGTGCCCCGCGTGAGGCCGAACATCGAGCCGCGCGCGTAGGCATCCCAGTGCGGGGCTCCGAGACCGGCGAACGCGGGCACCAGATACACGCCGCCGTTGTCGTGCACCGTCGCGGCCAGCGCCTCGATCTCGGCGGCCGAGCGGACGATCTTGAGCCCGTCGCGCAGCCACTGCACGACCGCGCCGCCGATGAAGACGCTGCCTTCGAGCGCGTACTCGATGACGCCGCCCCGTTGCCACGCGATCGTCGACAACAGGCTGTTCTTCGACGCGACCGCCACGCGGCCGGTGTTGAGCAGCAGGAAGCAGCCCGTGCCGTAGGTATTCTTGGCGAGGCCGGGCGAATGGCAGGCCTGGCCGAACAGCGCCGCCTGCTGGTCACCCGCGATGCCGGCGATGGGCACCGCCACGCCGTCGATCCGGGCCTCGGCGCAGACACCCGACGAGTCGACGACGTCGGGCAACAACGCGCGCGGAACGTCGAGGATCGCCAGCAGATCGTCGTCCCAGCGGCCGGTGCGCGTGTTGAACATCAGCGTCCGGCTGGCGTTGGACGCATCGGTGACGTGCGCTCGCCCGCCCGAAAGGTTCCACACCAGCCACGAATCGATAGTGCCGAACGCGAGTTCGCCGCGCTCGGCGCGGGCCCGGGCGTGGGGCACGTGGTCGAGCAGCCACTTCAGCTTGGTGCCCGAAAAGTAGGCATCGATGACGAGGCCGGTGCGCGCGGCGAACAGTTCGGCGTGCCCGGCGGCGCGCAGTTCGTCGCAAAGCGGCGCCGTGCGCCGATCCTGCCAGACGATGGCGTTCGCGACGGGCTCGCCGGTCGCGCGGTCCCACAGGACCGTCGTTTCGCGCTGGTTGGTGATGCCGATGGCGGCGATGTCGCGGATGCCGAGATGCGCCTTCGCCAGCGCTTCGTGCAGCACCCCCGACTGCGTCGCCCAGATCTCGCGCGGATCGTGTTCGACCCAGCCGGGCTTCGGGAAGATCTGCCGGAACTCCTGCTGGGCGACGGCATGCACGTTGCCGGCATGATCGAAGACGAGGGCTCGCGAACTGGTCGTGCCTTGGTCGAGGGCGAGTATGAAGGACATGGAAACGGGTTCCTCGGTGTCGGGGGGCGGCGCAGCGGCGGTTGCGGGCCCCGGCGGTCGCAGCATAAAATGGCGGCTTTCGTCCTATTGTAGCGACAACGGTCCGCGGGCCGTGGTCGTCGCTGCGACAATCCTTTCACCGCACATGCCGCTCCCCTCGAGCACTGCCCAGCGTCAGCGCCTGCACGTGCGCCGCATCGTCTATGAGGGGTGGCGCCGGGAAGACGGCCTTTTCGACATCGAGGCGCGCCTCGTCGACACCAAGGATCACGACTACGAACTCCTCGCCGGCACGCGACCCGCCGGCGAACCTGTCCACGACATGTGGGCACGCGTCACGATCGACCGCGATTTCGCCATCCGCGAGCTCGTGGCTCATACCGACCGGATGCCCTATCCCGGCGCCTGCGACCGCATCACGACCGAGTATCCGAAGCTGGTCGGCTGCAACCTGATGCACGGTTTTCGCAAGGCGCTGTTCGAGTCGATGGGCGGTGTGCGTGGCTGCAGCCACCTGACCGAACTCATCGCTTTCCTCCCGACTGCCGCACTGCAGACCTTTGCCGGCCTGCGGAGCGAAGTTGATCCCCACGGAGAGAGACCGTTCCAGCTCGATCGCTGCCACGCGCTGGAACACACCACCGAGACGGTACGGCGCTACTACCCGAAGTGGTATCGCGGTCCGGCTGACGTCAACGCCGCAAGATAAGGAGCTGTCGTGAAAATTCACGAGTATCAGGGCAAGGAAATCTTCCGCCGATTCGGCATGACGACGCCGCGCGGCGTGCCGTCGTTCGGCGTCGATCAGGCCGTCAAGGCCGCACAGTCGCTGGGAGGATCCGTCTGGGTCGTCAAGGCGCAGATCCACGCCGGCGGCCGCGGCAAGGGCGGCGGCGTCAAGGTCGCGCGCTCGCTGGACGAAGTGCGCGCACGGGCGACCGAGATCCTCGGCATGCAGCTCGTCACGCACCAGACCGGCCCCGTCGGGCAGAAGGTGCGGCGACTTCTGATCGAGGAGGGTGCCGACATCAAGCAGGAGCTCTACGTCGGCATGGTCGTCGATCGCGCGACGCAGCGCATCTGCCTGATGGCGAGTTCCGAGGGCGGAATGGACATCGAACACGTCGCCGCGCACACGCCGGAGAAGATCCACAAGGTGTTCATCGATCCGGTCAAGGGGCTCACCGACGCCGAGGCCGACGACGTCGCGCGCAAGATCGGCGTTCCCGCGGGCAGCGTTCCCCAGGCACGGGCGATGCTGCAGGGGCTCTACAAGGCCTTCTGGGAGACCGATGCTTCGCTGGCCGAGATCAATCCGCTGATCGTCACCGGCGACGGCCGCATCATCGCGCTCGACGCCAAGCTCAACTTCGACGACAACGCGCTGTTCCGGCATCCCGAGATCGTCGAGATGCGCGACCTCGACGAAGAGGATCCCGCCGAAGTCGAGGCGTCGAAGTCCGACCTCTCGTACATCTCGCTCGACGGCAACATCGGCTGCCTCGTCAACGGCGCCGGCCTCGCGATGTCGACGATGGACACGATCAAGCTCTACGGCGGCGAGCCGGCCAATTTCCTCGACGTCGGCGGCGGCGCCACGGCCGACAAGGTGACCGAGGCGTTCAAGATCATGCTCAAGAACCCGGAGTTGAAGGCGATCCTCGTCAACATCTTCGGCGGCATCATGAAGTGCGACACCATCGCAGAAGGCGTGATCGCCGCGTCGAAGGCGGTGGGCCTCAAGGTGCCGCTGGTCGTGCGCATGAAGGGAACCAACGAGGACATCGGCAAGAAGCTGATCGCCGACTCCGGGCTGCCGATCATCACGGCCAACAACATGGCGGAAGCGGCGGAGAAGGTTGTCGCCGCCGCGAAGGGGAACTGAGATGTCGATCCTTATCAACAAGCATTCCAAGGTGATCACGCAGGGGATCACCGGCAAGACCGGCCAGTTCCACACCCGCATGTGCCGCGATTACGCCAACGGCCGCGAATGCTACGTCGCGGGCGTCAACCCCAAGAAGGCCGGCGAGGATTTCGAGGGCATCCCGATCTACGCGACCGTCAAGGAAGCGAAGCAGGCGACCGGTGCCACCGTCAGCGTGATCTACGTGCCGCCGCCGTTCGCCGCCGCCGCGATCGACGAGGCCGTCGACGCGGACCTCGACCTGGTCGTCTGCATCACCGAGGGCATCCCGGTCCGCGACATGATCGCGACCCGGTACAGGATGCAGGGCAGGAAGACGCTGCTGCTGGGCCCCAACTGTCCGGGCGTGATCACGCCCGACGAGTTGAAGATCGGCATCATGCCCGGCCACATCCACCTGAAGGGCCGCATCGGCGTGGTCTCGCGCTCGGGCACGCTCACCTATGAGGCTGTCGGTCAGCTGACCGAGCTGGGTCTGGGGCAGTCGTCCGCGGTCGGCATCGGCGGCGACCCGGTCAACGGCCTGAAGCACATCGACATCCTGCGCCTGTTCAACGACGATCCCGACACCGATGCGGTCATCATGATCGGCGAGATCGGCGGCAGCGACGAGGAGGCCGCGGCGTTGTGGGCCAAGGACCACATGAAGAAGCCCATCGTCGGCTTCATCGCCGGCGTGACCGCGCCCCCGGGCAAGCGGATGGGACACGCCGGCGCGATCATCTCCGGCGGCAAGGGCACTGCCCAGGAGAAGCTCGAGGTGATGGACGCCTGCGGCATCAAGGTGACGAAGAATCCTGCCGAGATGGGCAAGCTTCTGAAGTCGGTGCTCTAGCCGAACCGCGATCTCTCCCGCGCCCCCGTCACATGGCAACCCGGCGTCAAGCTGCATCGCCCACCCCGCGGCCGCCGCCTCGACCGCCGGAGCGCGTGGCGCTGGAGGTCGCGCAGCTTTCGCATCCGGGGATGGTGCGGCCGCACAACGAAGACGCGATCTTCGTCGATGGCGAAGCCGGGCTCGCCGTGCTGGCCGACGGCATGGGCGGCTATTCAGCCGGCGAAGTCGCGAGCGGCATCGCGGTCGGCGTGATCAGCGGCGGGCTGCTCCCGGAGTTGCGGTCCGGGCGCGAGCTGTCGAAGGTCGATGTCGCGAGCGGGCTCACGCACGCCGCGCAGCTCCTGCAGCAGCAGATCGCGGCCGCCAACAAGGGCATCTACGAGGCGGCGCAGGCGCGGCCCGAGTGCGCCGGCATGGGCACGACGCTCGTCGCCGCGGTGTTTTGCGGCAGCCGTGTCAGCATCGGCCATGTCGGCGATTCGCGCTGCTACCGGATGCGCGGCGAAAAGTTCGAGCAGCTGACGCACGACCACTCGCTGCTGCAGGAACAGATCGACAGCGGCGTGCTGACCCCCGAACAGGCGAAGTACTCGCTCAACAAGAATCTCGTCACGCGGGCGCTGGGCATCGAGGCCATCGTGCCGGCCGACATCGTCGAATACCGCGTCGAGGCCAACGACATCTATCTGCTGTGCTCGGACGGCCTCACCGACATGGTCGAGCCCGAAGGCGTGCAGGCCATCGTCGACGAGAAGCGGCTCGACCTGCCGCTGGCGGCAGCCGAACTCATCGAGGTCGCCAATCAGAACGGCGGCCGCGACAACATTTCGGTCGTGCTGGTCCGCGTGCCCCCGGAGTTTCTTCCTTCGTCGGGATGGGTGCAGAAGTGGCTGGCGAAGAAGGGTGCCGAGCCCGCATGAGCAAACTGGTGCTCTTCCTCGCCGACGGCACGACGCTCGACATCAAGCTCGACCGCGAGCGGCTGATGATCGGCCGGCGTCCCGACAACGACGTCTGCCTGCCGTACCCGGCGGTGAGCGGCGAACACGCGGCCATCGTCACGATCCTCGAGGACTCGTTTCTGGAAGACCAGGGCAGCACCAACGGCACGCTGGTGAACGGCCGCCCGGTCACCAAGCACTTTCTGCGCGATCGCGACCAGATCGACATCGGCCGGCAGCGCCTGGTGTACGTGGTCGACGAAACGGTGAAACTCGAACCCTCGCGCACGGGGTTCGCGCGCTCCGCCGACCGCGTTCCCGGCGAGCGCGTCGAGGAGGCGAAAAAGACGCAGGTGTCCGGGGCTGCAGTCGTGGCGCCCGCGGCGACGGTCGAGAAGGCGCCGCCGATCGCGCGCGCGCCGGGCCTGCGCCCGAAGGCGCCCGTCGCGGCGCCCCGCCCGCAGTCGGCCAGGCCGGAGCCGCCGCCCGCGACCGTCGCGCCGACGGCAAAGCTGGATCCGTCGTCGTCCCCGGCCGCAGCGGTGCCCCTGTCCGTGCCGCCGCCGGTCCCGGTCATCCGGGTGCTGACAGGCGCCAATGCAGGCCGGTCGCTCCCGCTCACCAAGGAAGAGACGCTGGTCGGGCGCGCCGGACTGCAGGTTGCCGCACTGCGCCGCACGCCGGACGGCGTACTCCTGGTGCCGGTCGAGGGCGAGCGTGCGCCCGCGGTCAACGGAACGCCTGCCTTGCCGGGTGGCACCCCTGTGCAGACCGGCGACATCGTCGAGATTGCCGGGGCGCGGCTGGAGCTGCTGGCGCCGGAGTCGCCGGCGGGCGGGTAGGTCCTGCGCAGCAGTGGCGACGCGGCGCGGTGAAGTCTACGGCGCCGGTCTCAGCAGGTGCCGCTGCGGCGGCGGATCTCCGGCTTTTGTAGGAGCGCTTCAGTCGCGAATCGCGGCCATTGTGCAACCACGTTCGCGCGTGAAGGCGCCCCAGTACCAGCCCGCAACTTCATCGCGCCGGAACGATGAGCCGAATGCGCGTTCGAACGTAGACTGACGCGCGGCGTCACCTCTGACGGACTGAATGCGTCGCGCGGCGCGTGCCCGGCAGCCGCACGATCGCCGTTTTCGTTACCTCCGTGTTTTTGCCCCTATCGACGAATAACATTTTTAATCATACGGTTAGTGCTGATCATGTTCGCGGCTGGGCGACGAAACGCCGGTTGGCACACCCCTTGCTCAATGGAATCCAGCACTGCCTGAAGTCGTCGTCATAGAAGCCCCCACCCCGCCAACAAGGAGATATTCAATGAAGCGCGTTCAACAAGGTTTCACCCTCATCGAACTGATGATCGTCGTTGCGATTATCGGCATTCTGGCAGCCATCGCGATTCCGCAATACGCCGAATACACGAACCGCGCCAAGGTTTCGGAAGGGTTGCAGCTGTCGAACGGCGCCAAGACGGCGGTCTCCGAAACGCGCAGCTCGACCGGTGCCTGGCCCGCCAGCAATGCAGAGGCCGGATCTCGGCCGCCGCCGATTCAATCACCGGCAACCACACCGCGAGCGTAGGCATCGGCGCCGCGGGCGTGATCACGATCACCTACAAAGCGGCGCCGGACGGCCCGGCCGTCGGAACCTGCGGCGCTGCCCGGACTCTCACGCTGACCCCGACCGACAACCTGGGCTCCGTGTCGTGGGCCTCGGCGACGGCGATCGAACCGCGCTGCCTGCCGGCGAACCTGCGCCCCGCGCCGTAATCGCAACCCCCGAAGGATTCCTGGCCACCCCGGCCAGGAACCCGACCCCGAGAGGCAGCTTCGGCTGCCTCTTTTTCGTCGTACGTCAGGCACGCCGCGCGGCACCTGACGTTCCACGCTGGCAACCGCGTCTTGCATGACGTATCATGTTTCATCAAGATGTGTCATGAACGAGGTTGCCATGTCGACGGTCGTGCGCGAGAAGTTTTCCTCCCAGGCATCGCCCAAGGTACTGGCCGCGCTGCGAAAGATCGCGGAAACCGAAGGGCGGCAATTCCAGGCGGTGCTCGACGAAGCGTTGCGGGAATACATCGCGGGCAAAGCGTCGGGCCGGCCGCGCCACCACGCGATGGACGCGTTCGCCCGGAGCATCGCCGAGTTTGACGACCTGTACCGCGAACTCGCGAAGTGAGGCCCCGGGACTATCTGACCATTGCCGATGTCGTGGCGATGCATGTCGTGCTGATCCGACGCCATGGCGGCACGCCGGGTTTGCGCGACCCAGGCGCACTCGAAGCCGCACTGTATCGCCCGCAAACGGGTTACTACGCGGACATCGTGGCCGAGGCGGCGGCGATGTTCGAGAGCCTTGCGATCAACCATCCGTTCGTCGATGGCAACAAGCGAGCCGCATTTGCCGCGGTGGACGTCTTCCTGCGCATCAACGGCCACCGCATCGAGGGCACATCGGGCGCCATTTACGCCGACATGATGCGGATGTTCGAGACCGGAACCTTCGACATCGCGCATCTCGAGCCCTGGCTGCGCGCGCTGGTCGTCAAGGCAGGCTGACCCTCGCACGGCGAAGACGTCGCGCCGTGACTTACCGCCCCGTGCTCCCGAACCCGCCTTCCGCCCGCTCGCTGACGGCGAAATCCTCGACCACGTTCCACTGCGCCTGCACCACCGGCACGATGACGAGTTGCGCCAGGCGGTCGAGCGGCTGCAGCGTGAACGGCACGCTGCCGCGATTCCAGCAACTCACCATCAGCGGACCCTGGTAATCGGAGTCGATGAGGCCAACGAGGTTGCCGAGCACGATGCCGTTCTTGTGCCCGAGGCCCGAGCGCGGAAGGATGATCGCCGCGAGCCCCGGGTCACCGACGTGGATCGAGATGCCTGTCGGGATCAGCTGCGTTTCGCCCGGGGCGACGACCAGCTGCCCTTCGATCGCCGCGCGCAGGTCCATGCCGGCGGCGCCGGGCGTTGCGTAGGCGGGCAGGTGCGCGCGCAGGCGCTGGTCGAGAATGCGGACGTCGATGCGGGCGGTGGTCATAAGCCTTCGTGTTGAACTGGTAACAGCGAACGGTCGTACTGGCCTCGGCCGACGCATCCGGATCTGCAATGATGGAAATTGGAGGCTGGGCGTAAAATGCTTCCAACCAAGCGGGGGGCCCGATGCCGACCATCAGCATGTTTTACGGGATTGTCGTTTACCTGTATTTCTTCGACGACGAGCGGCACAAGATTCCTCACATTCACGCGAGGTTTCAGGGGCAGGACGCGTCGATTTCCATCCTCGACGGCGAGCTTCTGGCGGGACAAATTCCGTTGCCGAAGATGCGCCTGGTTCAGGCATGGATCGAGATTCACAGGGAAGCATTGATGGCCGATTGGGATCTTGCGGCAAATGGTGAACCCCCATTTCCAATCGAGCCGTTGCGGTGAGGAGGTGAAGTCCATGGAGTGGGTCGTTTCAGTACGCACACAGGAAGAGTTTCTTCTTGAGATCACGTTCTCGACAGGAGAGGTACGCCTGTTCGACATGCAACCGTATCTCGATAAGGGCGTGTTCCGGCGCTTGCGTGACGTTTCACTTTTCCGCCAGGCTTACGTGGCATACGACACGGTGTGCTGGCCCGGCGATCTCGATATGGCACCGGAAACGCTCTACGATCGGTCGCATCCCGCTGCGATTGCCCCGTAACGACAGAACGCCCGCAGGCCTTCGGCGAAATCACAACGGCGCTGATTCGCCTTTCATCGGTGGGGTGGCAACCGCGCCGCGATTTCGGCGACCAGCCGCCGCGCAAGCGCGAGCTTTTCCATTCGCGGCAACGGGTGCGCCCCCGCGTCGTCGAGCAGTGTCACCTCGTTGTCGTCGCGTCCGAGGGCGTCCTGCGCGCGGTTGGCGATGATCAGCGGCAGTTGTTTGCGCCGGCGCTTCTCTTCGGCGTGGCGCAGCACATCGTGGCTTTCGGCCGCGAAGCCGACGCAATACGGCGCGTCGCGGCGCGCGGCGACTGTGGCCAGGATGTCGACGGTGGGCTTCAATTCGATCGACCGCGGCGCGCCTTCCTTCTTGATCTTCTGCTCGGCCACGACGACGGGCGTGTAGTCGGCAACGGCGGCGACGGCAATGAAGATGTCCGCGGCCGCGATGCGCGCCTCGACTGCGGCAAGCATTTCGGCGGCGCTCGCGACGTCGATGCGATCGACACTCGCGGGGGTGGGCAGCGCCGTGGGCCCGCTGACGAGCGTGACGCTGGCGCCCGCCTCCTGCGCCGCCTGCGCGAGCGCATAGCCCATCCGGCCCGAACTCGAATTGGTGATGCCGCGCACCGGGTCGATGGCCTCGAACGTGGGTCCTGCCGTCAGCAGCACGCGCTTGCCGGCGAGGATCTTGGGCTGCAGCGCGGCGACGACGGCGGCGAAGATCTCCTCCGGCTCGAGCATGCGGCCATCGCCGACTTCGCCGCAGGCCTGGTCGCCGCTGCCGGGTCCGAGGATCGCGACGCCGTCGGCGGCGAGCCGCGCCACGTTGCGCTGGTTGGCGGCGCTGCCCCACATCTGCCGGTTCATCGCCGGCGCGACCAGCAGCGGGCAATCGCGGGCGAGGCAAAGCGTCGACAGGAGGTCGTCGGCATGCCCCTGCGCGAGCTTGGCGATGAAGTCCGCCGATGCAGGTGCGATGACGATCGCGTCGGCGCCGCGCGAGAGGTCGATGTGGCCCATGCCGTTGTCGGTGCCGGTGGTCCACAGATCGGTCAGCACCGGACGGCCGGACAGCGCCTGCAGCGTCATCGGCGTGATGAAGCGGCAGGCGGCGGCGGTCATCGCGACGTCGACGCGCACATCGGCCTTGACGAACAGCCGGGTCAGCTCGGCGGCCTTGTACGCGGCGATGCCGCCGGTGAGGCCCAGCACGATGCGCGTGGGGTGCGGGTGCGGCGTGTTCATCGTCCGTGTGGCGGATGGGGCAGGGGAGGGCCAAAGTTTACACTGGCCCGGACATTCGAATCGCGCCGCGCCGCCGCCGCGGG
Organism: uncultured beta proteobacterium; assembly: GCA_963788185.1. Lineage (GTDB taxonomy): Bacteria > Pseudomonadota > Gammaproteobacteria > Burkholderiales > Casimicrobiaceae > CAIWHR01. The sequence continues at coordinate 99,346 of CAWBGE010000013.1, forward strand.
CATTCGGCGCGGCGCAGGGGGAGATGTCCGTTGAGCATCCGCGATTGGCCGGAGAGCGAACGCCCGCGCGAGCGGCTGCTGGCGCAGGGCGCTTCCGCCCTGTCCGACGCCGAACTCCTGTCATTGCTGCTGCGCCACGGGGTCGCCGGCACCGACGCGTTGGCGATGGCCCGCGCGCTGCTGTCGCGCTTCGGCTCGCTGACCGCGCTCTTTGCCGCTTCGCGGCTCGACCTCGCGTGCGTGCGGGGCATGGGGCCGGCCAAGACAGCGGAGCTTTCCGCGATGGTCGAACTCGTCCGCCGCTCGCTGGCCGAGGTGGCCGCCGAGCGCGACGCCCTGCAGTCGCCGCAGGCGGTCCGCGACTACCTGCGCCTGGCGCTGGCGGCGCGCCCCTACGAGGTCTTCGTCGGGCTGTTTCTGGACAGTCAGAACCGCCTGCTGGCCGCCGAGGAACTCTTTCGCGGCACATTGGCACAGACGTCCGTCTACCCGCGCGAAGTGGTCAAGGCGGCGCTGTCGCACAACGCCGCGGCCATGATCTTCGCCCACAACCATCCGTCCGGCGTCGCCGAACCCAGCCGCGCCGACGAGCTGTTGACGCAGGCGTTGAAGCAGGCGCTGTCGCTGGTCGACGTGCGGACGCTCGACCACTTCGTCGTTGCCGGAGGCAAGCTGGTGTCGCTGGCGGAGCGGGGCCTGGTGTGAACCGCATCCCCCGTCGACGGTCACACCGTTGCCGGTGCCATGCCGACACCGCTCGCGGCAAGCGCTTGATTCTGGATGCCTATCCGCGATAGAATGTCGGGCTTCGTACAACGCACGTCCCGAATTCAAGGAGCGAGCCATGGCTCGAGTCTGTCAAGTGACCGGTAAGGCCCCGATGGTGGGCCACAATGTTTCGCACGCCAACAACAAGACGCGGCGCCGTTTCCTGCCCAATCTGCAGCGGCGCCGATTCTGGCTCGAAACCGAAAACCGCTGGGTGAATCTGCGCCTGACCAACGCCGCCCTGCGCACGATCGACAAGAAGGGCCTCGACGTCGTGGTGGCCGAAATGCGCGCCCGCGGCGAGCACGTCTAACGCTTCCAGGACAAGACCATGCGCGAAAAGATCAAGCTCGAATCGACTGCCGGTACCGGGTATTTCTACACCACGACGAAGAACAAGAAACTGATGCCGGAAAAGATGGAGATCAGGAAATTCGATCCCGTCGCCCGCAAGCACGTCGCGTTCAAGGAAACCAAGCTCAAGTAGCCCGAGTCTGCGTTCCATCAAAAAAGGCCCGCTGCTGCGGGCCTTTTTCATGATGGCCAGACCAAGCGGTCAGGCGTAGCGGCGCAACTGCAGCGAGAACTGCGCCAGCGACGGGATTCCCGACGCCTCCGCGCGCCGGCACCAGTCCTGCAGGCGCGCCAGCAGCTGCTCGCGCGATTCGGTCGAGCGTTCCCACAGGTGGTCGAGATCCTTGCGCATCGTGTAGATCGTCTGCAGCGCCTTGCTGCTCTCCATCGCCTTCGCCAGGGTGACGCGTTCGCGTTCCGGCAAGCGGCCGCGCTCTTCCGCCGACAGCCAGAGCTTCAGGCGGCGCAGGCTGGGAATGTCCCGCAGTTCGCTGCGGCCCAGGCGTTCCCGCAACGCGGTGAGTTCGAGCGCGCAGGCGGCGCGCAGGCTGCGCGCGTAGGCGGCGACGACGGTGTAGCGATGCTCGATCACCACCTGCAGCGTCGCGAGGTCGGGCACCGGCTTCGCCGTCGGCACGACGTGCAGCCTGGGCGCGACCTTGCGCACCTTGGCCAGGCGCAGTGTTTCGAGGGCGCGGATGTAACCCCAGCCGAGGTCGAGTTCGAACCAGCGCGACGAGAACTTGGCCGACGACCCAAAGGCGTGATGGTTGTTGTGCAGCTCCTCGCCGCCGATGAGAAGGCCCCAGGGCACGATGTTGGTGGACGCGTCGGCGGAGGCAAAATTGCGATAGCCCCAGTAATGGCCGACGCCGTTGATGATGCCCGCGGCATTGACCGGAATCCAGATCATCTGCACCGCCCAGATCGTCGCGCCGATCGGGCCGAACAAGGCGAGATCGATGGCGAGCATCAGACCGACGCCGTGCCACGAGTGTCGCGTGTAGACATTGCGCTCGACCCAGTCGTCGGGCGTGCCCCGGCCATACTTTCTCCAGCGTCGCCAGGTTCCTCGCCTCGGCGCGGTAGAGTTCCGACCCCTGCCAGAACACCGTCCCTAGCCCGCGCGTCTGGGGGCTGTGCGGGTCTTCGTCGGTCTCGACCTTGGCGTGATGCTTGCGATGGATCGCCGTCCATTCCCGGGTGACGATCCCGGTGGTGAGCCACAGCCAGAAGCGGAAGAAGTGGCTGACCGGGGACGCGAGGTCCAGCGCGCGGTGCGCCGAGTGCCGATGCAGGTAGATGGTCACCCCGGCGATCGTGATGTGCGTCAGGGTGAGCGCGACCACCACATGACCCCACCAGGGCAGCGGCAGGAGACCGTGGGAAAGCAGCGACAGAGCGTCAATCGGCATGGAGGCGGCCGGCGCGTCGGGCCAGCGGTGCGGTGGGGATTGTGATTATACCTGCCGACCCGCAGGCAACGGGGCCGGGCCGCCGGTGCCCGCCGGGAGCGGCAGGTCGCCGAGGATGCGCACCTCGTGTTGCGGGAAGGGAATGCTGATCCCGTGCGTCTTGAACGCCCGCCAGACCGCGAGATTGATCGCACTCTTGAGATTGCCCTGTCCGTTCTCAGGATCGTTGATCCAGAAGCCGAGTTCGAGGTTGATGCCGCTTTCGGCGAACTGGACCAGAAAGGCGATCGGCGGATTCGGCGCCTTCAGCACGCGCGGCTCCGCCTGCGCGGCCTCGACCAGCAGCGCCAGCGCCAGCTCGACATCGCTGTCGTAGCTCACCTGGATCGGCAGGCCGATGCGGATCTCGCGCGTCGAATACGAGTGGTTGAGCACCGTCGTGGTGACCAGCGTCTCGTTGGGCACCACCGCTTCCACGCCGTCGAGGCTGCGCACGACGACGTAGCGCGCGGTGACCTTGGACACGGCGCCGAAACGATTGTCGACGGTGATCATGTCGCCAAGGCGGACGGAACGATCGAGGAGGATCGTGAAGCCCGCGATGTAGTTGCTGGCGAGTTTCTGCAGGCCGAGTCCGATTCCCACCCCCAGCGCGCCGCCGAACACCGACAGCAGCGTGAGGTCGAAGCCGATCGCCTGCAGCGCGAACAGGACGGCAACGATGAGCAGGATCGCACGGACCGCCTTGGCGGCGACGGCGCGCAGGCTGGAATCGAGCTGCCCGGCGCCCATCAGCCGCGTCTCGAGTGTGCTCGATATCCACAGCGCCAGCGACAGCGACAGCATGACCACCAGCGCGGCCCTGCCGATCGAGAGCAGGTTGACGTGCGATTTGCCGATCGGGACGGAGATGGCTTCCAGCTCGTCGGCGATTTCCGGCAGCACGCCGATGAAATAGAGGACGACGAGCCCCCAGACGGTGAACGAGATCGCGCGTTCCGACGTCCCGAGCCACGAGGCTTGGCTGAAAACCCCGCGCAGCGCATAGACCAGCATCCGGATGACCGCGAGGGCGACCACCAGCGGCAGCGCCAGCGACAGGAAGAACGTGGGCCGGAAGCGATGGAACACGACGTTTGCGACGATCAGCAGCACCAGTGCCATCACCGGGAACAGCAGGCGGTTGACACCGCCCACGCCGACCCTGACCACGCCGATCTTGGCCGCAGTGCGCAGCCGCACGCGGCGATCGATCAGCCAGGCGATGCCGAGGCAGCCCACCACCAGCGCGAGCTCGACCCAGCCCGCCGGCGTGGACAGCGCGTGTTCGACGCGGTCGAAGTTGATCGACGAAACCATGGCCGAATTCTACAAGACGGCTGCTGCCGCCGCGGTGGCGATCAGCGCCGATCCGCTCAACTCTGCCGCTCGAGGATGGCGGCGAAGAACCCGTCGCAGCCGTGGCAGTGCGGCAGGAGCTTCAGCGTCGGCCCGGTGTCGAGAGCGATGCCGGCATGCGCGAGCGCGGCGGCCGCGTCGCCTGCCAGGAATTGCGGATGCGCCGCCAGAAATGCGTCGACGATGGCTTCGTTCTCTTCGGGCAGGATGCTGCAGGTCGCGTAGACGAGCCTGCCGCCGGGCTTGACCAGCGCTGCCGCGGCGGCAACGATGGCCGTCTGCTTGGTCGCGAGTTCGTCGATCGCAGACTCGGCCTGGCGCCACTTGAGATCGGGATTGCGGCGCAGCGTGCCGAAGCCGGTGCAGGGCGCATCGACCAGCACGCGGTCGATCTTGCCGGCGAGACGCTTGACGCGCGCATCGCGCTCGTGGGCGATGAGCTGCGGATGCACGTTGGACAGGCCGGACCGCGCGAGCCTCGGCTTCAGATGGGCGAGCCGCTTTTCGACGACGTCGAACGCGTACAGCCGTCCCTGCGAGCGCATCAACGCGCCGAGGTGCAGCGTCTTGCCGCCCGCACCGGCACAGAAGTCGACGACCATGTCGTTCCGTCTGGGCGCCACCAGCCAGCCGATCAGCTGGCTGCCTTCGTCCTGGACTTCGAGCGAGCCGTCGACCAGCAAGGGGTGGCGAGCGAGCGACGGCCGTCCGGCGACGCGCAAGCCCAGCGGCGAGTACGGCGTCGGCTCCGCGGCAATGCCGCTTTGCGCGAGCGCAGCGCGGGCCGCGTCGCGCGTCGTCTTCAGCGGATTCACACGGAGGTCGAGCGGTGCCGGGAAGAGCAGCGCCCGGGTGAGCGCCGCGCGTTCGTCGTCACCGTACGCGGCACCCAGCCGCGCCCACAGCCAGTCCGGGAGTTCGGCGTCGATCGCCGGTTCGAGCGGGGCGTCGCCGCGGGCCTTGAACTCGCGCAGCCACTTGACATCGGTTTCGCGCACGACGCCTTCCAGTTCACGCACGTTGCGGTGCAGGGCGCGCACGAGCGTCGCCAGCGCGAGCTTTGACGGCTGCGTGGTTTCGGCGAGCGCTTCGATCGAGCGGCGTCGGCGCAGGTACGCGAATATGCCCTCGCTGATCAGCGCGCGGTCGGCGCGTCCGATCTCGGAGTGACGACGGAAATAGTGATGGAGCAGGCTGTCGGCCGGGGCCGCCAACGGGCGGATCTCGGCGATGGCGGCAGCGAGGCCCGCAATCTGGTTCGCGCGCAAGGTCATTGTTGGGCTACTTTCTCATCGACGCGGATCGACTCGAGCAGGGCTTCCAGCGTGCCGCGATCGGTGTTGGACACGCGCATCTTGATCGGGATGTAGTTGAGCGACGGCGCCAGCCACACCAGCGCCTCGGTCTTGCCGTCTTCGCTGCGCCGGTGCCAGCGCTCGGTCTCGATCTCGCCTTGCGCCCAGGCGATCCGGTCGCTGCCTTCGCGGCTGAACTGGTAACGCAGGACGCGGCGAGTCGTGGCGACGGCAAAGCCGAACCTGCCGTCGGTCGGCGGCGAGAAGTAGAACTGCCACATCAGCGTCAACGGGTCGAAGGTAGGGAGGTCGAGCGCCTCGGCCTTCTGCTCGTGCAGCGTCACGATGCCGGTTTCCCAGTCGAACAGCGCGGTCTCGCGGCGCTCGCGACTGCCGCGCTCGACGCTGAACTCGAGCGGCTGCAATCCGCTCGGCGTGATCGCGCCCCGACTCTCGATCCTGCCCTGGCCGCGCAGCAGCAGCGCGGCGAGACCGCGCGCCTCGCCGACGGTGGCAATGCGATATTGACTGTCGGCGTGCTCGAAGCGGTACGTGGCCTCGCCGATCATGAAGCCCTGCGTGCCGAAGAATATCGTGTACACGAGATCGACGCGCGGCGGCAGTGTCTGGTCGAGCGTCGACGCGGGGGGCTCCGCGGCCTCGGTCGTCGCGAGCTCCGGCGGTGTTGGCGGAAGTTCCGGCCCGGTCGCAATGGCCTCGGCCGTGGGCTCGAACGTTTCCGGCTCGGGTGCCGCGGCGACCTCGGGCGCGGCGACTGGCGCGGGGGCGCGAACCGGACGCTTGGGGCGCGTCTTGTGGGTCGCGCGGCTGGCCGCCTGGGTGGCTGCGGGCTTGGGGGGCGGCGGCATCTCGGTGATCGATGCCTGCAACGGCGTTGCGTCCACCTCGGCGGGCAGGCGTGCCGGCCACAGCGAAAACGCAAGATGCACGGCCAGCGACAGGACCAGCGCCGCCGCCAAGCCCGGTCGCACGCGGTTGCCGCGTGGGCGAGCGAAGAGGGCGTTACCGATGGTGATGGCAGCGTTCACGGGGATTGGAGTCGCGGCACGGGGGCGCGTTCCCTGCTGCGAACTACGCCGCAGGAACGAACAGGGTGTTGCCGCCAATGCGCTCACCCTTGACGCGCACCCGTCGCCCTTCGATGACGAGCCGGTGCTCGCAAAACGCCCGGACCGCGGCCGGCAGCAGCCGATGCTCCGCTTCCAGCACGCGGGCGGCCAGCGTGGCCTCGGTGTCGTCCGGCAGGACCGGCACCGCCGCCTGCCCGACGATCGGTCCGTGGTCCAGGTCCGACGTCACGAAGTGGACCGTGCAGCCGTGCACGCGCACACCGTCGTCCAGCGCGCGCCTATGGGTGTGCAGACCCGGGTAGGCCGGCAGCAGCGACGGATGAATGTTGAGCATCCGTCCCTCGAAGCGGCGCACCAGCGCGGGCCCGAGGATGCGCATGAATCCCGCCAGCACGACGAGATCGGGCCGGCTGGCGTCGATGGCCTGCATCATCGCCGCGTCGAAGCGTTCGCGGCTCGCGTGTGTGCGATGGTCGACGATCGCGATCGTCGCCCCGTGGGCGAGCGCGACCGCGAGACCCGCCGCATCGGGCTTGTTGCTGATGACGGTGCGCACGTTGCCGTGCAGCGCCTCAGCCGTTTCGGCGGCGACGAGCGACGCCAGGTTCGAGCCGCGTCCCGAGATCAGCACGGTGATGCGCGGCAGCGGCATGGACGTGTTCGCGCTTCTTCGCCGGACCGGGTCGGGTGCGCCCCCGTCAGAGGACGACGGTGCCCGCGGCGCCGGGCGCGCGCGGGACGACGGTGCCGATGCGGTAGACGGTTTCGCCGGCCTCGCGGAGCGATTGTTCCGCGCGTTCGGCGTCAGCGGCGGCGACCACGACGACCATGCCGATGCCGCAGTTGAACACGCGGTGCATTTCGGCGTCGGCAACGTTGCCGTGCTGCTGCAGCCAGTCGAAGATCGGCGGGCGCGGCCAGCGGGCACGATGCAGTTCGGCTGCGACGCCTTCGGGAAACATCCGGTGCGTGTTCTCGAGCAGTCCGCCGCCGGTGATGTGGGCCATGCCCTTGACGGCGATGTCGCCCAACAATCGCAGCAGCGGCCTGACGTAGATGCGCGTGGGCTCGAGCAGCGTCTCGCCCAGCGTGCGCGTTCCCGTCACGCCGGCGACGCACTGATGCAGGTCGGCGCCGGACACGTCGATGATGCGCCGGATCAGCGAATAGCCGTTCGAGTGCGGTCCGCTCGATGGCAGTCCGAGCAGCACGTCGCCGGCGGCGATGCTGCGGCCGTCGATCGCTTTCGACTTCTCGACCACCCCGACCGCGAATCCCGCAAGATCGTATTCGCCGACGGCGTACATGCCGGGCATTTCGGCGGTCTCGCCGCCGATCAGCGCGCAGCCGGCAAGTTCGCAGCCCGCGGCGATGCCCTTGATCACCTCGGTGGCCGTCGCGACCTCGAGCTTGCCGCAACCGAAATAGTCGAGGAAGAACAGCGGCTCGGCGCCCTGCACCAGGATGTCGTTGACGCTCATGGCGACGAGGTCGATGCCCACGGTGTCGTGCCGGTCGAGCCGGAAGGCGAGCATCACCTTGGTGCCCACGCCATCGGTTCCCGCGACCAGCACCGGCTCGCGGAACCGCTTGCCGATCTCTATCAGGCCGCCGAAACCGCCGATGCCCGCCAGCACTTCCGGCCGCATGGTCCGCTTGGCGAAGGGCTTGATGCGCTCGACCAGCGCATCGCCGGCATCGATGTCGACACCTGCTTCGAGGTACGAGAGGGAAACGGGTGTTACAGGGGCGGGTGGGGTCATCGTCGGAGGATGCGACCCAAGCGGGCCTGGCCGGAGAGCGCCCCGAAAAGCCGAAACGCGAGGCGCGGGATTGAGCAATTGCCGAGCGACGAGTTACAGTGCGCCGCTCTCCAGTCGATTTTACCGGAAATGCAGCAGCCCAGACCGATCGTCCCCGAACCGGCGTTCAATCCCGATCCGCGTGTGCCGGGGTGCTTGCTCGCGCGCGCGTTCGCCTCACGCCGATGCCCGGGCGGCGGCCGCGGGGCGCCCCCGATCCGGCGCGAGCGGTGATGGAACAGCTGACGCTTGCGCTGATCGCGCCCGATCCGCCCAGCTTCGACAACTTCGTCGTCGGGCACAACGCGGAAGTGCTGGCCGCGTTGCGCGCGCTGGCGGGCGGGCAAGCGGGGGAGACCGGACTGCTGGTCTGGGGCGCGCCTGGAACCGGGAAGACGCATCTGTTGCGGGCGACGGTCGCCGCGGCGCGTGCGCGCGGTGCCGCGGCCATGCTGTTCGACGCGCCTGGAGCGCTCGTCGCCGCGGACGCCGACCGGGTCGGCCGCAATGCGCTCGTCGCGATCGATGCCGTCGACAGCGCCGGCGCCGAGGCCCAGGCGCGGCTGTTCACGCTGTTCAACGTGCTCCGGGCCGCCGGTGGGCGTCTGATCGCGGCCAGCGAAGCGCCGCTGGCCCGGCTGCCGCTGCGCGAAGATCTGCGCACCCGGATGGGTTGGGGGCAGGTGTTCGAGATCCAGCCGCTCGCCGACGCCGACAAGCCGGCGGCGCTGGTCGCCTGGGCCAGGCAGCGCGGGTTCGGGTTGGCGGACGACGTGATTCGCCATCTGCTCGTGCATGGCCGGCGGGACATGACCACGTTGCTGGCGACGCTGGAGGCGCTCGATCGGCACTCGCTGGCCACCAAGCGCCCGATCACGGTGGCGCTGCTTCGCGGCTGGCTGCAGCGCGAAATGCCACTGCCGCACTGAAAAGCCGCCTGTCGCGACTCCTGAGGACAGAAAAGTTTGCGCCAGATCAAGGTTTTGGCGATTCATCGACGGCGGAACGTAAGCAAACGTGTCAACCGCGTCTCCCGGGGACGCGTTATTGGCGGCGACACCCGTTGCACCGTGTCATCCACCCACATTGAGAACCAAGGAAAATACGATGAGCAAGCTCCTGACGGCCCTGATTGCTGGCGCTTTCGCCATGACTGCCTACGCGCAAGCCCCGGCCCCGGCCAAGTCGGCTGCCCCGGCGCCCGCCGCTGCCGCCGCTCCGGCTCCCGCCGCGGCTGCTGCCCCCGCCCCGGCCGCGAAGGCGCCCGAAGCGGCGAAGGCATCCGCCGACAAGGCCGCCGCCGACAAGAAGGCCGCGTCCGACAAGAAGGCCGCCGACAAGAAGGCTGCTGCCGACAAGAAGGCCGCCGACAAGAAGGCTGCTGCTGACAAGAAGGCCGCCGACAAGAAGGCCGCCGCCGACAAGATGGCTGCTGACAAGAAGGCCGCCGCCGACAAGAAGGCTGCTGGTGCGGCCAAGCCGGCCGCCGCCGCGGCCCCCGCTGCTGCTCTCCGGCTGCTGCCGCGGCCCCGGCTGCGAAGCCTGCTGAAGCGCCGAAGAAGTAAGCAACCGACCTTCGAACATCGCGCCAGCGGCGGGGAAACCCGGCGTTGGCGCTTTGTTTTTGTGGGGCCGGTCCCGGTGGCAGCGCCTTCGACCGCAGGGCAAGTGCTACAGTGTCGCCCCGCATCGGCCCAGACATCATGCGCGAACTCGCACTGCCCCGCCCGGTTGCCACGGTAGCCACCGTGGTCGTACGCGACAACGATTTCCTGCTCGTCGAGGAAACAACGCGCGTCGGCGTGCGCCTGAACCAGCCCGCGGGCCACGTCGAGGCAGGGGAGTCGCTGGTCGACGCCGCGGTGCGCGAGACGCTGGAAGAGACCGGCTACCGTGTGCGGCCGACGGCGCTGATCGGCATCTACCGTTGGCAGGCGCCGTTGACGGGGGCGACATACATCCGCTTTGCGTTTGCGGCGGACGTCGTCGCGCACGAGCCGCTGCTCCCCCTCGACGAAGGCATCCTGCGGGTGCTCTGGCTCACATACGACGAGGCGGTGACGGAAAGAGCAACGCCATCGCAGCCCGCTGGTCCTGCGCTGCATCGACGACTTCCGGTCCGGACGCCGCCACCCCCTCGATCTCATCGCCGAGGTAGGCGCGTGAGCTACCCGGCGAGGGGCCCTGGCCGCAGGCTGGGGATCGACGGCAAGGCGAACGCGCCAGGAAGGCCGACAGCGCGGTCGGTGCGGAGGTCGGCACGGGATCGGAGGCCTTCGCCTTGATGCGCCGCCAGAAAGTGATCGTAGGGATGTCGGGCGGTGTCGACTCGTCGGTCGCCGCCTGGCTGCTGAAGCAGCAGGGCTTCGACGTCGTCGGCCTGTTCATGAAGAACTGGGAGGACGACGACACCGACGACTATTGCACGTCGCGCACCGACCTCGTCGATGCCGTATCGGTCGCCGACGTCATCGGCATCGACATCGAGGCCGTCAATTTTGCCGCGCAGTATCGCGAGCGGGTATTCGCCCACTTCCTGCGCGAGTATCAGGCCGGACGCACGCCCAATCCCGACGTGCTCTGCAACAGCGAGATCAAGTTTCGCGCGTTCCTCGACCGCGCGCTGGCGATGGGGGCGGACTGGATCGCGACCGGCCACTACGCGCGGGTCAGGCGCAACGCCACCGGGGTCGAACTGCTGAAGGCGTTCGACGCAACGAAGGACCAGAGCTACTTCCTGCATCGCCTGACGCAGGCGCAGCTTGCCCCGGTGCTGTTTCCGCTGGGGGACTTGCCCAAACGCAACGTACGCGCGATCGCCAGGCGCGAGGGCATCCCGACGTGGGCGAAGAAGGACTCGACGGGAATCTGCTTCATCGGTGAGCGGCCGTTTCGCGACTTCCTGGCGCGGTACCTGCCGCGCGAGCCGGGGCCGATCGAGACGCCGGATCGTTCCGTGGTCGGGCGCCACGGCGGACTTGCGTATTACACGCTGGGGCAGCGTCAGGGACTGGGGATCGGCGGCACCCGGGCGGGAGGCGGTGCGCCCTGGTTCGTCGCCGCCAAGGACCGATCGCGCAATGCGCTGATCGTGGTCCAGGGACACGACCATCCGCTGCTCTATCGCGGCGAGGTCGCCGCGCATGAGATGCATTGGATTGCCGGCACGCCATGCGCACCCGAAATGCGTGCGCGCCTGGGTGCCAAGACCCGCTATCGCATGCCGGATGCCGCGTGCGCGATCGAGGCTGACGGCGATGGTTCGGTCAACGCCAGATTTGCACTGCCCCAATGGGCGCCGACGCCCGGACAATACCTGGTGCTCTACGACGGCGACGTGTGCCTGGGGGGCGGCGTCATTGTCGAGACGCCGCCGCGTTCGCCCGCGCGCGAAAGTGCAGGCGCGACGTCCGGCAACGCTTGAACCGGCCGAGCCGATTTTCCGTCCGGTAGCGTTGCCGTGGCGCTGCCGTCGAAATCAGAACGGAATGTCGTCGTCGAAATCGTCGGGATTGGATTTCTTCGGCGCGGCCGCGGGTTTGCTCCCGCCGCCGCCGGCGGGACGCGCCGCCGTGGTGCTGCCGCCCCCGCCGGCACCGCCGAATTCGGCATCGCTGCCGCCACTGCCGCCGCCCTCGCGGGCGCCGCCGAGCAGCTGCATCCGGTCGCCGACGACCTCGGTCGAATAGCGCTCCTGGCCTTCCTTGTCGGTGTACTTGCGCGTCTGCAGGCGGCCCTCGATATAGACCGAGCGGCCTTTCTTCAGGTACTCGCCGGCGATCTCGGCCTGGCGCCCGAACAGCACGACCGTGTGCCACTCGGTCTTTTCCTGCTTCTCGCCGCTCTTGTCCTTCCAGGTTTCGGTGGTGGCCAGGCGCAGGTTGGTGACGGCATCGCCGCCGGTGGTATAGCGCGTCTCTGGGTCGCGGCCGAGGTTGCCGATCAGGATGACTTTGTTTACCGAAGCCATTAGGTTTCTCCCATCGAATAGTTGGCGGGTTTGTAGACCGGCGGCGCACTCATCGTCGCGCTCACCGCTAGCCACAGTGCCGTGAGCACGAGGCAAAAGCCGAATACGGCAACGCTGCCGTAATGCTGCGAGAGCCAGCCGCCCGCGGCCGCTCCGACAAAGGCACCGAGGAATTGCACGCTGGAGTAGATGCCGCTGGCGGTGCCCTTGATGGCGGGCGGGGCGTACTTCGACACCAGCGAGGGCAGCGTGGCTTCGAGAAGGTTGAAGCCGGTGAAGAACACGACCAGCGCGACGATGGTGATGGTCAACGATGTTCCTGCGAGCGCGAGCAGCGTCTGCCCGACGAACAGTACGGCCACGGCGCCGATGAACACCGGCTTGCCGTGGCCGGGACGATCGGCACGCATCATCGCCGGCATCATCAGGACGATCGACCCCACCAGCACCGGAAGATAGACGAGCCAGTGCCTGGCGACCGGCACGCCGTTGTCGCGCAGCATGAACGGCACCTGCACGAACAGCGCCATCAGCGCAGCGTGCAGCGCGAAGATGCCGTAGTTGAGGCGCAGCAACTGGCCATCGAACAGCGCGTCATGCCATTGACCGGCCGAGTCGCTGCGCGGGGGCTCGGCTTCGGGATCGGGAACGGTGCCCTTGAGCAGGCCGATGGCGGCGAGCGCCAGCACGCCGGTGACGATGAAGATCCCTGGCACGCCGATGACCGTGGTCAGCGCGGGTCCGGCGATCAGCGACAGCGCGAAGGTGGCGCCGATGGTCATTCCGATGACGGCCATCGCCCGCGTGCGCACGACGTCGCGCGTCAGGTCGGCGGTGAGCGCGATCACGGCCGCGGATATGGCGCCGGCGCCCTGCAGCGTGCGCCCGGCGATGGTCCAGAGGATGGTCGGCGCCCACGCGGCGACAAAGCTGCCTGCGGCGAAGATCACCAGCCCGACGATGATGACGGGCTTGCGGCCGAAACGGTCCGACGCCCAGCCGAAGGGGATCTGCAGAATCGCCTGCGTAAGACCGTAGGCGCCCAGCGCCAATCCGACCAGCGCGTGATCGCGGCCGCCAGGCAGGGTTTCGGCGTACAGCGCCAGCACCGGCAGCACGATGAACATGCCGAGCATGCGGAGGCCGTAGATGCCGGCGAGTCCCGTGGTGGCGCGGCGCTCGGTCGGGGTCATGCGCACCTTCGGCGGGCGCGAGGTCGAAGCAGCGGCGGCGGTTTCGCGGTCTTGCGGCATGGAGTGATGGGGCTCGGGCAGGGAATCGCGGACCGGCTGCCGGTCGAAGCGCCTGCACGGCTGGAGAGGAGGTGCGAATTGGCAGTATAGTAACAGGTTGCCCGCCGCTGCCGTATGCGACGGACGGATTAGGCCGCTCGGCTGCGCAACGGCGCCGGGTGGTCGGCCCGCAACACCCGAAAGCACATTCGCCAGACCGATGGAATACATACGCATCCGCGGCGCGCGCACGCACAACCTGCGCAACGTCAACCTGGATCTGCCCCGGCATCGGCTGGTCGTGGTGACCGGGCTGTCCGGTTCCGGCAAGAGCTCGCTGGCCTTCGACACGCTGTACGCGGAAGGGCAGCGCCGCTACGTCGAGTCGCTGTCGTCGTACGCGCGGCAATTCCTGCAGTTGATGGAAAAGCCCGACGTCGACCTGATCGAGGGACTTTCACCGGCGATTTCGATCGAGCAGAAGGCGACGTCGCACAATCCGCGCTCGACGGTGGGCACCGTCACCGAGATCCACGACTACCTGCGCCTGCTCTACGCGCGCGTCGGCGACCCGCACTGCCCCGACCACCCTTCGCTGAAACTCGCCGCGATGACGATTTCGCAGATGGTCGACGCCACGCTGGCGCTGCCCGAGGACACGAAGCTGATGATCCTCGCGCCGGTGGTCGTCAACCGCAAGGGCGAGCAGATCGAGCTCTTCGTCGAACTGCGCGCCAAGGGATTCGTCCGCGTTCGCGTCGACGGCAAGGTGCACGAGATCGACGCGGTGCCCAAGCTCGCCAAGAGCACGAAGCACACGATCGAAGTCGTAGTCGACCGCCTGAAGGTCCGCGCCGACATGAAGCAGCGGCTGGCCGAGTCGTACGAGACCGCGCTGCGCAACGGCGACGGCCGCGCCATCGCGGTCGAGATGGACGGCGGGCGCGAGCATCTCTACTCGGCGAAGTTCGCCTGCCCGATCTGCAACTACTCGCTGTCCGAACTGGAGCCGCGGCTGTTTTCGTTCAACAGCCCGATGGGCGCGTGTCCGCGCTGCGATGGCCTGGGTTCGATCAGCTTCTTCGATCCCAAGCGCATCGTGGCCTTCCCGCAGCTGTCGCTGGCCTCGGGGACGATCAAGGGCTGGGACCGGCGCAACCAGTTCTATTTCCAGATGCTGCAGGGGCTGGCGAAGCACGCCGGGTTCGACCTGGAGCGCCCGTTCGCGAGGCTCCCCGAGCGGGTGCAGCAGCTGGTGCTCTACGGCAGCGGCGAGGAGAAGATTCCGTTCACCTACGTGTCGGAGCGCGGCAAGCCGCTGGTGCGCGAGCACAGCTTCGAGGGCATCATCCCCAATCTCGAGCGCCGCTACCGCGAAACCGACTCGATGATGGTGCGCGAGGAATTGGCCAAGTACCTGAACTCCAAGGCATGTCCCGAGTGCGCCGGGACCCGGCTGCGGCGCGAGGCGCGGCACGTGAAGGTCGGCAACGGTGCCGATGCGCGCGCGATCTTCGAGGTCTCCGGCATGCCGCTGAAGGAAGCTTCGGCGCACTTCGCCCGCCTCTCGCTCGAAGGGCAGAAGCAGGCGATCGCCGAGAAGATCGTCAAGGAGATCGGCAACCGGCTCCAGTTCCTCAACAACGTCGGGCTCGACTACCTGTCGCTGGACCGCTCGGCGGAGACGCTCTCCGGCGGCGAGGCGCAGCGCATCCGGCTCGCTTCGCAGATCGGGTCGGGCCTGACCGGCGTGATGTACGTGCTGGACGAGCCGTCGATCGGGCTGCACCAGCGCGACAACGACCGCCTGCTCGCGACCCTCAAGCATCTGCGCGATCTCGGCAACAGCGTCATCGTCGTCGAGCACGATCAGGACGCGATTTGCGCTGCCGACTACATCGTCGACATGGGTCCGGGCGCCGGTGAGCACGGCGGCCAGATCGTCGCGCAAGGCACGCCGGAGGAAATCCGGCTGTCGCCGCAGTCGCTGACCGGGCAGTACCTCAGCGGGCAGCGGCAGATCCCGATGCCCGCGCGCCGGCATCGCGCGGATCCGCAGCGCAAGTTCGTCATCGAGGGCGCGCGCGGCAACAACTTGCAGGGCGTCACGCTCAACCTGCCGGTGGGGCTGTTCGTCTGCGTCACCGGCGTGTCGGGCTCGGGAAAATCGACACTGATCAACGACACCCTCTACCACGCCGTCGCGCGGCAGATCTACGGCAGCACCGAGGAGCCGGCGCCGTTCGACGAGATGCACGGGCTCGATCATTTCGACAAGGTGATCAGCGTCGACCAGAGCCCGATCGGACGCACGCCGCGCTCGAATCCGGCCACCTACACCGGCTTGTTCACGCCGATCCGCGAGTTGTTCTCGCAGGTGAAGGAAGCGCGCGAACGCGGTTACGGACCGGGCCGCTTCTCGTTCAACGTCAAGGGGGGGCGTTGCGAGGCCTGCCAGGGCGACGGCCTGATCAAGGTCGAGATGCACTTCCTCCCCGATGTCTACGTGTCCTGCGACGTCTGCCACGGCCAGCGCTACAACCGCGAGACGCTGGAGATCCGCTACAAGGACTGCAACATCCACCAGGTGCTGGCGATGACCGTCGAGCAGGCGCACGCGTTCTTCGAACCGGTGCCGGTGGTCGCGCGGAAGCTGCGGACGCTGCTCGACGTGGGCCTGGGCTACATCACGCTGGGCCAGTCGGCGACGACGCTGTCGGGGGGCGAGGCGCAGCGCGTCAAGCTCGCGCTTGAATTGTCCAAGCGCGACACCGGGCGCACGCTCTACATCCTCGACGAGCCCACGACGGGATTGCATTTCCAGGACATCGAACTGCTGCTGTCGGTGCTGCACCGGTTGCGCGATCACGGCAATACGATCGTCGTGATCGAGCACAACCTCGATGTGATCAAGACGGCTGACTGGATCGTCGACCTGGGTCCGGAAGGCGGCGCGGGGGGCGGGCGCGTCGTCGCGCAGGGGACGCCCGAGGAGATCGTCACCGTCGCGGCAAGCCACACCGGGCGCTATCTCAAGCCCGTGCTCGATGCGCACAGGCGGCGGCGCCCGCGCGCAGCCTGAATCCAGGCGGCGCCAGTCTTCGTAGGAGCGCCTTCAGGCGCGAATGCCTTGACGCAGCGGCTGCAATTCGCGCCTGAAGGCGCTCCTACAACGACGCAGGCTTCGTTGTGCCGCCGCTGATCGCGGCCAGGATGCCCTGCAGCAATGCGGTGGGCGTCGGCGGGCATCCCGGCACCTCGATGTCGACGGGAATCACGTTCGCGACGCGACCCATGCTCGCGTAGCTCTCGCCGAAGATCCCGCCGTTGCAGCCGCAGTCGCCGACCGCGACCACGAGCTTGGGGTCGGGCGTCGCCTCCCAGGTGCGCTTCAGCGCGATGGCCATGTGTTTCGACACCGGTCCGGTCACCAGCAGCATGTCGGCGTGGCGTGGACTCGCCACGAACCTGATGCCGAGGCCCTCGATGTTGTAGTACGGATTGCCCAGCGCGTGGATCTCGAGTTCGCATCCGTTGCAGGAGCCCGCGTCGACCTGGCGGATGGCGAGCGCGCGCCCGATCGTGCGCCAGATGGCGTCCTGCAAATGCGCGATGTCGACGCCCTCGCCGGCCGGCGGCGGGGCGGGCTCGGTCTTGATGCCGGTACGGGCGATCTGGCGCAGGATGTGCAGCATGGCGGGTCGGGTTACAGATCCTGTCCGCTGTAGGACAGATTGAACGATTTGTTGATCAGAGGAAAATCGGGAACGATGTTGCCGATCACCGCGTGCTCGAGCACCGGCCAGTTGGCCACCGACGGATCGTGCGGGTGACAACGCCGGATCGCGCCCTCGGGCCCGCTCTGCAGCGCGATCAGCACCGGCCCGCGCCAACCTTCGATGAGACCGATGCCCCATCGCCTCGGCGCTGCCACCGGCACCGGGATGAGCGTGTCGCCGTCGGGCAGTCGGTGCAGGATCATGCGGATGAGGCGCAGCGACTCCAGCGCCTCGTCGAAGCGGACGGCGACGCGCGCCGCGACGTCGCCTTCGCTGCGCACGGCCTTTCGCACCTCCAGCATGTCGTAGGGGGCGCCCGGCATGTCGCAGCGCAGGTCCTGCGCCTGTCCGCTCGCGCGCGCCGCGAGTCCCGTCAGCCCCAGCTTGACGGCCAGCGCCGGCGTGACGATGCCGCAGGTGCGGAAGCGATCCTGCAGGCCGGCGTGGTCGTCGAAGATGTCGCGCAGCAGACGGATCTCGTCGTCGAGGCGCGTGCACTGATCGTGGATCGCCGACGCCTGCTCAGCCGCGATGTCGCCGGCGACGCCGCCGGGAACGACGTAGTCCATCATCAGGCGGTGTCCGAAGGCGCCCAGGTTGACGCGCAGCACTTCCTCCTTCAGTCGCGAGAACTGCGCCAGCCCGAAGGCAAATCCGCCATCGTTGGCGAGATAACCCAGATCGCCCAGATGGTTGCCCAGACGTTCCCGCTCCAGCGCCAGCGCGCGCAACCAGGCGGCGCGGGCCGGCACGTCGACCACCGCCAGCGACTCCAGCGCCTGTGCGTAGGCCCAGGCGTAGGCAACCGTGCTATCCCCGGAAACCCGGCCGGCAAGACGACAGCCTTCCGCGAGCGAGAAGTCCTCGAAGCGCTTTTCGATTCCCTTGTGCACGTAGCCCAGCCGTTGCTCGAGGCGCAGCACCTTTTCGCCGACGATCTGGAAACGGAAATGACCGGGTTCGATGATCCCCGCGTGCACCGGTCCGACCGCGATCTCGTGGACGCCATCGCCCTCGACCCGGACGAACGCATAGTCCTCCTGCCCCGGCTCCCATTTCGCCGATGCCTTGAAGTCGCGTCGCAGCGGAAACTGATCGATGGGCCAGCACGCCTGCCACGCCCAGGGCCGCTGGTCGTCCGCCTCGGAGGCTAGTCCGACGAGATCGAAGGCGGCGCGTTGCATCCGGTTGGCCGCCGGGAAGATCGTCGCCAGATCCGGGTAGTGCCCCTCGGGCGGCAACGAGTGCTCGAGCAGCGTAAGGCCCTCGGCATCGCGCAGCAGCACGCGCAGGCAGTAACCGCGGGCGTAGTCGCGCTCGTCGCTGGCCCAAAGCGCCACCAGCTGGCCGCCCTGTTCCCATCCGAGCCTGCAGGCGGAAAGCAACTGGCCGGAGCTCACCTGGCAGCACTGGCCCGGCAGCGTCGAGGCGAGCGGAGTGGCCGAGAGGCCGAGGGGATTGACGTTCATCGTCGCAACCGCGCGGCTCAACCGATGAGCCTCGCCGCCTGGCGGTACCAGTCGGCGAGGAAGGGGGGAATCCACAGGCCCAGCATCAGCACCAGCGCGAGGTGAACGAACACCGGAACCATTGCCGGGCGCACGGGGAGGCGCTTGGCGGTCGATTCGCCGAACACCATCGGCTGCACGCGCGAGAAAACGGCCGCGAACGCAATGCCAAGCGCGATCAGCAGCAGGGGTGTTGCCCAGGGCTGCTCGCGCATCGCGGTCGTCAGGATCAGGAATTCGCTCGCAAACACGCCGAACGGCGGCATGCCGAGGATCGCGAGCGTTCCCAGCGTCAGTCCCCAGCCGATCATCGGGCTCTGCGCGATCAACCCGCGAATGTTATCCATCACCTGGGTTCCGGTCTTCTGCGTCGCGTGACCGACGGCGAAGAAAATCGCCGATTTGGTGAGCGAGTGCACGGTCATGTGAAGGAGGCCGGCAAAGCTGGCCACCGGCCCGCCCATGCCGAAGGCGAACGTGATGATGCCCATGTGCTCGACCGACGAGTAGGCGAACATGCGCTTGATGTCCTTCTGTCGCGACAGGAGGAATGCGGCGACCACGACCGACAGCAGGCCGAAGCCCATCATCAGATCCTTGGCGAAGGACGCTTCCACGGCACCCTCGACAAGCACCTTGGTGCGGACGACCGCGTACAACGCCACGTTCAGCAGCAGGCCGGAGAGCACCGCGGACACCGGAGTCGGACCTTCGGCGTGCGCGTCGGGCAGCCAGTTGTGCAGGGGGACGAGCCCGACCTTGGTGCCGTAGCCGACCAGCAGGAACACGAACGCGAGCGACAGCACCGTGGGCTCCAGCTGCCCCTTGACGGCATTGAGCTCCGTCCACAGCAGCGCTCCGCCCTCGGCCCCGAGGATCTTTTCCGCCGCGAAATAGAGCAGGATGGTGCCGAACAGCGCCTGGGCGATGCCGACGCCGCAGAGGATGAAGTATTTCCACGCCGCTTCGAGGCTCGCCGGCGTCCGGTACAGCGATACCAGCAGCACGGTGGTGAGCGTCGCGGCCTCCATCGCGACCCAGAGTATCCCCAGGTTGTTGGTGAGCAGCGCCACGAGCATCGTGCAATTGAAGAGCTGGTACATGCTGTGGTAGAGCCGCAGCCGGGCCGTCGTGAGCCGCCCGTGCTCCTGCTCGATTCGCATGTAGGGGCGCGAGAAGATCGAGGTCGTGAAACCCACGAACGCCGTCAGCGCGACCAGGAACACGTTGAACGGATCGACGAAGAACTGCTTGTCCAGCACCAGCAGCGGGCCGTCGACGGCGACGCGCCAGGTCAGCGCCGATGCCGCGAGCAGGGTCAGCAGGCTCACGCCGATGTTGACGGCGTGCGCCTCGTCGCGCTCGCCGATGACGGCCAGCAAGGCGGCGCCGAGCAACGGCAAGCCGAGGACGGCGAGGATTTCGATCACTCGCCCTCCTGGAGCTTCTCGAGGTGCTTCAGGTCGAGACTGTCGAACTGCTCGCGGATCTGGAAGAAGAACACGCCCAGGATCAGCATGCCCACCAGCACGTCGAGCGCCACGCCGAGTTCGACCACCATCGGCATCCCGTAGGTGGCGCTGGTGGCGGCGAAGAAGAGTCCGTTCTCCATAGCCAGGAACCCGATCACCTGCGGAATCGCCTTGCGCCGCGTGATCATCATCAGGAACGAGAGCATCACCGACGCCATGGCGATGCCCAGCGTGGCGCGGCTGACCGTCGTCGCGAGCTGCGAGATGGGCAGCGCCAGGTTGAACGAGAACACCACCAGCACGATCCCGATCAGCATCGTCGTCGGCACGTTGATCAGGCCCTCGACGTCCCAGCGGACATCGAGCCGCCGGATGAGGCGATGCAGAATCCACGGCAGCAGCACGACCTTGAGCGCCAGCGACAGCCCTGCCGACCAGTACAGGTGCCGCTGGCCGGTGCCGAAGGCGACGATGCCGGTCGACAGCGTGAGCGCCAGTCCCTGGGCGGCAAACAGGTTGATGAGCGAAAGCACGCGCCGCTGCGTGAGCATCGAGAACGAAAGCAGCAGCAGGATTGCCGCGAGGAGGTTGATGATCTGTGCGTAGAGCGGGACGCCGGCCACGGTCTCAGCTTTCGAGCAGCAGGTTGACCAGCATGCCAAGCACCGCCAGCAGGAACGCGGTGCCGAGAAACTCGGGGGCACGGAAGATGCGCATCTTCGCCGACAGCGTCTCGATCAGCGCGAGCGCAAAGCCGCCGACGGCAAGCGCCAGGACGAGCGGCGGAATGGCGCCCAGCAGTTCCTGCCAGCCGGCGTCACCGGTCGCAATGCCCAACGGCAGGAACAGCGCGAGACCGATGCAGGAATAGTTGAACAGCTTGAGCGCGGACGCCCACTCGATCAGCGCCAGGTGCCGCGCCGAGTACTCGAGGATCATCGCTTCGTGGATCATCGTGAGTTCGAGGTGTGTCGCAGGATTGTCGATCGGAATGCGCGCGTTCTCGGCCAGCGACACCATCACGAAGGCCACGCCGGCGAAGGCGAGGCTGGGGTAGATGGCGAATTCGCGGTGAACAAAGGTTTCGACGATCGTCGGCAGCGATGTGGAGCCCGAAATGAGCGACGGCGTGAACAGCACCATCAACAGCGCGGGTTCGGCGAGAAAGCCGACGAACATCTCGCGCCGCGCCCCGAGCGAGCCGAATGCGGTGCCGATGTCCATCGCGGCCAGCGCGATGAAGACGCGCGCGAGCGCGAAAATGCCCACCAGCGCGATCGCATCGGCCGCCGCGGCGAACGGCAGCGCCGTCGACAGCGAAGGCACGATCGCCGCTGCGCAGCACATCGCGCCGAAGACGAAGTAGGGCGCCATGCGGAAGATCGGCGACGCGTTGTGCGCGACGATGGCGTCCTTGTGAAAGAGCTTCCGTATCGTCTGGTAAGGCAGGAACAGCGACGGCGCGGACTTGTTCTGCAGCCAGGCGCGGCATTGGTTGATCCAGCCGACCAGCAGCGGCGCCAGCACCAGCGCGACGACGAGCTGGAGCAGTTGCGAAAGGATGTCGAAGGCGCTCATCGGACGAAGAACAGCAGCGCCAGCAAGGTGCAGAAGCTGTAGGTGAGATACGCCGAAATGCGCCCCTGCTGCAACAGGCCGACCAGGCGGGCCAGCACCTCGGTGACGTGCGCGATCGGCAGGTAGAGCCAATGCCACGCGTGGTCGTCGGCTTTCACCGAATACCTGGGCGCAGCGTCGAAAGGCGACGGCAATTGTCGCTCGATGCGAAAGAACGGCTCGAAGATCTGCCGAATCGGCTGGCCGAAGCCCTCCGCCGTATCCTGCATCCGGTGCGTCTGGGCCGGGAAGCCGCAGTCCCACGCCGGGCCGCGCCGCAGTCGTCCGTGGTAGAAGCGGCGAACGATCACCATGGTGAGCAGCACCGAGGCGGCGATGACCGCGAGCACGATCAGCGGGCTGTAGCTCGCGCGGTCGGGACGAATCGGTGAAATCAGCAGCCAGTCGCCGACGAGCTCTCCGCCCGCCGCCACGCCGATCAGCGTCGCGGTGACGGAACCCAGCATCTCGATGACGGCAAAGGGAAATACACCCAGCAGGACGCAACCTGCGGCGAGCCAGGCGAGCGCGGCACGCTCGTACCGGCCCGCGTCGCGGGCGTTCGCCAGCGAGGGCTCGCGCGGCTGCCCGAGGAATATCACACCGTAGAACTTGACCATCACGTAGGCGGCAAGCGCAGCCGCCAGCACCAGCGCGGCGGCCGCGAGCGGCACCAGCATGTTCACGAACGACTGAGGCAGGCTCGGGGTGAACAGGAACGCCTGCAACAGCAGCCACTCGGAGACGAATCCGTTGAGGGGCGGCAGGCCCGCAATCGCGAGCGCCCCCACGAGGGCGAGCCACGCGACCCACGGCATCCGATGGATGAGGCCGCCCAGCTTGCCGAGGCTGCGCTCCTTGGTCGCGTGCAGCACCGATCCCGTCGCCAGAAACAGCAGGCTCTTGAAGAACGCGTGGTTCAGCGCGTGGTAGAGCGCGGCGGTGAGCGCGAGCGTGGCGAGCTGGACCTTGTCGTGGGCCTTGAACACGATCGCCAGGCCGATGCCGGCGACGATGAGGCCGATGTTCTCGATCGACGAATACGCAAGCAGCCGCTTCATGTCGCTCTGCACGCAGGCGAAGATGACGCCGAACAGCGCGGTGAAAAGGCCCAGCACCAGTGCGGTGATGCCCCACCACCAGAGCTGCGTGTCGAGGAGGTCGAAGGTGACGCGCAGAAGGCCGTAGATCGCGGTTTTCAGCATCACTCCGCTCATCAGCGCCGACACCGGGGAGGGCGCGGCGGGATGGGCTTCGGGCAGCCACACGTGCAGCGGAAAGAGCCCTGCCTTGGCGCCGAACCCGAACAGCGCCAGGAAGAAGGCCGCCGTCGCTCCCATCCCCGTAAGATGCGTCGCCCGCATGGCGTCGAAGGTGTAGTCGCCCCGGCCGCCCTGCAAGGCGCCGAAGCACAGCAGGATCGCGATCGCACCGACGTGCGCGATCAGCAGATAGAGAAAGCCGGCGCGGCGAATCTCGGGCAAGCGGTGATCGGTGGTCACCAGGAAGAACGAGGCCAGCGCCATCGTCTCCCAGGCCACCATGAACACGTAGGCATCGTCGGCCACCAGCACCAGCGCCATCGCCGCGAGAAAGACGTGGTACTCGAGGCAGAGCAGTCCGGGTGCGGTGCCGGCACCGGCGCGGAAATAGCCGACCGAAAACACCGAGATCGCCGCACTCACGACACCCAGCAGCAACAGGAAGAAGGCGGACAGCGCGTCGAGCCGCAGATGGAACGGCAGATCGGGAAGCCCCAGCGGCAACACCACCGACTGCGGTCCGCCACCGATGGCGACGAAGGCGACCACCGCGAGCGCCAGGGCGATTGCCGCGCCGATCGGGAACAGCACCCGGCTCACGAACACGAAATGGCGCGGGCGCACGATGCCCAGCACGCCGGTGATCACCCAGGCGGCGATCAGTGCGACCACGAGGTCGAGTGCGGTCAAAGCCATCCGTGTCGGATCGTCGGCGGGGGCATGCTGCCGGTCAGGGAATCACTGCACGCGCATGCCCGGCAGGGCACCGCTGTCGGGTGCCAGCAGGAAGATGCCCGGTCCGTCGCCCGAGGCGGCGAGCACCATGCCCTCGGACAGTCCGAACTTCATCTTCCGCGGCGCGAGGTTGGCCACCATCGGCGTCAGGCGACCGACCAGCTGCTCTGGCCGGTAGGCCGACTTGATGCCGGCGAACACGGTGCGGTGTCGACCTTCGCCGACATCCAGCGTGAGCTTCAGCAGCTTGGCCGCACCCTCGACGTGCTCGGCGCCGACGATGCGGGCGATGCGAAGATCGATGCGGGCGAAGTCGTCAATGCTGATGGTCGCAGCGTCCGCGTCGGCGTGGGGCGGCGCGGCGCGACCCGGCGGCGTCGGATCCGGGTTTGCATTGGCCGCGGCGGAAAGCTTCGCGGTCGACGACTGTGCCGCTGCCTTGGGCCCCTCGAGCAGCGCGTCGATCGCCTTCGCGTCGATGCGCGTCACCAGGTGCTCGTAGGACTTGCAGTGCGACAGCAGGCGGACGTTGTCCCACTCCAGCGCGTTCTCGTTGAGGAAGCTCGACACGCGTTCGGCCGTCACCGGAAGGATCGGTGCCAGGTACTTGGTCAGCAGGAAGAATGCGTTGAGGCTGACGCTGCAGATCTGGTGCAGCCGCTCGCGGAAACCCGCGCCGGTCGCCATCGCCTTGGCGAGTTCCCATGGCTTCTCCGCGTCGACGTACTGGTTGACGAGGTCGGCGAGATGCATGATCTCGCGCACCGCCTTGCCGAACTCGCGCTCTTCGTAAGCGCGGGCGATGCCCGGCTGGGCAAGGCGCAAGGTCTGCAGCAGCGCTTCCTCGGGGGCCTCCCACGAGGTGGTCAGGTGGCCGTCGAAGTGCCGGGATACGAAATTGGCGGCGCGACTCGCGATGTTGACGTATTTGCCGACGAGGTCGCTGTTGACGCGGGCGACAAAGTCATCGGGGTTGAAATCGAGATCCTCGACCCGGGCATTGAGCTTGGCGGCGAGGTAGTAGCGCAGCCACTCCGGATTGAGTCCCTGATCGAGATACACGTCCGGGCTGATTCCCGTGCCGCGCGACTTCGACATCTTCTCGCCGGAGAAGGTGATGAAGCCGTGTACGAAGACGTTGTCGGGCACCTTGTACGGGGCGCCTGCGAACTTGAGCATCGCCGGCCAGAACAGCGTGTGGAAATAGATGATGTCCTTGCCGATGAAGTGGTATTGATCGACGTCGTCGCCCGCCAGGAACTGCGCGAAATCGATGCCGAGCCGGGCGAGATGCGCTTTCAGGCTGGCGAGGTAGCCGATCGGCGCATCGAGCCAGACGTAGAAATACTTGCCGGGCGCGTCCGGGATCGGAATGCCGAAATACGGCGCGTCGCGCGAGATGTCCCAGTCCGAAAGGCCCTTGTCGCCGCCGAGCCACTCCAGCGCCTTGTTGGCAACTTCCGGTTGCAGTCTCCCGCTTTGCGTCCATTCGCGCAGGAAATCGGCGCACACAGGGTCGGAGAGGCGGAAGAAATAATGCTCCGACGATTTGCGCACCGGTGCCGCGCCGGAGATCGTCGAGTACGGGTTTTTGAGTTCCGTCGGGGCGTAGACCGCTCCACAGGCTTCGCAGGAATCGCCGTACTGGTCCTTTGCCCCGCACTTGGGGCACTCGCCCTTGATGTAGCGATCGGGCAGGAACATCGCCTTGACCGGGTCGAAGAACTGCTCGACCGAGCGCGTGGTGATCAGCGACGGTGCGCGGTCGCGGAGCTTGCGGAAGATGTCCTGCGAAAGTTCGGTGTTCTCGGGCGAGTCGGTCGAATGCCAGTGGTCGAAGCTGATGTGGAATCCGGCGAGATGCTTCGGGCGCGTCGCGGCGATCCGCGTCACCAGTTCCTGCGGGGTCACGCGTTCGGCCTCCGCCTTGAGCATGATCGGCGCGCCGTGCGTGTCGTCGGCGCAGACGAAGTGCACCTCGTGCCCCTGCATCCGCTGGAAGCGCACCCAGATGTCGGCCTGGATGTACTCCATGATGTGGCCGATGTGGAACGGGCCATTGGCGTAAGGCAGCGCCGTCGTCACGAAGAGGCGACGGCGATGGGGTGTTCGCGAGGGAGTGACGGACATCGGAGCGAACCTCGGGTGCGACGCGTGGGGGCGCACAAAAAACCCTGTACGCTGTGCGGCAAAACGCGATTCTAGCAAAGCGGGTGTGCCGCGAATATCGAAGCCCTCCGTTTTTCGCTAGAATTGAGCGCTTTTCGCATCCCATTCCCTCTTTCAGAACGGAGTCTTTAATGGCCATCACCGAGGCCGACATCCAGGGCCGCCTGCGCGCGCTCGTCGATCCCAACACCGGCAAGGATTTCGTGAGCGGGAAGGCGGTGAAGAAGATCGCCATCGCCGGCAGCGATGTGACCGTCGACGTGCAGCTGGGCTATCCTGCCAGGACCCAGCACGAGGCGCTGCGCAAACTGATCGCCGGCGACATTGCCGCGCTTTCGGGGGTCGGACGGGTCACCGTCAACATCGCGCAGAAGATCACCTCCCACGCCGTGCAGCGCGGCGTCAAGCTCGTGCCGGGGGTCAAGAACATCATCGCCATCGCGTCCGGCAAGGGAGGCGTCGGCAAGTCGACGACTGCCGTCAACCTGGCGCTGGCGCTGGCCGCCGAGGGCGCGGCCGTCGGCGTGCTCGACGCCGACATCTACGGCCCTTCGCAACCGACGATGCTGGGCATCACCGGGCGTCCCGAATCGAACGACGGCAAGACGCTCGAGCCGCTCGAGGCCTGGGGGCTGCAGGCGATGTCGATCGGATTCCTGATCGACGTGGACACGCCGATGGTCTGGCGGGGGCCGATGGTGACGCAGGCGCTGGAGCAGTTGCTGACCGACACCAATTGGCGCGACCTCGATTACCTGATCGTCGACATGCCGCCCGGCACCGGGGACATCCAGCTGACGCTGTCGCAGAAGGTCCCCGTTACCGGCGCGGTGATTGTCACCACGCCGCAGGACATCGCCCTGCTCGACGCCCGGAAAGGGCTCAAGATGTTCGAGAAGGTCGGGGTCCCGATCGTGGGCATCGTCGAGAACATGAGCATCCACATCTGCTCGAAGTGCGGCCACGCGGAGCACATCTTCGGCGAAGGCGGGGCGAAGAAGATGTGCGCCGATTACAACGTGCCGTTCCTGGGCGCGCTTCCGCTCGACATCAGGATCCGCGAGCAGGTCGACTCCGGGCGGCCGACGGTGATCGCGGATCCCGATGGACCGATCGCCGGCATCTACCGCGAGATCGCGCGCAAGACCGCGGTATTCGTCGCCCAGAAGGCCGAGGATTTCTCGGCCAAGTTCCCCAGCATCGTGATCCAGAACACGTGACGGCCACCCGCAGCACGCTCGGGCCCGTGCCCACGATGGACCACTTTCTTCCAGCGGCCAGCAGATGATCAAGTCGGACAAGTGGATCCGCCGGATGGCGGCGGCGCAGCGGATGATCGAGCCGTTCGAGCCGGGGCAGGTGCGCGAGATCGACGGGCGCAGGATCGTGTCCTACGGCACGTCGAGCTACGGCTACGACATCCGCTGCTCGCGTGAATTCAAGATCTTCACCAATATCAACTCGACGATCGTCGACCCGAAGGCCTTCGATGCGGGATCGTTCGTCGATTTCGTCGGCGACGTCTGCATCATTCCACCGAACTCGTTCGCGCTTGCCCGCACCATCGAGTACTTCCGCATTCCGCGCAACGTTCTGACGATATGCCTGGGCAAGTCGACTTACGCGCGATGCGGGATCATCGTCAACGTGACGCCGTTCGAGCCGGAGTGGGAAGGCTACGTGACGCTGGAATTCTCGAACACCACGCCGCTGCCGGCAAAGATCTACGCCAGCGAGGGCGTCGCGCAGGTCATATTCTTCGAGTCCGACGAGGTCTGCGAGACCTCGTACAAGGATCGCGGCGGCAAGTATCAGGGCCAGCAGGGCGTCACGTTGCCGAAGATCTGATCCCGGGGGCCCGCGATCGGCGCGCGCCGCCGCCATAGCCAGCGCCGGCGATTGGTCCCATAATGCGCGCCGTTCCCTGTTGCGCTCCGACTCGACCGCAGGTCCGGAGCGCCCCCTTTCCGCAGAGGCGCTCGCCATGAAGTTCCGCTTTCCCATCGTCATCATCGACGAGGATTTCCGTTCCGAGAACACATCGGGCCTCGGCATTCGGGCGCTCGCCGCCGCGATCGAGAAGGAAGGCATGGAGGTGCTCGGCGTCACGAGCTACGGCGACCTGTCGCAGTTCGCGCAGCAGCAGTCGCGCGCGTCGGCGTTCATCCTGTCCATCGACGACGAGGAGTTCACGCCCGGCCCGGAGATCGACCCCGCGGTCGTCAACCTGCGCAACTTCATCGAGGAGATCCGGTTCAAGAACGCGGAGATTCCGATCTACCTCTACGGCGAGACGCGCACCTCTCGGCACATCCCCAACGACATCCTGCGCGAGCTGCACGGCTTCATCCACATGTTCGAGGACACCCCGGAATTCGTCGCCCGGCACATCATCCGCGAGACCCGCGCCTATCTCGATTCGCTGGCGCCCCCGTTCTTCCGCGCGCTGGTCGACTACGCCCAGGACGGCTCGTACTCGTGGCACTGCCCGGGCCACTCGGGGGGCGTTGCCTTCCTCAAGAGTCCGGTCGGCCAGATGTTCCACCAGTTCTTCGGCGAGAACATGCTGCGCGCCGACGTCTGCAACGCCGTCGACGAGCTCGGCCAGCTGCTCGATCACACCGGTCCCGTCGCCGCGGCCGAACGCAACGCCGCCCGCATCTTCAACGCCGACCACTGCTTCTTCGTCACCAACGGCACGTCGACATCGAACAAGATGGTGTGGCACGCCAACGTCGCGCCCGACGACATCGTCGTCGTCGACCGCAACTGCCACGTCTCGGTGCTGCACGCGATCACGATGACCGGCGCGATCCCCGTCTTCCTGCCGCCGACGCGCAACCACCTGGGCATCATCGGACCCATCCCGCGCGACGAGTTCCGGCCCGAGAACATCCGCAAGCGCATCGAGGCCAACCCCTTCGCCAAGCGCAGCGGCACCCTCAAGCCGAGGATACTGACGCTGACGCAGAGCACGTATGACGGCGTCGCCTACAACGTCGAGATGATCAAGGAGACGCTTAACGGCTACGTCGACACGCTTCACTTCGACGAGGCGTGGCTGCCGCACGCGGCGTTCCACGATTTCTACCGCGACATGCACGCGATCGGCCGCGACCGGCCGCGCAGCAAGAACGCGCTGGTGTTCGCGACGCACTCGACGCACAAGCTGCTTGCCGGCATTTCGCAGGCCTCGCAGATCATCGTCCAGGAGTCGGAGACCCGGAAGCTCGACCGCCACATCTTCAACGAGGCTTACCTCATGCACACGTCGACGTCGCCGCAGTACGCGATCATCGCGTCGTGCGACGTCTCGGCGGCGATGATGGAGCCGCCGGGCGGCACCGCGCTGGTCGAGGAGTCGATCATCGAGGCGCTCAACTTCCGGCGCGCGATGCGCAAGGTCGACGACGAGTGGGGCAAGGACTGGTGGTTCAAGGTCTGGGGACCGGACAAGCTGGCGGACGAGGGCATGGGCAGCCGCGAAGACTGGATCCTGCGCGCCAACGAGAAGTGGCACGGCTTCGGCGCGCTTGCCCCCGGCTTCAACATCCTCGACCCGATCAAGGCGACGGTCATCACGCCCGGACTCGACGTATCGGGCAAGTTCGCGACGAGCGGCATTCCTGCGTCGATCGTCACCAGGTTCCTGGCCGAGCACGGCGTCATCGTGGAGAAGACCGGGCTCTACTCGTTCTTCATCATGTTCACCATCGGCATCACCAAGGGGCGCTGGAACACGCTGGTCACCGCTTTGCAGCAGTTCAAGGACGACTACGACCGCAACCAGCCGCTGTGGAAGATCCTGCCGGAGTTCGTCGCCAAGCAGCCGCGGTACGAGCGCGTGGGGCTGCGCGACCTGTGCCAGCAGATCCACGACACCTACAAGGCGCACGATGTCGCGCGGGTGACCACGGAGATGTACCTGTCGGACATGCAGCCGGCGATGAAGCCGTCGGACGCCTTTGCCTGCATGGCGCATCGCGAGATCGATCGCGTCGAGATCGATCACCTGGAGGGCCGCGTCACCAGCGTGCTGCTGACCCCCTATCCTCCGGGCATCCCGCTGCTGATCCCGGGCGAACGCTTCAATCGGACGATCGTCGAGTACCTCCAGTTTGCACGGATGTTCAACGAGCGCTTTCCCGGCTTCGACACCGACATCCACGGACTCGTCGAAGAGCCGGATGCCGACGGGCGCGTCCGCTACTACATGGATTGCGTGCGCGCGAGGTAGGGCGGCGCGCCGTAGTGCATGCGCGGCGTCGGGCTACAACGTGGCGAGCGTCCGCCGCAGGATCTCGACGATGGTATCGACGTGCCCGCGATCGGCGATCAGCGGCGGTGCGATGATCGCCGCGTCCCCCGTCGTCTTGAGGTGCAGGCCGTTGTCGAACAGCCTTTTCTGCAGCAGGTAGCCGCGCCGGCCGGGGACGCCGTCCGGATGGACATCGATCCCCGCCAGCATCCCGTAGCCGCGGATGTCGGCGACCACCGGCAGGTCCCGCAGCGAAAACATCCCGTCGAGGAAATACGGCGACAGGTCGCGACCGCGCTCGAACAGCCCCTCATGCTCGTAGATGTCGAGGGTCGCCAGGCCCGCCGCGCACGCGGCCGGGTTGCCGGAGTAGGTGTAGCCGTGGAAGAACTCGATGGCCCCCTCGGGCGCTGCCTTCATCACGGCGTCGTGGATGCGCTCGCTGATGGCAACCGCCCCCATCGGCTGCGCACCGTTGGTGAGCGCTTTGGCCATCGTGATCATGTCGGGCGTTGTGCCGAAGCTCTGCGCGGCGAACGTCTGCCCGGTGCGGCCGAAACCGGTGATGACTTCGTCGAAAATGAGCAGGATGCCGTGCTGGTCACAGATCTCGCGCAGCCGCTTGAGATACCCTTTTGGCGGCACCAGGCAGCCGGTTGAGCCAGCGATCGGCTCGACGACGCACGCGGCGATGTTCTCCGCGCCATGAAGCGTGACCAACCGGGCCAGGTCCTCGGCGAGTTCGGCGCCGTGCGCGCCTTCACCCGGCGTGAACAGGTTCTCCTTGACGTGCGTGTGCCGCATGTGCGCGATGCCCGGCAACCCGGGCCCGAAGCAGCGCCGGTTGTTGACGAGCCCCGCCAGCGCAACGCCGCCGAAGTTGACGCCGTGATAGGCGCGTTCGCGCGAGATGAACATCGTGCGACCGGGCTGGCCACGCGCTTGGTGGTACGCCAGCGCGAGCTTCATCGCGGTGTCGATCGCCTCGGAACCGCTGTTGGCGAAGAAGATCTGCTTGAGGTCGCCGGGCGCGAGTTCGGCGATTCGCCGCGCGAACTCGAACTGCAGCGGATGGCCGCGAAGGAACGGCGCGATGAAGTCGAGTTCGGCGAGCTGGCGGCCGACGGCCTCGGCGATCTCCCTGCGTCCGTGGCCCGCGGCGCAGCAGAAGAGGCCCGAGGCGGCGTCGATGATCCGCTGTCCGCGGTCGTTCCAGTAATGCATGCCCTCCGCGCGCACCACGATCTTCGGATCGCGTTTGAAATCGCGGTTCGGAGTGAACGGCATCCAGTACGCGTCCAGCGAGACGTCACACGCCAGCGTCCGGTCGTGCAGCATGCGTTCGGCTTGACCCATCAGTTTCTCCGCGTTGGTCGTTCGCCCGCCGGCAGGCCGGCAATCGCCGGTCGACGGGGTCGAGTTGAAGCCGGTCATCGTACACCCGCGTGCCGGCCGGCCGGGGAGCGCACGGCGACCCGGTAGCGTGCATCGCCCTGCCGGCGGGCGCCCTTTTCCGGTGCGCGCGGCGGCAACAGCGGCTTGACTTCCGTCGCTCCGCAGGCGCCCAATACTCCGATCGACGCGATGCAATCGAAGGAGGGCTTGCAATGACAATTCGACCTTTGCGGTCGCTTATGGCGGGACAGGCGCCGCTGACGGTTTCCAAATCTGCGTTCGTGCCGGAGGCGGCGCGGCTGATGCGGGACCGCAATGTCGGCGCCGTCATGGTCATGGAGGGGACGCAGCTTGCAGGCGTGTTTACCGAGCGTGACGCGCTGTTCCGCGTTCTGGCGGCCGGGCGCGACCCGGCGGGCACGCCGGTCTCGGCGGTGATGACCAAGAGTCCGCAGACGATACACCCGGACAAACCCTTCGTCGAAGCGCTGCGGATGATGCTCGAAGGCGGTTTCCGCAACGTGCCTGTCGTGGAAGACGGCGAGGTGCTGGGCATGGTGTCGGTGCGCGATGCGCTGGACCTCGAGGTCTACGAGGCCAGGCAGGATCTGTCGCAGCGCGATTACGATCGGTAGCGGAGCCCGGTGCCGCCCTGTCCGGCGGCGCCCGCAGCAGGCAATCTCGTTCGCGGACCGTCACACGGGGGTCCGCGTTCCGTTTGTGGAGTACGCGTCATGCGCATCGGTGTGCCCAGGGAGATCAAGGTTCTCGAAAACCGGGTCGGACTCGTGCCCGGCAGTGTGCGCGAAGTTGTCGCGCACGGGCACGAAGTCATCGTCGAGCACAATGCCGGGCAGGGCATAGGCATGGACGACGACGCGTACCGCAGCGCGGGCGCGCGCGTCGTCGGCACGGCCAACGAGGTATTCGACGCGGCGGAGATGATCGTCAAGGTCAAGGAACCGCAGGCCGGCGAGCGGAAGATGTTGAGACGCGGGCAGATTCTGTTCACCTACCTCCACCTCGCGCCGGACCCCGAGCAGGCGAAGGATCTCGTGGGCAGCGGTGCCGTCTGCATCGCCTACGAGACCGTCACTTCGGCGTCCGGCGGGTTGCCGTTGCTCGCGCCGATGTCCGAGGTCGCCGGTCGGATGTCGATCCAGGCCGGGGCCTATTACCTCGAAAAGCCGCACGGCGGCCTGGGCGTGCTGCTTGGCGGCGTGCCCGGGGTCGATCCGGCCAAGGTGGTGATACTCGGTGGCGGCGTCGTTGGCTCGCACGCGGTCGACATTGCGCTTGGGATGGGCGCGGATGTCTGGGTCCTCGATCGCAACACCGAGGTCTTGCGTACACTGTGGCGTCAGTTCGGCCGCCCGCTCAACACCGTCTTTTCCACGCGCGATGCGGTGGACCGGCACGTCGCCGCCGCGGATCTCGTGGTGGGCGGCGTGCTCATTCCGGGAGCGTCCGCGCCGAAGCTCGTCTCCGGCGAACTCGTCAAGCGGATGAAGCACGGCTCGGTCATCGTCGACGTCGCGATCGATCAGGGCGGTTGCTTCGAGACCTCGCGCGCGACCACGCACGCCGATCCCGTGTATGTTGTCGACGGCGTCACCCACTACTGCGTGGCGAACATGCCGGGCGCCGTTCCGCGCACGTCCACCTTCGCGCTCAACAATGCGACGCTGCCTTTCGTGCTGTCGCTGGCGGACAAGGGCTGGAAGCAGGCGCTCGGCGACGACCACCATCTCAGGAACGGGCTCAACATTGCGTTCGGCAAGGTCACCTGCGAGCCGGTGGCGGACGCGTTGGGCTACGCCTACACGCCGCCGGAGGCGGTGCTCACGTAGTCAGGTTCCGCCCGCACCACCGTCGTCGGCGCGCACCCGGGGCGCGGCAAGAGCGCTTGTGCAGGCACGCTGACGTTGTCACATTGCGTCACTGGGTTGTCACATCCCCGTCACATGCGCCTTCTAGACTCGCGGTCATCGCCAACCCAGTCCGTCGAGGTCCTTCATGTGCCATCACTCCAAGATCCTTGCCATCGCCCTTGTCGCCATGGCTTCGTCCGCGGCGTTTGCCCAGGGCGCGCTCGTCAAGGTCGACGGTTCGTCGACCGTCTACCCGGTTACCGAGGCGGTCGCCGAGGAATTCCAGAAGTCGGAGAAGAACGCCATCAAGGTGACCGTCGGCATCTCCGGCACCGGGGGCGGGTTCAAGAAATTCTGCCGCAACGAAACCGACATCACAGGTGCGTCCCGGCCGATCCTCAAGGCCGAGATGGAGCAATGCGCGAAGGAAGGAATTTCCTATTACGAACTTCCGGTCGCCTTCGACGCATTGACGGTCGTCGTCAATCCCAAGAACGCCTTTCTCGACAGGGGCATCACCGTCGAGCAATTGAAGCGGATCTGGGAGCCCGGGGCGCAAGGGAAGATCGCCAAATGGAACCAGATCGACCCGTCGTGGCCTGACGCGCCGATCAAGCTCTTCGGCGCAGGGGCCGATTCGGGCACCTTCGACTACTTCACCGAAGCGATCGTCGGCAAGGCGAAGTCGAGCCGCGGCGACTACACGGCATCGGAGGACGACAACGTCCTGGTACAGGGCGTCCAGCGCGATGTCAACGCGATCGGCTACTTCGGCTACGCCTACTACGCCGAGAACCAGGCCAAGCTGAAGAGCGTGCCGATCATCGAGAAAGCCGGCAAGGCAGGCGTCAAGCCGTCGATGGAGACCGTGCTCGACGGCAGTTACCAGCCGCTGGCGCGGCCGATCTTCATCTACGTCAATGCGAAGTCGCTGGACCGTCCCGAGGTGAAGAAGTTCGTCGAGTACTACATGAGCAACGGCTCGAAGCTGGCCAGGGAGGTGAAGTATGTCCCGCTGCCCGATCGTGCGTACACGCTCAACAAGGAACACCTGGCCAGCAGGAAGATCGGCACGGTGTTCGGGGGCGTCGCCGAGGTGGGGGTCAAGATCGACGACCTGATGAAACGCGAGGCGAAACTCTGATCGCGAAGTGTCGCGGGTGACTCGCCGTCCGGCGGGCGCAGCGCGCTGTGTCCGCCTTCCGTCATCGCCAGGTCCCCTATAATGGATACGGTCGCCTTGCTTGGAGATTCCTCGTCGATGTCGCCTTCCACCGTGGTCAGCGATCGGCTGCGAAAGAAGTTCTCCCGCAACCTCAAGGAGCGGGGCATCGAGGCGATGCTGTTCCTGGCCGCGTTCGTCTCGGTCTTCACCACCGCGGGCATCGTCTATGTTTTGGTCTCGGAGAGCGTGGTGTTCTTCTCCCAGGTGCCGCTCTGGGATTTCCTGACCGACACGCAGTGGACGCCGTTGTTCGACGACGCGCATTTCGGCATCGGCGTCCTGCTCTCGGGAACGATAACGAGTTCCGCGGTGGCGTTGCTGGTAGCGGTTCCCCTGGGGACGGTGATCGCCGTGTACCTGTCCGAATTCGCGTCGCCCAAGGCGCGCGAGATCGCCAAGCCGATCCTTGAACTCCTGTCGGGCGTGCCGACGATCGTCTACGGCTACTTCGCCCTGCTGTTCCTGACGCCGATTCTGCAACGGCTGATTCCTTCGCTGCCGGGATTCAATCTGCTGTCGGCGGGCATCGTCATGGGCATCATGATCGTCCCCTACGTCGCCTCCATCTCCGAGGACGCGATGCGCGCCGTGCCGATGTCGCTGCGGGAGGGCAGCTTCGCGATGGGCGCGACGCGGCTGCAGACCGCGTACAAGGTGGTCATTCCGGGTGCGGTGTCGGGGATCGCGGCGGCCTTCATCCTCGCCGTGTCCCGGGCCGTGGGGGAAACGATGATCCTCGCCGTCGCCGCCGGGATGCAGCCGAACCTGACGTTCAACCCGCTGGAGCCGGCCGCGACGATTACCGCCTTCATCGTCCAGGTCGCGCTGGGTGATCTGCCGCACGGATCGATCGGCTACCAGACGATCTTTGCGGCGGGACTCACGCTGATGCTGTTGACGCTCATCTTCAACCTGATCGGATTCTGGATGCGCAGGCGTTACCGGGAGATCTACTGAGATGGCGATCGTCACTCAGTCGCGGGCGGAAATCCGTGCCCTCATCGCCCGCGCCAAGCGCTGGGACCTGATCTTTGTCGCCCTCGGCATTCTGGCCCTCGGAATCGGGCTCGCCACCTTCGTCGCGCTGTTTCTCGACATGCTGATCGACGGCTGGTCGCGGCTCAACCCCGGGTTCTTCGTCGAGTTTCCTTCACGTCGCGCCGGCCAGGCCGGCATTCTCTCGGCCTGGGTGGGGACGACGCTGGTGATGCTGGTCACCGCAGCCGTGGCGGTTCCGATCGGCGTTGCCTCCGGCGTGTATCTCGAGGAGTACGCCCCCAGGCACTGGATCACCGACGCGATCGAGATCAACATAAACAATCTCGCCGGCGTGCCGTCGATCGTCTACGGACTCCTCGCGCTGGGGCTGTTCGTCTACAGCTTCGGCCTCGGCCAGAGCATCCGCACCGCGGGATTGACGCTTGCGTTGCTGATCCTGCCGGTGGTGATCGTCGCGACCCGCGAAGCGATACGCTCGATCCCGAAGATGATCCGCGAGGGCGCGTACGCGGTAGGGGCAACCAAATGGCAGACCGTGCGCGACCACGTGGTGCCCTACTCGATGCCGGGCATCCTCACCGGGGTGATCATCGGCATGTCGCGCGCGATCGGCGAGACCGCGCCGATCATCACCATCGGCGCGCTGACGTTCATCGCATTCCTTCCTTCCGCGCCGATCGGTGCGGACTTCCCGTTCCTGAGCTTCGAGTGGCTCAAGGCACCGTTCACGGTGATGCCGATCCAGATGTTCAACTGGACCAGCCGCCCGGACGAGGCGTTTCACGCCAACGCTGCTGCCGCCGGCACGATCCTGGTGTTGATGACGCTGCTGATGAACGGTCTGGCGATCTATCTGCGCTATCGCCTGCGCAAGAACATCAAATGGTGACGACCATGGAACCGATTGCGGCAACAATGACCGGCAGCGGCACCCCGCCCGTGGCGCACAGCGAGCCGGGCTTGCACCTGCATCCGGTCGAGCCGCCACCGGCGCTCAAGGCCGAGAGCCGCGCGCTCGACTTCCACTATGGCAAGTTCCAGGCGCTCAAGGGCGTGACGATGCCGGTGTACGAAAACAAGGTCACGGCACTGATCGGCCCCTCGGGCTGCGGCAAGTCGACGTACCTGCGCTGCTTCAACCGGATGCACGATCTCTATCCCGGCAACCGGTACGGCGGGCAGATCGTTCTGCACCCGGACAACACCGATCTGCTCGACAAGGACGTCGACCCGATCGAGGTGCGGATGCGGATCAGCATGGTGTTCCAGAAGCCGAATCCGTTTCCGAAGTCGATCTACGAAAACGTCGCCTACGGGCTGCGCGTGCGCGGCATCAGCCGCAAGAACGCGCTCGACGACAAGGTCGAGGAGTCGTTGCGCGGTGCAGCGCTCTGGGACGAAGTCAAGAGCCGCTTGAACGAAGTGGGCTCGAACCTCTCCGGTGGCCAGCAGCAGCGCCTGTGCATCGCGCGCGCGCTCGCGACCGATCCCGAGATCATGCTGTTCGACGAGCCGACGTCGGCGCTCGACCCGATCGCCACCGCGAGCATCGAGGAGCTCGTCACCGAGCTCAAGAAGAAGGTGACGATCCTGATCGTCACGCACAACATGCAGCAGGCGGCCCGCGTGTCTGATTACACCGCCTACATGTATATTGGTGAGTTGGTTGAGTTCGGTCGCACCGATGCAATCTTCGTCAAGCCGCGCAAGAAGGAAACCGAGGATTACATCACCGGCCGTTTCGGCTGACCGCGGCTGCAGGGCGCGACCAAAGGAGTTCCAGCGATGAGCGACCACACCTCCAAGCAGTTCGACGCCGAAATGGAGGAGATCCGCAGCGGCGTCCTTTCGATGGGCGGTCTCGTCGAGCGGCAGATGACCCGGGGTATTGCGCTCCTCGGCGACGACGAAGACCAGCGCCTGCTCGTCGACGCCGTCGGCACCGACGAGCAGCAGATCAACCTGCTGCAGGTCGAGATCGATCAGCTCTGCTCGCAAATCATCGCCAGGCGTCAGCCGACCGCGATCGATCTGCGGATGATCATGACCGTCACCAAGGTGGTCAACGATCTCGAGCGCATCGGCGACGAAGTCAAGAAGGTTGCCTACAAGTCGTCGCTGGTCGACGGCGTCGGCAGGCTGCGCAGCCTTCGCTCGCACGACGTCGAGCGCATGGCGCGGGGCGTCCAGCACATGCTACGGATGGCGCTCGACGCGTTTGCCCGGCTCGACGTGAAGGCGGTGGCGGAGATCGTCGCCGAGGATGAGAGCATCGACCGGTCCTTCAACGCGATCATGCGCCAGTTGGTCAGCTTCATGATGGAGGACCCGCGGACCATCTCCGAGGCGCTCGAGATCGTGTTCATCGCCAAGTCGATCGAGCGCATCGGCGACCACTCCAAGAACATCGCCGAGTCCGTGGTGCAGGTCGTCACCGGCAAGGATGTCCGCCACGCATCGGCCGCCGAGATCCGTGCCGAGGTGGCGGAAGAG
This sequence comes from uncultured beta proteobacterium, assembly GCA_963788185.1. Taxonomy (GTDB): domain Bacteria; phylum Pseudomonadota; class Gammaproteobacteria; order Burkholderiales; family Casimicrobiaceae; genus CAIWHR01. The sequence goes on from CAWBGE010000013.1 coordinate 137,454, forward strand.
TGACACCGGTGATCCTTGTGGTCGAGGACGAGCCGGCGATCCTCGAACTCCTCAAGGTGAATCTCATCGACGCCGGATACGATGTGCTCACTGCGGGTGACGCCGAGGCGGCCGACGTGCTGCTGCGCGACAAGCTCCCCAAACTCCTGTTGCTCGACTGGATGCTCCCTGGCCAATCGGGATTGGCGTTCGCCAAGGCGCTGCGCGCCGATGCGCGCACTCGCGAACTGCCGATCATCATGTTGACCGCGCGCTCCGGCGAAGCGGACAAGGTCGCCGGTCTCGAGGCCTGGGTCGACGACTATGTGACCAAGCCCTTCAGCCCGCGCGAGTTGAAGGCCCGCATCAAGGCGGTCCTTCGCAGGCGGGCACCGGATGCAGCGCAGGAACCGTTGCAGGCAGGGCCGCTCGCGCTCGATCCCGGCACCCATCGGGTGACGGCGAACGGTGCCGACGTCGCGCTTGGCCCGACCGAGTTCCGGTTGCTGCGCTTCTTCCTCGCCCGGCCGGAACGCGTCCACACACGCGCGCAGTTGCTCGACCAGGTGTGGGGTGACCATGTGTACATCGAGGAGCGCACCGTCGATGTCCACATCCGGCGGCTGCGCCTTGCACTGGAACCCTTCGGTCAGGATCACATGATCGAGACCGTCCGCGGCAGCGGTTACCGCCTGACGCTGGCGCGGTGAACCCGGTGCCCGTTCGCGGGGTGTTCGCGCCGGCCTTGCTCGCGGTGGCAACGCTGACCGTGCTGGCTCTTGCGGGCGCCGGCTGGGCGTTGGTGGTTCTGGGATGCGGCGCGGTGTCGCTCGTCGGCTTTCACCTGTATCACCTGCGGTTGGTCCAGAAGTGGGCGACGGCGTCGCTCGATGCGCCGGTGCCCGAGGGGCGCGGCGCGTGGGGCGACGTCTTTTCGGCCCTTCACCGACGGTCTCGTACACGCTCTGCGGTGCAGCGCGACATGCGCCAGGCAATCGAGCGCTTCCGGCAGGCCGCCGAAGCGATTCCGGACGGAGTAATCGCGCTCGATGCCACCAATCGTCTGCAATGGGCCAACCCGAAAGCGCTCGAGCAGTGGTCGCTTGACCTGGCTTCCGATCGCGGCCACCCGATCGTGAACTTCCTGCGCCAGCCGGAGTTCATCCGCTACGTCACTGGCGACAATCACCACGAAGCGGTGGTCGTCGAACAGGGACGCGAGCAGCGGGTGCTTTCGCTGCAATTGGTCCCGTTCGGCGTCGACGAGAAGCTCCTGCTGTCGCGCGACATCACCCAGCTGGAAGCCGTGGCGCGGATGCGCCGTGACTTCATCGCCAACATCTCCCACGAGTTGAAGACACCGCTGACGGTCGTCAGCGGCTTCATCGAGACGCTGCAGGATCTCGATCTCGAGCCGCGCCAGCGGCAGCGATTCCTGCAGCTGATGCAAGAGCAGGCGAAGAGCATGCAGCGCCTGGTTGACGATCTGCTCACATTGTCGGCGTTGGAGAGCGAGCAGAACGCGCTGCAGGAGTCCGCCTTTCCGGTGGCGCCCCTGTTGCTTGAGCGTGCCGCCGACGCCCGCGCATTGTCGGCGGGACAGCACGTGATCGAACTCGACGTCGGCGACGCCGCGACCGCGAGCGTCAGTGGGAACCGCGACGAACTGGCGAGCGCGTTCGGCAACCTCGTCAGCAATGCGATCCGTTACACGCCGGCGGGCGGAACGATCCGGCTCGGCTGGCGGACGGACGCCGACGGCCGCGGGATCTTCTCCGTGACCGATTCGGGCATTGGCATCGCGCCCGAGCACATTGCCCGTCTGACCGAACGGTTCTATCGCGTGGATCGCAGCCGGTCGCGGGCGACCGGCGGAACCGGCCTCGGGCTCGCCATCGTCAAGCACGTGCTGCTCCGGCATCACGCCGAGCTCGACGTGGTCAGCGAACCGGGCCAGGGCAGCACTTTCTCGATCCTTCTGCCTCCGCGCAGGGTGACGCGGACCGATGAGAGGATGCCGACGCCGACGGACAGGTGACGCGATGCTTCTCATCCGCAGCCGGCCTCCGTGTCACGCGTCGCGAACTCTGAAGAGAACGACGTCCCGTCGCGGCAATCCAGCTGCTGGCGTGGGTTTGTCGCGCTTTCGCGCGCCGCCGGAGCGTGGTGTTCGGAAAACAATTATGCAAAAACAATAGGTTGTGGCTTCCGCGGCGACGTTCTGCCCTGGCGTCGCGGCGCCAAACGGCGAGGTTTCATTGACACGGCACGAGGCAAATTGTTAAAATTAGCAGTTTTCCGGAGGGGTTCCCGAGCGGTCAAAGGGAACAGACTGTAAATCTGTCGGCTCTGCCTTCGAAGGTTCGAATCCTTCCCCCTCCACCATTTCAGGGAACAGGTATCAGGCATCAGGCATCAGAAAAGTCGTTATCGCCCAGCTGCCGCGCGCACTTCCATCCGATGCTTGATACCTGTTCCCTGACACGCGGGTGTAGCTCAATGGTAGAGCAGAAGCCTTCCAAGCTTACGACGAGGGTTCGATTCCCTTCACCCGCTCCAGCAGTGCCGGTGCGGGGGCGCGCCGGAGGTTTGGTCGGGCAACATCAGGTCGCGGCCTGGCGGGCCGCGCAGGCGAAGGTTCGGCAGCGGTTGTCGCCCATGTAGCTCAGTGGTAGAGCACTCCCTTGGTAAGGGAGAGGTCGAGCGTTCAATCCGCTCCATGGGCACCACGAATTGGGCAGTTGTCAGTCAACGATCCGAAGTGATCAACGAAGTCTGAAGGAGTCGCAAAATGGCCAAGAGCAAGTTTGAGCGGACGAAGCCGCACGTGAACGTGGGTACGATTGGGCACGTTGATCACGGGAAGACGACGCTGACGGCGGCGATGACGATGGTGCTGGCGCGGAAGTATGGTGGTGAGGTGAAGGCGTACGATCAGATTGATGCGGCGCCGGAGGAGAAGGCGCGGGGGATCACGATCAACACGGCGCACGTGGAGTACCAGACGGCGAACCGGCACTATGCGCACGTGGATTGTCCGGGTCATGCGGACTACATCAAGAACATGATCACGGGTGCGGCGCAGATGGATGGTGCGATTTTGGTGGTGAGTGCGGCGGACGGACCGATGCCGCAGACGCGGGAGCACATCTTGCTGGCGCGGCAGGTGGGGGTGCCGTACATCATTGTGTACATGAACAAGGCGGACATGGTGGACGACAAGGAGTTGCTGGAGCTTGTCGAGATGGAGGTACGGGAGTTGTTGTCGAAGTACGATTTTCCTGGGGACGACACGCCGATCATCATTGGTTCGGCGAAGCTGGCGATGGAAGGTGACGCGAGCGAGATGGGAGAGGGGTCGATATTGAAGCTGGCGGAGGCGCTGGACAGTTACATACCGCAGCCGCAGCGGGCGATTGACGGTCCGTTTTTGATGCCGGTGGAGGACGTGTTCTCGATTTCGGGTCGGGGGACGGTGGTGACGGGACGTGTGGAGCGTGGGGTGGTGAAGGTGGGCGAGGACCTGGAGGTGGTGGGTCTGAAGCCGACGTTGAAGACGGTGTGCACTGGGGTGGAGATGTTCCGCAAGCTCTTGGACCAGGGGCAGGCGGGGGACAATGTTGGGGTGTTGTTGCGGGGCACGAAGCGTGAGGAAGTGGAGCGGGGTCAGGTGCTGGCGAAGCCGGGGTCGATCACGCCGCACACCAAGTTCACGGCGGAGGTGTATGTGCTGTCGAAGGAGGAGGGTGGGAGGCACACGCCGTTCTTTCCTGGGTACCGGCCGCAGTTTTATTTCCGTACGACGGACGTGACGGGGGCGGTGGAGTTGCCGGCGGGGACGGAGATGGTGATGCCTGGGGACAACATTTCGATTGTGGTGCAGTTGATTGCGCCGATTGCGATGGAAGAGGGATTGCGGTTTGCGATACGCGAGGGCGGTCGGACGGTGGGTGCCGGCGTCGTCGCCAAGGTCATCGAATAATTCGGCGGCGAAAAGTACAAACCTACTTTTCGCCGGAACAGCAGATAGATGTGAGCACGGAAAGCTTGGGGCGGCCCGGCGCTTTCCGTGCGGCAACAGCAACGAAGAACCGAGCAATAGGCCAGTAGCTCAATTGGCAGAGCGGCGGTCTCCAAAACCGCAGGTTGGGGGTTCGATTCCCTCCTGGCCTGCCACTTTCAGGTGTCAGGTATCTGAGATCAGGTATCAGGAAGTGGCGGATGCAAGCAATGGGTGCTGAGCGAAGGACAAACTGGAGAATTCGGCAAGGAAATGCACGTCCGGCGCTGCGGCGCTGGTTCTGTCTGATGCCTGATACCTGTTCCCTGACACAATGATCGAAAAACTGAAAATTGCATTGGCCGTCGCCTGCGTCCTCGCCGGCGTCGTGGCGTATTACCGATTCGCCGAGGTCGCGCTGCTGTACCGGGTGCTGATGGTGCTGGGCGGACTGGGCGCGGCTGCCGGAGTGGCATGGCTGTCGACGCCGGGCAAGGAGTTTTTCGCCTTCGCCCAGGAAGCCTGGCAGGAATCGGGGCGCGTGTCGTGGCCGACGCGCAAGGAGACGATCCAGACCACGCTGGTCGTGTTCGCATTCGTCGTCGTCATGGCGCTGTTCCTGTTCGCGGTGGACACGTCACTGGCCTGGTTCGTCAAAATGCTGACCGGTCGGAGCGAGTGATGACCAAACGCTGGTTTGTCGTTCACGCGTACTCCGGATTCGAGAAGAGCGTCCAGAAAGCCCTGAAAGAACGGGTCAAGCGCTCGGACATCGCCGATCAGTTCGGCGAGATCCTCGTGCCGGTCGAGGAAGTCGTCGAGATGAAAAACGGCGCCAAGGCGATCAGCGAGCGCAAGTTCTTTCCCGGCTATGTGCTGGTCGAGATGGAAATGACCGACGACTCGTGGCACCTCGTAAAGAGCACGCCGAAGGTGACGGGTTTTGTCGGAGGGACGGCGAACAAACCGACGCCGATTTCGCAGAAGGAAGTCGATTCGATCCTCCGCCAGGTGCAGGAAGGCGTCGAGAAGCCGCGGCCGAAGGTGCTGTTCGAGTTCGGCGAGGCGGTGCGGGTCAAGGAAGGGCCGTTCACGGACTTCCACGGCAATGTCGAGGACGTGAACTACGAGAAGAGCAAGCTGCGCGTGTCGGTGACCATCTTCGGCCGCTCGACACCGGTGGAACTGGATTTTTCGCAGGTTGAAAAGGCCTGATCCCGCGGGCGCTTGCGCGCGGAACGAGGCAAGTCAGGGCGGCCGTGACGGTCGCAGGCATAGCAACGGGGAGGGCGACAACGCCCGTTTGAACCCTACAGGAGAGAAGTCATGGCAAAGAAAATCGTCGGCTTTGTGAAGCTGCAAGTGCCGGCCGGGAAGGCGAACCCGAGTCCGCCGATCGGCCCCGCGCTGGGTCAGCGCGGTCTCAACATCATGGAGTTCTGCAAGGCGTTCAACGCCGCGACGCAGAAGCTCGAGCCGGGGCTGCCGATCCCGGTCGTGATCACCGCCTACGCGGACAAGAGTTTCACGTTCGTGATGAAGACCCCGCCGGCCACGGTCCTCATCAAGAAGGCAGCCAAGGTCGAAAAAGGCAGCCCCAAGCCGCATGTCGACAAGGTCGGCAAGCTCACGCGCGCGCAGGCCGAGGAGATCGCGACGGCGAAGATGCCGGACCTCACCGCGGCCGACATGGATGCAGCGGTGCGCACCATCGCGGGCAGCGCGCGCAGCATGGGAATCACCGTTGAAGGGGTGAAGTGATCATGGCCGAGCAAAAACTCCCGAAGCTCTCGAAGCGCATGACGACGGTCCGCGCCAAGGTTGACCGCAGCAAAGTCTATCCGCTCGACGAAGCATTGAAGCTCGTCAAGGAAACCGCCGTCGCCAAGTTCGACGAGTCCGTCGACGTCGCGGTGAACCTCGGCGTCGACGCCAAGAAATCCGACCAGACGGTCCGCGGCTCCGTGGTGCTGCCTGCCGGCACCGGCAAGACGGTCCGGGTTGCCGTGTTCGCGCAGGGCGAAAAGGCCAAGGATGCGCTTGCCGCCGGCGCCGACATCGTCGGCTTCGACGATCTCGCGGCCAAGGTCAAGGAAGGTTTCATGGAGTTCGACATCGTCATTGCGTCTCCCGATGCGATGCGCGTCGTCGGCCAGCTGGGACAGATCCTCGGTCCGCGCGGCCTGATGCCCAACCCCAAGGTCGGCACCGTCAATGCGGACGTCGTCACCGCGGTGAAAAATGCGAAAGCGGGCCAGGTGCAATACCGTACCGACAAGGGCGGCATCATCCAGTGCACGATAGGCCGCGCGTCCTTCGGGGCGGACCAGCTCAAGCTGAATCTCCTGACATTGATCGAAGCGCTCAACAAGGCGAAGCCCGCCGGCACCAAGGGGCTCTACCTCAAGAAGGTCAGCGTCTCCAGCACGATGGGCGCCGGAGTGCGGGTCGATACGGCGAGCCTCGCGTGACAGGGAACAGGTAACAGGAATCAGGTATCGGAACGATTTTGAGGGAACGCCGGACGGAGCATCGTCAGGCGGGCCGTCAAAGACCGCGGGAGCGTAAGGCTTAAAACAGGGCCGATGAAGCACGGCGGATGGCAGGACGGATTTTCTGTCCTCTGTCCTCTGTCTTCTGATGCCCGATCCAGCGCAGATGGTGCCCCGAAGACAGGAGCTTTCCTGATGTAAGGTCACCGCAACAGTGCCGCTCCAATCCAGCGGAGAGGCACGGGACGGAAGCAGCGATCGACGACGCATTCGATTTCGAGCGTGGCTTTCGATGAGATGGAGGTAGACCTTGAGTCTAAATCTGCAGCAAAAGCAAGCGGTAGTCGCGGAAGTCGCGAAAGAGGTCACTGGTGCCCAGGCCATCATTTTGGTCGAGAACCGTGGCTTGCCCGTGGCGGCCATGACGAAGCTTCGCGCCAAGGCACGGAGTTCCGGCGTGTATTTCAGGGTGATGAAGAACACCCTGGTGCGCCGCGCGGTGGTCGGTACGCCGTTCGCGCCGCTGGCCGACAAGATGGTCGGTCCGCTCGCGTACGGCATCAGCACGGACCCGGTTGCCGTGGCGAAGGTCCTGAACGACTTCGCCAAGGGCAACGACAAGTTCGTGATCACCGGAGGGGCAATGCCCGGCCGCGTCATGTCCGCCAAGGACATCGCAGCGCTGGCCGCCCTGCCCTCGCGCGAGGAACTTCTCGCGAAGCTGCTCGGCACCATGCAGGCGCCGGTGGCGAAGTTCGTCCGCACCCTGAACGAGGTGCCTTCGAAGTTCGTCCGTACGCTTGCCGCCGTGCGCGACGCGAAGCAGGCTGCGTAAGCCGAAACCGCCCACGATTGCCCGTCACACAACCTTACGAATCAGGAGTTGAACATGTCTGCTGTGCAAACTGAAATTCTCGAAAAAGTCGCTTCGATGACCGTGCTGGAGCTCTCCGAACTGATCAAGGCGATGGAGGAGAAGTTCGGCGTTTCCGCCGCCGCCGCCGTGGCCGCTGCCGGTCCCGCTGCCGCGGCGCCTGCCGCCGCTGCCGAGGAGCAAACCGAGTTCACCGTCGTGCTGGCGTCGTTCGGCGAGAACAAGGTCAACGTCATCAAGGCCGTGCGCGAACTGACGGGCCTCGGCCTGAAGGAAGCCAAGGATCTGGTCGACGGCGCGCCGAAGCCGGTCAAGGAAGGCGTCAACAAGGCCGATGCCGAAGCTGCCAAGAAGAAGCTCGAGGAAGCCGGCGCCAAGGTCGAGATCAAGTAATGCCGCGCCGGATCGTCCGGCTCGCGGATTCGTTCCGCGGCCCGGCGAGCCGGCACCTTCGCGAAGGCGAAGGCAATCGGACTTGGCGACAAGTCTCATTCCCTTCGTCTTTTGAAGCGACTGCAGAAGACGGGCTTGGTCGGGCGGTGCACGCGATTGCAGCACAGCGAGCACCGTTGTCCGCCAGCGGCTGGTAGAGGCCAGCCACCACGCCAGGGAGCGCAATGCTCCCGCTAGTCGATGAGCGACTGACGCGCGCCCGCCACCCGGCGGCGCGTTTCGGGAACGGGCAATGCAGCCCATCCCGCGTGATTCGGAGAAGGTATGGCCATCGAAGCGACGACTTCGCAACAGTACTCGTTCACCGAACGGAAACGCATCCGCAAGAGCTTCGCCAAGCGTGCGAGCGTTTTGCAGGTGCCGTTCCTGCTCGAAACCCAGCTCGCGTCCTACCGCGCCTTCCTGCAGGCGGACACCGCGCCCGACAAGCGCAAGGACGAAGGCCTCCAGGCCGCGTTCACGTCGATCTTCCCGATCTCCAGCCACTCGGGCAACGCACGCCTCGAGTACGTCTCCTTTTCACTGCTGGCGCCGGCGTTCGATGTCACCGAGTGCCAGCAGCGCGGCCTCACGTTCTGTTCGGCCCTGCGCGCCAAGGTCCGCCTCATCATCATGGACAAGGAGGCGCCGAAGGAAACCGTCAAGGAGGTGAAGGAGCAGGAGGTCTACATGGGCGAGATCCCGCTCATGACCGACAACGGCTCCTTCGTCATCAATGGAACAGAGCGGGTCATCGTCTCGCAGCTGCATCGTTCGCCCGGCGTGTTCTTCGAGCACGATCGAGGCAAGACGCACTCGTCGGGCAAACTCCTGTTCTCGGCGCGGGTGATTCCCTACCGCGGCTCGTGGCTCGATTTCGAATTCGATCCCAAGGATTTCCTGTTTTTCCGCGTCGACCGCCGGCGCAAGATGCCGGTGACGACGCTGCTCAAGGCGATCGGCCTCTCCAACGAGGACATCCTCAAGCAGTTCTTCCAGTTCGACACCTTCCACCTGTCGACCCGGGGCGCGGAGATCGAGTTCGTGCCCGAACGGTTGCGCGGCGAGATGGCGCGGTTCGACGTGATCGGCAAGGACGACAAGGTGGTCGTCGCCCGCGACAAGCGCATCACCGCCAAGCACATCCGCGAACTCGTCGAAGCCGGCGTCAAGAAGATCGCCGTTCCGGCCGACTACGTGCTGGGCCGCGCGCTGGCGACCAACATCGTCGACACCAGCACCGGCGAAGTGCTGGCCAAGGCCAACGACGAGATCACCGAGGAAGTGCTGCAGAAGCTCGCCGATGCCGGCGTGCCGAAGATCCAGACGCTCTTCACCAACGACCTCGATCAGGGCGCGTACATATCGCAGACGCTGCGGGCCGACGACACGCCCGACCAGACCGCCGCGCGCGTGGCGATCTACCGGATGATGCGCCCCGGCGAGCCGCCGACCGAGGATGCGGTCGAGGCGCTGTTCCACGGCCTCTTCTTCTCCGAGGAGCGCTACGACCTGTCGGCCGTCGGCCGGATGAAGTTCAACCGCCGCGTCGGCCGGACCGAGCTGAAGGGCAGCGGCACGCTCGCCAACGACGACATCATCGCCGTGATCCGCATCCTGGTCGAACTGCGCAACGGACGCGGCGAGATCGACGACATCGACCACCTCGGAAATCGCCGCGTGCGCTCCGTGGGCGAACTCGCCGAGAACCAGTTCCGTTCCGGACTGGTGCGCGTCGAGCGCGCCGTCAAGGAGCGCCTGGGACAAGCCGAGAGCGAAAACCTGCTGCCGCACGACCTCATCAACGCCAAGCCCATTTCCGCGGCGATCAAGGAGTTCTTCGGCAGTTCGCAGCTGTCGCAGTTCATGGACCAGACCAACCCGCTGTCCGAGATCACGCACAAGCGTCGCGTCTCGGCGCTGGGGCCGGGCGGCCTCACGCGGGAGCGCGCGGGCTTCGAGGTCCGTGACGTGCACCCGACCCACTACGGCCGGGTATGCCCGATCGAGACGCCCGAAGGCCCGAACATCGGGCTCATCAACTCGCTGGCGCTCTATGCGCGCACCAACGAGTACGGATTCCTCGAGACCCCGTACCGCAAGGTCGTGGCAGGCAAGGTGACCGACGAGATCGACTATCTCTCCGCCATCGAGGAGGGCCAGTTCGTGATCGCCCAGGCCAACGCGCAACTCGATGCGCAAGGCCGCCTCGAGGACGAGCTCGTGTCGTGCCGCTGCAAGAACGAGTTCATGCTGTCGACGGGCGACAAGGTCCAGTACATGGACGTGGCGCCCGCGCAGATCGTGTCGGTCGCGGCATCGCTGATCCCGTTCCTGGAGCACGATGACGCGAACCGCGCGCTGATGGGCTCCAACATGCAGCGGCAGGCGGTGCCTTGCCTGCGCGCCGAGAAGCCGCTGGTCGGCACCGGTGTCGAGCGCACGGCCGCTGTCGACTCGGGCACGGCGGTGCAGGCGCGGCGCGGCGGCAGGGTCGACTACATCGACGCCAATCGCGTCGTCATCCGCGCACACGATGCCGAGACCGTCGCCGGCGATGTCGGCGTGGACATCTACAACCTGACCAAGTACACGCGGTCGAACCAGAACACCAACATCAACCAGCGGCCGCTGGTTCGGATCGGCGACGTGATCGCCCGCGGCGACGTCATTGCCGACGGCGCGTCCACGGACCTCGGCGAACTGGCGCTGGGGCAGAACATGCTGGTCGCGTTCATGCCCTGGAACGGCTACAACTACGAGGACTCGATCCTGATCAGCGAGAGCGTCGTCGCCGACGACCGCTACACGTCGATCCACATCGAGGAACTGACGGTCGTCGCGCGCGACACCAAACTCGGCCCCGAGGAAATCACCCGCGACATCTCGAGCCTGGGCGAAGCGCAGCTGTCGCGCCTCGATGACTCGGGCATCGTCTACATCGGTGCCGAAGTCGAGGCCGGCGACGTTCTGGTCGGCAAGGTGACACCCAAGGGCGAGACGCAGCTCACGCCGGAGGAAAAGCTCCTGCGCGCGATCTTCGGCGAAAAGGCGTCCGACGTGAAGGACACGTCGCTGCGCGTGCCGTCGGGCATCTCGGGCACCGTGATCGACGTGCAGGTATTCACCCGCGAAGGCATCGAGCGCGACAAGCGTGCCGCGCAGATCATCGACGACGAGCTGAAAGGCTATCGCAAGGACCTCAACGACCAGCTGCGGATCGTCGAGAACGACGCGTTCGCGCGGATCGAGAAGCTGCTGCTCGGAAAGGTCGTCAACGGCGGCCCGAAGCGCATTGCCAAGGGCACCAGGATCGCCGCCGACTACCTCGAGGGCGTCGCCCGCCACGACTGGTTCGACATTCGCCTGGCCGACGAGGAGGTCGCGCGCCAGCTCGAGGCGATGAAGGATTCGCTCGCCCAGAAGCGCCTGCAGTTCGACGCGATGTACGAACTCAAGAAGAAGAAGCTCACGCAGGGCGACGAGCTGCCGCCGGGCGTGCAGAAGATGGTCAAGGTCTACGTCGCCGTCAAGCGCCGCCTGCAACCGGGCGACAAGATGGCGGGCCGGCACGGCAACAAGGGCGTCGTGTCCAAGATCGTCCCGGTCGAGGACATGCCCTACATGGCGGATGGCACGCCGGTGGACATCGTGTTGAACCCGCTCGGTGTGCCGTCGCGGATGAACGTCGGCCAGATTCTCGAAGTCCACCTGGGCTGGGCCGCCAAGGGCCTCGGGCGCCGCATCGACGCGATGCTGAAGGCCGAAGCCAAGACTGCCGAAATGCGCAAGTTCCTCGAGCAGATCTACAACGGCACCGGGCGCAAGGAGTCGATCTCCTCGCTCGACGACGGCGAGGTGAAGACGCTGGCGCAGAACCTGACCGGGGGCGTGCCGTTCGCGACCCCGGTGTTCGACGGCGCGACCGAAGCGGAGATCAAGGGCATGCTCGAGCTTGCCGGGCTGCCGAAGTCCGGACAGGTCGTCCTGCACGACGGGCGCACCGGCGAGGCCTTCGATCGCCAGGTCACCGTCGGCTACATGCACGTGCTGAAGCTCCACCATCTCGTCGACGACAAGATGCACGCGCGCTCCACCGGCCCGTACAGCCTCGTCACCCAGCAGCCGCTGGGCGGCAAGGCGCAGTTCGGCGGCCAGCGCTTCGGCGAAATGGAAGTCTGGGCGCTGGAGGCGTATGGCGCCGCGTACACGCTGCAGGAGATGCTCACCGTCAAGTCCGACGACGTCAACGGCCGGACCAAGGTGTACGAGAACATCGTCAAGGGCGAGCACAAGATCGAGGCCGGGATGCCGGAGTCGTTCAACGTGCTGGTGAAGGAAATCCGTTCGCTGGCGATCGACATCGATCTCGAGCGCTTCTGACCTGTCCGCAAACAGCCAACAGCCCCGAGCTGCCAGCCCTCGAGCTGCCAGCGGAAAGCCATCAAGGAGTAGCGAATGAAAGCTCTGCTCGATCTTTTCAAGCAGGTCACGCAAGAAGAGGAATTCGATGCGATCAAGACCGGCCTCGCGTCGCCGGAGAAGATCCGCTCGTGGTCGTACGGTGAGGTCAAGAAGCCCGAGACGATCAACTACCGCACCTTCAAGCCCGAGCGCGACGGACTCTTCTGCGCCAAGATCTTCGGGCCGGTGAAGGATTACGAATGCCTGTGCGGCAAGTACAAGCGCCTGAAGCACCGCGGCGTGATCTGCGAGAAGTGCGGCGTCGAGGTGACGCTGGCCAAGGTGCGCCGCGAGCGCATGGGGCACATCGAGCTCGCATCGCCGGTCGCGCACATCTGGTTCCTCAAGAGCCTGCCGTCGCGGATGGGCATGGTGCTCGACATGACGCTGCGCGACATCGAGCGCGTGCTGTACTTCGAGGCGTTCGTCGTTACCGATCCGGGGCTGACGCCGCTCAACCGCGCGCAGCTCCTCACCGAGGATGACTACCTCGCCAAGGTCGAGCAGCACGGCGACGACTTTTCGGCGACGATGGGCGCCGAGGGCATCCGCGAGCTCCTGAAGGCGCTCGATGTCCCGCACGAGATCGAGAAGCTGCGCAAGGAGCTCGAGACCACCGGCTCCGAGACCAAGATCAAGAAGATTGCCAAGCGCCTGAAGGTGCTCGAGGCGTTCCAGAAATCGGGGATCAAGCCCGAGTGGATGATCCTCGAGGTCCTGCCGGTGCTGCCGCCCGAATTGCGGCCGCTGGTGCCGCTGGACGGCGGCCGCTTCGCGACCTCCGACCTGAACGACCTCTATCGCCGCGTCATCAACCGCAACAACCGGCTGAAGCGCCTGCTCGAGCTGAAAGCGCCGGACATCATCGTCCGCAACGAGAAGCGGATGCTGCAGGAGGCCGTCGACTCGCTGCTCGACAACGGCCGCCGCGGCAAGGCGATGACGGGTGCCAACAAGCGGCCGCTGAAGTCGCTGGCCGACATGATCAAGGGCAAGGGCGGGCGCTTCCGGCAGAACCTGCTGGGCAAGCGCGTCGATTACTCCGGCCGTTCGGTCATCGTGGTGGGGCCGCAGCTGAAGCTGCACCAGTGCGGGCTGCCGAAGCTGATGGCGCTCGAACTCTTCAAGCCTTACATCTTCAACAAGCTCGAGACGATGGGCCTCGCCACCACGATCAAGGCGGCGAAGAAGATGGTCGAGAACCAGGAGCCGGTGGTGTGGGACATCCTGGAAGACGTCATCCGCGAGCATCCGGTGATGCTGAACCGGGCGCCGACGCTGCACCGTCTCGGCATCCAGGCTTTCGAGCCGGTGCTGATCGAGGGCAAGGCGATTCAACTGCACCCGCTGGTGTGCACGGCGTTCAACGCCGACTTCGACGGCGACCAGATGGCCGTTCACGTGCCGCTGTCGCTCGAGGCACAGATGGAAGCGCGCACGCTGATGCTCGCGTCGAACAACGTGCTGCTGCCGTCGAACGGCGAGCCCTGCATCGTGCCGTCGCAGGACATCGTGCTGGGCCTGTACTACGCGACGCGCGACAAGATCAACGCCAAGGGCGAAGGCATGTTCTTCGCCGATCTGGCCGAGGTGTCGCGCGCTTACGAGTCACGCCAGGTCGAGCTGCACGCCAAGGTGCATGTGCGCATCAGGCAGCTGGAAGCCGGCGCCAACGGCGAGAAGATCGAGAAGCTCGTCCGCTTCGAGACCACGGTGGGCCGCGCGCTGCTCTCGGAGATCCTCCCGCCGAACCTGCCGTTCCCGACGATCAACAAGCCGCTCAAGAAGAAGGAGATCTCGAAGATCATCAACGCGAGCTTCCGTCGTTGCGGCCTGCGCGAGACGGTGATCTTCGCCGACAAGCTCATGCAGGCGGGCTACAGCCTGGCCACCCGCGGCGGCATCTCGTTCGCGGCCGACGACATGCTGATCCCGCAGGAGAAGCCCGCGATCATCGCCGAGGCCGAGTCGCAGGTAAAGGAGATCGAGGCGCAGTACACCTCCGGTCTCGTCACCCAGGGCGAGCGCTACAACAAGGTGGTCGACATCTGGGGCCGTGCCGGCGACGACATCGCGAAGGCGATGATGAGCCAGCTGGGCACCACCGACACCTTGACCCGCGACGGCCAGCCGGCCAAGCAGGAGTCGTTCAACTCCATCTACATGATGGCCGACTCCGGCGCCCGGGGCTCGGCGGCGCAGATCCGCCAGCTCGCCGGGATGCGCGGTCTGATGGCGAAGCCGGACGGCTCGATCATCGAGACGCCGATCACCGCGAACTTCCGCGAGGGCCTCAACGTCCTGCAGTACTTCATCTCGACGCACGGTGCGCGCAAGGGCCTTGCCGACACGGCGCTGAAGACCGCCAACTCCGGCTATCTCACGCGGCGACTGGTCGACGTCACGCAGGATCTCGTCGTCACCGAAGACGACTGCGGCACGTCGAACGGCGTCGCGATGAAGGCGCTGGTCGAGGGCGGCGAAGTGATCGAGGCGCTGCGCGAGCGCATTCTGGGCCGCTCCGTTGCCGCCGACGTCGTCAATCCCGAGACGCAGGAGACGCTCTACGAGGCCGGCACCCTGCTGAGCGAGGACGAGGTCGAGCAGATCGAGATGCTCGGCATCGACGAAGTCAAGGTCCGCACCCCGCTTACCTGCGACACGCGCTACGGTCTGTGCGCGACCTGTTACGGGCGCGATCTGGGTCGCGGCCATCTCGTCAACGTCGGCGAGGCGGTGGGCGTCATCGCCGCGCAGTCGATCGGCGAGCCCGGCACGCAGCTGACGATGCGCACCTTCCACATCGGCGGCGCCGCGTCGCGGACGGCGGCTGCGTCGCAGCTCGAAAGCAAGTCCGCGGGCACGATCCGGTTCTCGGCGCTGATGCGCTACGTCACCAATGCCAAGGGCGAGGCGGTGGTCATCGCGCGCTCCGGCGAGGTGTTGATCCAGGACGACAACGGCCGGGAGCGCGAGCGCCACAAGGTGCCCTACGGCGCCACGCTGCAGGCGAAGGACGGCGACGTGGTCAAGGCCGGCCGCGTGCTGGCGACCTGGGACGCGACATCGCGCCCGATCGTGACCGAATACGCCGGGCGCGTGAAGTTCGAGAACGTCGAGGAAGGCGTCACGGTCGCGAAGCAGGTGGACGAAGTCACCGGCCTGTCGACGCTGGTCGTCATCGATCCGAAGCGTCGCGCGGGCGCGGCCGCCAAGGGCGTGCGGCCCCAGGTGAAGCTGATCGACGCCGCCGGCGAGGAGATCAAGCTCGCGGGCTCGGAGCTGTCGGTCAACATCACGTTCCAGCTCGGATCCATCATCACGGTGAAGGACGGGCAGGAGGTGTCGATCGGCGAGCTGCTCGCGCGGATTCCACAGGAAACCTCGAAGACCCGCGACATCACCGGCGGCCTGCCGCGCGTGGCGGAGCTCTTCGAAGCGCGTTCGCCCAAGGATGCGGGCCTCCTGGCGGAAGTCACCGGCACGGTGTCGTTCGGCAAGGACACCAAGGGCAAGCAGCGTCTGGTCATCACCGACCTCGATGGCGTCGCGCACGAGTACCTGATCCCGAAGGACAAGCACGTCACCGCGCACGACGGACAGGTCGTCAACAAGGGCGAGTCGATCGTCGACGGCCCGGCCGACCCGCACGACATCCTGCGCCTGCTGGGGGTCGAGGCGCTCGCGCGCTACATCACCGACGAGGTGCAGGACGTCTACCGGCTGCAGGGCGTGAAGATCAACGACAAGCACATCGAGGTGATCGTGCGGCAGATGCTGCGCCGCGTGCAGGTCGTGGATCCGGGCGACACCCGCTTCATCCTGGGCGAGCAGGTCGAACGCTCCGATCTTCTGGACGAGAACGACAAGCTCGTCGCCGACGACGGGGACAAGCGGCCGGCGGTTTACGAGCACATGCTGCTGGGCATAACGAAGGCGAGCCTGTCCACCGACTCGTTCATCTCGGCGGCATCGTTCCAGGAGACCACGCGCGTGCTCACCGAAGCCGCGATCATGGGCAAGAAGGACGACCTGCGCGGCCTGAAGGAAAACGTCATCGTCGGCCGCCTCATCCCGGCGGGAACCGGTCTTGCCTACCACAACGCCCGCAAGAAGCAGAAACTGCTGGGCCCCGACGTCTTCGTCACGCCGGGCGAGCAGGCTGCGGTGTCCGACACACCGGATGCACCGTCGGCGGAAGTGCCTGCCGACGCGGCGTAACGCGCGCAGGGGCGGCGGCGGGCGGCCGGAAGCCACCCGCCGCGCCCGCTACAGGCGGGTCCCTTGGCGCCAAATGCGGGCGGACGCGCGTGGCGTGCGCAAGCGCCCGACGCTCCAATCCCGCGTCGCAGCATGGGATTGACATGACTCCAGTGTCGTCATAGAATTGACAGTCTTTTCGCCTCCTGGCCCGAGGAAAACCGCGGCCATGAGGCGGGCGTACCCGGGCGTGCCGCTTGCATTTCAGGTGTCGGCCGTGGCGCAAAGAAGGTGGCCCGTGCCTGTCGCGCGAGATTCGCGCCATGGCGGGGCCACTTTGGTTTGTTTTACCCGAAGCGGTTTCGCAAAGCGATGAGCCCTGCGGCCGATAACGCTAGGTCGCACGAAACGGAAAATCAGGATGCCTACCATCAATCAGCTCGTCCGGAAGGGCCGTGAGCCCGCCGTGTCGAAAAGCAAGGTCCCGGCGCTCCAGCAGAGCCCGCAGAAGCGCGGCGTCTGCACGCGCGTTTACACGACGACCCCGAAGAAGCCGAACTCGGCGCTGCGGAAGGTCGCCAAGGTCCGACTCACCAACGGCTTCGAGGTGATCAGCTACATCGGCGGCGAGGGCCACAACCTGCAGGAGCACTCGGTGGTGCTGATCCGCGGCGGTCGCGTCAAGGACCTTCCCGGCGTGCGCTATCACATGGTGCGTGGCAGCCTCGATACCGCTGGCGTCAAGGACCGCAAGCAGAGCCGGTCCAAGTACGGCGCCAAGAAGCCCAAGACCACCTGATCGTTACCTTTCTTTTAGGCATTGAATCGACTGGCTTTGCCAGCGATTCAATGGAAAAACTTCCGTCTCAAAGTAGGGTTTCACTTTGAGGCGAACGGAGACGATATGCCCCGACGCAGAGAAGTACCGAAGCGCGAAATCCTGCCGGACCCGAAGTTCGGTTCCGGCGATGTCGCCAAGTTCGTCAATGTGCTGATGACCGCCGGCAAGAAGTCGGTGGCCGAGCGCATCCTGTACGGTGCGTTCGAGTCGATCTCGAAGAAGGGCGGCAAGGATCCGCTGGAGGTCTTCAATCAGGCCCTCGCCAATTCCAGGCCGATGGTCGAGGTGAAGAGCCGCCGCGTCGGCGGCGCGAACTTCCAGGTCCCGGTGGAAGTGCGTCCGGTGCGCCGCATGGCGCTGGCAATGCGCTGGCTGCGGGAAGCGGCGCGCAAGCGCGGCGAGAAGTCGATGGGGCAACGCCTCGCGGCCGAACTCATCGAGGCCGCCGAAGGCCGCGGCGGCGCCGTGAAAAAGCGCGAGGAAGTGCACCGCATGGCGGAAGCCAACAAGGCCTTCTCGCATTTCCGGTTCTGACCCGCTACCGCGAACGAACAGCCCTCCCGACAGGAACTCGGCAGGGAGCCGGAACGACCGGCTCCGCTGTCACAACAGGCGTTGACCCAAAGTGGCCCGATCTACCCCCATCAACCGGTATCGCAACATCGGCATCAGTGCGCACATTGACGCCGGGAAGACCACGACCACCGAGCGCATCCTGTTCTATACCGGCGTCTCGCACAAGATCGGCGAAGTGCACGACGGCGCCACGGTCATGGACTGGATGGAGCAGGAGCGGGAGCGCGGCATCACCATCACGTCTGCCGCCACGACCTGTTTCTGGAAGGGAATGGACGGCAACTTCCCCGAGCACCGGATCAACATCATCGACACGCCGGGCCACGTCGACTTCACGATCGAGGTCGAGCGGTCGATGCGCGTGCTCGACGGCGCGTGCATGGTCTATTGCGCGGTCGGCGGCGTGCAGCCGCAGTCCGAAACCGTGTGGCGCCAGGCCAACAAGTACAAGGTGCCGCGGCTTGCGTTCGTCAACAAGATGGATCGCCAGGGCGCCAATTTCTTCAAGGTCTACGAGCAGATGAAGTCGCGGCTCAAGGCCAACCCGGTGCCCATCCAGGTGCCGATCGGCGCCGAGGAGAAGTTCGAGGGCGTGATCGACCTCGTCCGCATGAAGGCGATCTACTGGGACGATTCGACCCAGGGAATGAAGTACGAGACGCGCGAGATCCCGCCCGAACTCCTCGATGCCGCCAAGGAGTGGCGCGAGAAGATGGTCGAGTGCGCGGCCGAGGCCAACGAAGACCTGATGAACAAGTACCTCGAGGGAGGGGAACTCTCCATCGAGGAGATCAAGGCGGGTCTGCGCCAGCGCACGCTCGCCAGCGAGATCGTGCCGATGCTCTGCGGGTCAGCGTTCAAGAACAAGGGCGTGCAGGCGATGCTCGACGCAGTGATCGAGTACATGCCGGCGCCGACCGACATCAAGCCGGTGGGCGGCGAGCTGGAGAACGGCAAGCATGGCGAGCGCCGGGCCGCCGACGACGAGCCGTTCGCCGGACTTGCGTTCAAGATCATGACCGACCCCTACGTCGGCCAGCTGATCTTCTTCCGCGTGTATTCGGGCGTCATCAACTCCGGCGACACCGTCTACAACCCGATCAAGGGCCGCAAGGAGCGCATCGGCCGCATCCTGCAGATGCACGCCAACCAGCGCGAGGAAATCAAGGAAGTGCGCGCCGGCGACATCGCCGCGGCGGTGGGGCTCAAGGAAGCGACGACCGGCGATACACTCTGCGCGCCCGATCACGTGATCACGCTGGAGAAGATGATCTTCCCCGAGCCCGTGATCCACGTGGCGGTCGAGCCCAAGACCAAGGCCGACCAGGAGAAGATGGGCATCGCGCTCAACCGTCTCGCCCAGGAAGATCCGTCGTTCCGGGTTCGCACCGACGAGGAGTCGGCGCAGACGATCATTTCGGGCATGGGCGAACTGCACCTCGAAATCCTCGTCGACCGGATGAAGCGGGAGTTCGGCGTCGAGGCGAATGTCGGAGCGCCCCAGGTCGCGTACCGCGAGGCGATCAAGAAGCACGTCGAGGTCGAGGGCAAGTTCATCAAGCAGTCGGGCGGCCGCGGGCAGTACGGACACGTCTGGCTCAAGATGGAGCCGAACGAGCCCGGCAAGGGGTTCCAGTTCGTCGACCAGATCAAGGGCGGAACGGTGCCGCGCGAGTACATTCCCGCGGTGCTGAAGGGCCTCGAGGAAACGCTGCCGAACGGCGTGCTGGCCGGTTACCCCGTCGTCGACGTCAAGGTCACGCTGTTCGACGGCAGCTACCACGACGTCGACTCGAACGAGAACGCGTTCAAGATGGCGGCGTCGATCGCCTTCAAGGATGGCATGCGCAAGGCCACGCCGGTGCTGCTCGAGCCCATGATGGCGGTCGAGGTCGAGACGCCCGAGGACTTCATGGGCAACGTGATGGGCGACCTGTCGTCGCGGCGCGGCATCGTCCAGGGGATGGAAGACAACCCCACCGGCAAGGTGATCAAGGCCGAGGTGCCGCTCGCCGAGATGTTCGGCTACTCGACGACGCTGCGCTCGCTGTCGCAGGGCCGTGCCACGTATTCGATGGAATTCAAGCATTACACCGAGGCACCGAAGAGCGTCGCCGAAGCGGTGATCAACAAGAAGTCTTAACGTACATATCGACACTTCAGGACAGAGGCAACGAAAATGGCCAAGAGCAAGTTTGAGCGGACGAAGCCGCACGTGAACGTGGGTACGATTGGGCACGTTGATCACGGGAAGACGACGCTGACGGCGGCGATGACGATGGTGTTGGCGCGGAAGTATGGTGGTGAGGTGAAGGCGTACGATCAGATTGATGCGGCGCCGGAGGAGAAGGCGCGGGGGATCACGATCAACACGGCGCACGTGGAGTACCAGACGGCGAACCGGCACTATGCGCACGTGGATTGCCCGGGTCATGCGGACTACATCAAGAACATGATCACGGGTGCGGCGCAGATGGATGGTGCGATTTTGGTGGTGAGTGCGGCGGACGGACCGATGCCGCAGACGCGGGAGCACATCTTGCTGGCGCGGCAGGTGGGGGTGCCGTACATCATTGTGTACATGAACAAGGCGGACATGGTGGACGACAAGGAGTTGCTGGAGCTTGTCGAGATGGAGGTACGGGAGTTGTTGTCGAAGTACGATTTTCCTGGGGACGACACGCCGATCATCATTGGTTCGGCGAAGCTGGCGATGGAAGGTGACGCGAGCGAGATGGGAGAGGGGTCGATATTGAAGCTGGCGGAGGCGCTGGACAGTTACATACCGCAGCCGCAGCGGGCGATTGACGGTCCGTTTTTGATGCCGGTGGAGGACGTGTTCTCGATTTCGGGTCGGGGGACGGTGGTGACGGGACGTGTGGAGCGTGGGGTGGTGAAGGTGGGCGAGGACCTGGAGGTGGTGGGTCTGAAGCCGACGTTGAAGACGGTGTGCACTGGGGTGGAGATGTTCCGCAAGCTCTTGGACCAGGGGCAGGCGGGGGACAATGTTGGGGTGTTGTTGCGGGGCACGAAGCGTGAGGAAGTGGAGCGGGGTCAGGTGCTGGCGAAGCCGGGGTCGATCACGCCGCACACCAAGTTCACGGCGGAGGTGTATGTGCTGTCGAAGGAGGAGGGTGGGAGGCACACGCCGTTCTTTCCTGGGTACCGGCCGCAGTTTTATTTCCGTACGACGGACGTGACGGGGGCGGTGGAGTTGCCGGCGGGGACGGAGATGGTGATGCCTGGGGACAACATTTCGATTGTGGTGCAGTTGATTGCGCCGATTGCGATGGAAGAGGGATTGCGGTTTGCGATACGCGAGGGTGGTCGGACGGTGGGTGCCGGCGTCGTCGCCAAGGTCATCGAATAATTCGGCGGCGAAAAGTACAAACCTACTTTTCGCCGGAACAGCAGATAGATGTGAGCACGGAAAGCTTGGGGCGGCCCGGCGCTTTCCGTGCGGCAACAGCAACGAAGAACCGAGCGCGCAGGCGGGCGGTTATTCAAAGGGTGAACAGATGCAAAATCAGAGAATCCGCATCCGCTTGAAGGCGTTCGATTACAAGCTGATCGACCAGTCGGCGCAGGAAATCGTCGAGACCGCCAAGCGCTCCGGCGCGGTGGTCCGCGGTCCGGTCCCGCTGCCGACCAAGATCGAGCGCTACAACGTCCTGCGTTCGCCTCACGTCAACAAGACGTCGCGCGACCAGTTCGAAATCCGCACGCATTTGCGGCTGATGGACATCATCGACCCGACCGACAAGACCGTCGACCAGTTGATGAAGCTCGACCTTCCGGCGGGTGTGGACGTCGAGATCAAGCTGCAGTGACAGGCTTCAGGTAACAGGTAACAGGTAACAGACGGCAAAGAACTGAAACGAGCAAGGGTGTCCGGCCGGTTCGGCCGGGTGTTGAAGGACGCTGCCGGTCAATCGAAATCGGCGGCTTTAAAAGGATCACGAACATGAGCCTGGGACTTGTCGGGCGCAAGGTGGGCATGACCCGCATCTTTTCCGACGACGGCCATGCCGTCCCGGTTACGGTGCTGGACGTGGCCAACAATCGCGTCACACAGATCAAGACTCCCGAGACCGACGGCTACTCCGCCGTTCAGGTCACCTACGGGAAACGGCGCGCGTCGCGCGTCTCGAAGCCGCAAGCCGGCCACCTCGCCAAGGCGGGGGTCGAAGCCGGCGAGCTGTTGCGTGAATTTCCGGCGACCCCCGAGGCGCTCGCGGCCCTCAAGGTCGGCGAGATCGTCAGCGTCGAGACCTTCAAGGTCGGCGAACTGGTCGATGTCACCGGCACCACGAAGGGCAAGGGCTTCACGGGCGTCATCAAACGCCACCACTTCCGGTCCAACCGCGCGTCGCACGGCAACTCGCGTTCGCACAACACGCCCGGCTCGATCGGCATGGCGCAGGATCCCGGTCGCGTGTTTCCCGGCAAACGGATGGCGGGCCAGCACGGCAACGTGACGCGCACCGTGCAGACGCTGACGGTGATCCGCGTCGACGCCGAACGCGGCTTGCTGCTGGTCAAGGGCTGCGTGCCCGGCGCCGACGGCGGTCACATCATCGTGCGTCCGGCGGCGAAGACCCCGGCAACGAAAGGGGCCTGACCATGGATCTCAAGCTCATCGATGACAAGGGCCAGGCGTCGGCCACGGTCGCGGCGTCGGACGCGTTGTTCGGACGCGACTACAACGAAGCGCTGATTCACCAGATCGTGACGGCATTCCAGGCCAACGCGCGCAGCGGCAATCGCGCGCAAAAGGGCCGGGCCGACATCAACAAGTCGCACAAGAAGCCGTGGGCCCAGAAGGGCACCGGTCGCGCGCGCGCCGGCCAGGCCAACAGCCCGCTGTGGCGCGGCGGCGGCAGGATCTTCCCGAACTCGCCGGACGAGAATTTCTCGCAGAAGGTGAATCGCAAGATGTACCGCGCCGGCATCGCGGCGATCCTGTCGCAGCTCGTGCGCGACGGTCGCCTGTCGGTGATCGAAGGCATCGCGGTGGACGCTCCGAAGACCCGCCTCTTCGCGCAGAAGATAAAGGCGCTGGGCCTCACCGGGACGGTGCTGCTGGTGACCGACAACCTCGACGACAACGTCTTCCTGTCCTCACGCAACCTGCCGAACGTCCTCGTGCTGGAGACCCGCGAAGTCGATCCGGTGAGCCTCGTTCGCTTCCAGAACGTCGTGCTGACCAAGGCTGCCGTGGCGCAATTCGAGGAGATCCTGGGATGAGCACCGCCAACCAATTCAATGCGGAGCGTCTGGCGCTGGTGCTGCTGGCGCCTGTCGTGTCCGAAAAAGGCACCTACATCGCCGAGAAGCACGAGCAGGTGATCTTCAAGGTGCTTCAGGATGCCACGAAGCCTGAAGTGAAGGCTGCGGTCGAGGCCATGTTCAAGGTCGAAGTCGACAGCGTCCAGATCGTCAACGTGGGCGGCAAGGTCAAGCGCTTCGGCAAGTTCACCGGCCGCCGGCGCAACTGGAAGAAGGCCTACGTGTGCCTGAAGCCGGGCCAGGAAATCAACTTCGCGGCGGAGGGTTGAATGCCCCCACGCTCACCTCGTTCGCTGCCCCCCAAGGGGGCTCGGGTCTCCCTCGGGGCGGCCCATCGGGAGACCTGACATGCCTCTGCAAAAAGTAAAACCCACGTCGGCGGGCCGCCGGGCGATGGTGAAGGTCGTTCACCCCAACCTGCACAAGGGGCGGCCGATCGACGCGCTGACCGAGAGCCAGAAACGTGGCTCGGGCCGCAACAACAACGGCCACATCACGATGCGGCACAAGGGCGGCGGCCACAAGCAGCAGTACCGGATCGTCGATTTTCGTCGCGACAAGGACGGCATCGCCGGCAAGGTCGAGCGCCTCGAGTACGACCCGAACCGCAGTGCGCACCTCGCGTTGCTGCTGTACGCGGATGGCGAGCGCCGGTACATCATCGCGCCGCGCGGCGTCACGGCGGGGACGCAGCTCCTGTCCGGATCGGAAGCCCCGATCAAACCCGGCAATTGCCTGCCGTTGCGCAACATTCCGGTCGGCACGACGATCCACTGCATCGAGATGAGCGCCGGCAAGGGCGCGCAGATCGCGCGTTCTGCCGGCACCGGCGCGCAGCTCCTCGCGCGCGAAGGCTCCTACGCGCAGCTGCGCCTGCGCTCCGGCGAGATCCGCAAGGTGCACGTCGATTGCCGCGCGACCATCGGTGAAGTCGGCAACGAGGAACACAACCTGCGCTCGATCGGCAAGGCCGGCGCCAATCGCTGGCGCGGCGTCCGCCCGACGGTGCGCGGCATCTGCATGAATCCGGTCGATCACCCGCACGGCGGCCGTTCCAACGGCGGCGGCCATCCGGTCTCGCCGTGGGGCACGCCGACCAAGGGCTACAAGACGCGCAGCAACAAGCGCACCGATTCGATGATCGTGCGCCGCCGGCACGCGACGAAGGGGTAACGGGAAATGGCACGTTCGATAAAGAAAGGTCCGTTCGTCGACGATCACCTGGTACAGAAGGTGAACGCGGCGCGCGCGACCAAAGACAAGAAGCCGATCAAGACCTGGTCGCGCCGTTCGACGATCACGCCCGATTTCGTCGGGCTCACGATCGCTGTCCACAATGGCAAGGCGCACATCCCCGTGTACGTGTCCGAGAACATGGTCGGCCACAAGCTCGGCGAATTCGCGCTCACCCGCACCTTCAAGGGCCATTCGGCCGACAAGAAGGTCGCGGCGCCGGCCAGGAAGTAGGAGAGACGTGATGGAAACCAAAGCAGTCCTGCGCGGCGTGCGCCTCTCGGCCCAGAAGGGCCGGCTGGTTGCCGACCAGATCCGCGGTTTGCCCGTCGATCGTGCGCTCAATGTCCTGGCCTTCAGCCCCAAGAAGGGCGCCAAGATCATCAAGAAGGTGCTCGAGTCGGCGATTGCCAACGCCGAGCACAACGACGGTGCGGATATCGACGACCTCAAGGTGAAGACGATTTACATCGACAAGGCGGAAAGCCTGCGCCGCTTCACCGCGCGCGCCAAGGGCCGTGGCAACACCATCCTGAAGCAGACTTGCCACATCTTTGTCGCCGTCGGCGACGGCAACTAAGGACGGATTCATGGGACAGAAAATACATCCGACCGGCTTCCGCCTTTCCGTCACTCGGAATTGGACATCGAAGTGGTTCGCGAACAGCAAGAATTTCGCGCCCATGCTCGCGGAAGACATCAAGGTCCGCGAGTACCTGAAGAAGAAGCTGTCGCACGCGTCGGTGGGCAGCATCACCATCGAGCGGCCGGCAAAGAGCGCGCGCATCACGATCCACAGCGCGCGGCCGGGGGTCGTCATCGGCAAGAAGGGCGAGGATATCGAGACGCTGCGCGCCGACCTGCGCAAGATGATGGGCGGTGAGGTGGGCCTCAACATCGAGGAAATCCGCAAGCCCGAAATCGACGCCCAGCTGATTTCGGACTCGATCGCCCAGCAGCTCGAGAAGCGGATCATGTTCCGCCGCGCGATGAAGCGCGCGATGCAGAATGCGATGCGCCTCGGCGCGCAGGGCATCAAGATCATGACCGCGGGGCGCCTGAACGGAATCGAGATCGCGCGCACCGAGTGGTACCGGGAAGGTCGCGTTCCGCTGCACACGCTGCGGGCCGACATCCAGTACGGTTTTTCCGAAGCCAAGACCACCTACGGCGTCATCGGCATCAAGGTATGGGTGTTCAAGGGCGAGATGCTGGCGCATAACGCCGACCCGTCGGCGGCTCCCGCGCCGTCCCCCGAAGCGCCGAAGCGTCCGCGTCGAGCAGGAGTGAAGAATGCTGCAGCCAGCTAGAAGGAAGTACCGCAAGGAGCAGAAGGGCCGCAACAAGGGCGTTGCGACCGTCGGCAGCAAGGTGAGCTTCGGCGAATACGGCCTGAAGGCCGTAGGTCGCGGCCGCCTGACGGCGCGGCAGATCGAGGCGGCGCGGCGGGCGATGACGCGGCACATCAAGCGCGGCGGCCGCGTGTGGATCCGCATCTTCCCCGACAAGCCGGTGTCCAAGAAGCCCGCCGAGGTCCGCATGGGCAACGGCAAGGGCAATCCCGAGTACTACGTCGCCGAGATCCAGCCGGGCAAGGTGCTCTACGAGATGGACGGGGTGGAGGAGATCATCGCCCGCGAAGCCTTCGCGCTCGCGGCGGCCAAGCTGCCGATCAAGACGACGTTCGTTCACCGCCTGGTAGGTTGACGAGAGGCTTCCGATGAAACTGACCGAAACCAAGAAAGCCCTGGCTGCGAAGAGTGCGCCCGACCTGCAGGTCGAACTCAATGCTCTGTTGAAGGAGCAGTTCGGATTGCGGATGCAAAAGGCCACGCAGCAGCTGCAGGACACTTCCAAGATCAAGGCCGCGCGCCGCAACATCGCACGCGCGCGGACGCTCATACACCAGAAGAAAGCGGGGGGAGCGTCATGACGCAAGCCATCGAAACCACCGAGACTACCGCAAGGAAGCCCATCCTTCAGACGCTGACCGGCCGCATTGTCAGCGACAAGATGGACAAGACCGTGACCGTCCTCGTCGAGCGCCGGGTCAAGCACCCGCTGTACGGCAAGGTGGTCACGCGTTCGAGCAAGTACCACGCGCACGACGAGAACAACGAGTACAAGGAAGGCGACCTGGTCGAGATCGAGGCTTGCCGCAAGCTTGCCAAGACCAAGGCCTACCGGGTGACTCGCCTGATCGAGAAGGCAAAGACCGTCTGACCGAAAAACCGGGCGGGGGGCTTGCGTTAAGCGAACTCTCCTGCCATAATCGACCCTTCGCCTGCCGCGGCCGGCAGATGTCGTACCCCACGGGCTCGCCCCACTCGGCGCCAAGCGTCACTTCCGAGGATCAAGCGAGTCCACCGGCTGCGGTCTTTCCCCGAACGGGGTCCAAAACTGGCCGCAGGCACTTTCGCCCGACCGCAGCGCTTTCCGCTGCAGCGAGCTCTGCGGGTTAAGTTGGAGAAGCAGCATGATCCAGATGCAATCGATGCTTGACGTCGCCGACAACACCGGCGCCCGGCGAGTCATGTGCATTAAGGTGCTCGGCGGGTCCAAGCGCCGCTATGCCCATATCGGCGATGTCATCAAGGTCACCGTCAAGGACGCCGCCCCGCGCGGCCGCGTCAAGAAGGGCGAGATCTACAGCGCGGTCGTGGTTCGCACCCGTCATGGCGTCCGTCGCGACGACGGTGCGCGCGTGCGCTTCGACGCCAACGCGGCCGTGCTGCTCAATCCCAAGCTCGAGCCGATCGGCACCCGCATCTTCGGGCCGGTCACGCGGGAGCTGCGCACCGAGCGATTCATGAAAATCGTCTCGCTTGCGCCGGAAGTGCTGTAGGAGATATGCGATGCGCAAGATCAAGAAAGGCGACAACGTGGTCGTGATCACCGGTCGCGACAAGGGCAAGCGCGGCGACGTTTCGCGCGTCGTCGACGCCGAGCACGTCGTGGTTGCCGGAATCAACCAGGTCAAGAAGCACCAGCGTCCGAACCCGATGAAGGGCGAGCAGGGCGGCATCGTCAACAAGGACATGCCGCTCCACGTCTCGAACGTGGCGCTCTGGAACCCGGTGACCAAGAAGGCCGACCGCATAGGCTTCCGCACGCTGGAAGACGGGCGCAAGGTCCGCTTCTTCAAGTCCAACGGCGAGCTCGTCGGCGCGTAAGGAGAAATCATGGCCCGCCTGAAGGAAGTCTACAAGACCGAGATCGCGCCCGCGCTGATCAAGCAGTTCGGCTACAAGTCGGTGATGCAGGTGCCGCGCATCCAGAAGATCGTGCTGAACATGGGTGTGGGCGACGCGATCGGCGACAAGAAGCTGCTCGACAATGCAGCCGCCGACATGCAGAAGATCTCCGGCCAGAAGCCGGTCATCACCAAGGCCAAGAAGGCCATCGCCGGTTTCAAGATCCGTACCGGGTATCCGATCGGCTGCATGGTGACGCTGCGCCAGGACCGGATGTACGAGTTTCTCGATCGCCTCGTGTCCGTCGCCCTCCCGCGCGTTCGCGACTTCCGCGGCGTGTCGGGGCGCGCGTTCGACGGCCGCGGCAACTACAACATGGGCGTGAAGGAACAGATCATCTTCCCGGAGATCGAGTACGACAAGATCGACGCCATCCGGGGCATGAACATCACGATCGCGACGACCGCGAAGACCGACGCCGAAGCGAAGGCGTTGCTTGCCGCGTTCAAGTTTCCGTTCAAGACCTGAGGCCGCCATGGCGAAGCTGTCCCTGATCAACCGCGACGAGAAGCGCCGCGTTCTGGTGAAGAAATATGCCAAGAAGCGCGAAGCCCTGCTCGCAATCATCAACAACACGAAGGCGTCGGATGACGATCGATTCGCCGCGCGGCTCAAGCTCCAGCAGTTGCCGCGCAACGCGAATCCCACGCGCCTGCGCAACCGCTGTGCGATCACCGGTCGCCCGCGCGGCTTCTTCCGCAAGTTCGGCCTCGGCCGCAACAAGCTGCGGGAGTTCGCCATGCGCGGCGAGGTTCCGGGTATCGTCAAGGCCAGCTGGTAACGAGAATGCAGGTGAGGTGATTCATGAGCATGACTGATCCTATCGCCGACATGCTGACGCGCATACGCAATGCGCAGATGGTGGAGCAGGCGGCCGTTTTGATGCCCTCGTCAAAGGTCAAGCTGGCCATTGCGAAGGTGCTGAAGGACGAAGGCTACATCGACGGCTTCAAGGTCTCCGATGCGGAATCGAAGCCGGTCCTCGAGATCGGCCTCAAGTACTACGCCGGAAGGCCCGTGATCGAGCGCATCGAACGCGTCTCGTCCCCCGGCCTGCGCGTGTACAAGAGCAAGGACGACATCCCGCGCGTGATGAACGGGCTCGGCATCGCCATCGTCTCGACGTCGCACGGGGTCATGACCGACCGCAAGGCGCGCGCCACCGGCGTCGGCGGCGAAGTGCTCTGCATCGTGGCCTGACCGGAATCCAGGAGCACACGAACATGTCGCGTATCGGCAAACACCCCATTCCGCTACCGGCGAAGGTCGAGATCACCCTCGCCGCCGGAGCGATCACCGTCAAGGGCCCGCTGGGCACATTGACCCGCGAATTCGGCCCCGAGCTCTCCATCGAGAAGGACGGCGATACGCTGGTCTGCAAGGCGGCCACGGCTGCGGCCAATCCGATGCACGGGACGTTGCGCGCGTTGGTGGCCAACATGGTCAAGGGCGTGACCGAAGGCTTCGAGCGCAAGCTCACGCTGGTCGGCGTCGGGTATCGCGCGCAGGCAGCCGGCGACAAGGTGAACCTGTCGCTCGGATTCTCGCACCCGGTCGTGCACAAGATGCCTCAGGGCGTCAAGGTCGAAACCCCGGTGCAGACCGAAATCGTCGTCAGGGGCATCGACAAGCAGGCTGTGGGACAGGTCGCGGCCGAGATCCGCGCTTACCGGCCGCCGGAGCCCTACAAGGGCAAGGGCGTGCGCTACACAGGCGAGCGCGTCGTGATCAAGGAAACCAAAAAGAAGTAGGAAAGGCGCTCGACGGCCTGCACGGCTCTTGAGCGTTTTTTCGCAGGCACAGTCAGCTGGAAGGATCAACGATGAACAAAAAGGAAGCTCGAGTCCGCCGCTCCCGCAAAACCCGGGCGCGCATTGCCGAGCAGCTTGCGACGCGGCTGGTGGTGAACCGCTCCAATTCGCACATCTACGCGCAGATCATCGCGCCGTCGGGCAACCAGGTGCTGGCGTCGGCGTCGACGGCGGAGGCCGATGTGCGCAAGGACGTGAAGAACGGCGGCAACAAGGCGGCCGCCGCCATCGTCGGCAAGCGAATCGCCGACAAGGCCAAGGCGCTGGGCATCGAGTCCGTTGCCTTCGATCGTTCCGGGTTCCGGTACCACGGCCGCGTGCAGGTGCTGGCCGATGCGGCCCGCGAGAACGGCCTCAAGTTCTGAATGGGCCCCCAAGCTCACTTTGTGCGGTCAAGCCGCATCCCGCTCCGCGGGACCAGCCTACGGCTGTCCTGCGGCCTTTGGCCTTGTGTTCGCTTCCCCCTGAGGGGGATGCAGGCCTCCCTTGGGGCGGCCCGGCGGGCGGCCTGACGCCGCAACGGATTTAGGAAAGCTCATCATGGCAAGAATGCAGCAGCAGCAGCAGGACGACCGCGGCGACGGCCTGCGCGAGAAGATGATCAGCATCAACCGTGTCACCAAGGTCGTGAAGGGTGGCCGGATCCTGGGTTTCGCGGCGCTGACCGTGGTCGGCGACGGTGACGGCCGCGTCGGCATGGGCAAAGGCAAGGCGAAGGAAGTCCCGGTCGCCGTGCAGAAGGCGATGGAAGAGGCGCGCCGCAGGATGATCAAGGTCAACCTCAAGAGCGGCACCGTCCACCACGCGGTCGAAGGCCGCCACGGTGCGACCAAGGTGTTCATGCAGCCCGCGTCCGATGGCACCGGCGTCATCGCCGGCGGCCCGATGCGCGCCGTCTTCGAAGTGGTTGGCGTGACCAACGTCCTGGCGAAGTGCCACGGCTCGACGAATCCTTACAACCTGGTTCGCGCGACGCTGAACGCGCTGTCGAACCTCAATTCGCCGGCCGAGATCGCTGCCAAGCGCGGCATGACGGTCGAGCAGATCCTGGAGGCTTGATCCATGTCGACGCCGAAGAAGCTGCGCGTGACGCTGGTCAAGAGCATCACCGCGACCAAGCAGGATCACCGCGCGACAGTGCGGGGCCTGGGCCTCAAGTGGACCAACCACTCGGTCGAGGTCATCGACACGCCGTCGACGCGCGGCATGATCAACAAGGTCGGCTACCTGCTCAAGGTGGCGGACGCGAACGCGTAATTCGAGTCATAGGAGTCGGGCCATGCGCCTCAATACGATAAAACCTGCCGCGGGATCGAACAAGCCGCGCCGCCGTGTCGGCCGGGGCATCGGTTCCGGTCTCGGCAAGACCGCAGGCCGTGGCCACAAGGGGCAGAAGTCCCGTTCGGGCGGTTTTCACAAGGTCGGTTTCGAGGGCGGGCAGATGCCTTTGCAGCGCCGCCTGCCGAAGCGCGGCTTCGTCTCGCTTGCTCGCAACGACACCGCCGAAGTCCGGCTGTCCGACCTGGCCAAGCTTCCGGTGACCGACATCGATCTCCTTGCACTCAAGTCCGCCGGAGTGATCCCGGCGCTGGCCAAGTCGGCCAAGGTCATCAAGGCGGGCGAGCTTGCGAAGGCAGTGAAGCTCACCGGCATCGGCGCCACCAAGGGCGCGAAGGCGGCCATCGAGGCGGCCGGCGGCAGCCTCGCCTGAACCGCAGCCCGAAATCGCGCAAGCGCAACTGACAGGAAGCGACGTTGGCCCTCAATAATCCGGCCCTGAAGAGCGGTTCCAAGTACGCCGATTTGAAGCGGCGGCTGTGGTTCCTGCTCGGGGCGCTCGTCGTCTATCGCATCGGGACCCACATCCCGGTGCCGGGTATCAACGCGAGCGTGCTCGACGAACTCTTCCGCTCGCAGCAGGGCGGCATCCTCGGCCTCTTCAACGTGTTCTCGGGCGGCGCGCTGTCGCGCTTCTCGATCCTCGCGCTGGGGATCATGCCGTACATCTCGGCCTCGATCATCATGCAGCTGTGCACGGTGGTCGTCCCGTCGCTGGAGGCGCTGAAGAAGGAAGGCGAAGCCGGGCGGCGCAAGATCACCCAGTACACGCGCTACGGCACGCTGGGCCTCGCATTCTTCCAGGCCTTCGGCATCTCGATGGCGCTCCAGGCGCAGCCCGGTCTCGTCGTCAACCCGGGGCTCACGTTCCAGGTGGTGTCGGCGATCACGCTGGTCACCGGGACCATGTTCCTGATGTGGCTGGGCGAGCAGATCACCGAGCGCGGCCTGGGCAACGGCATCTCGCTGCTGATCTTCGCCGGCATCGCCGCGGGCCTCCCCAACGCCATCGGCATGACGCTGGAGCAGGCGCGCACCGGAGCCTATTCGATCCCGCTGGTGCTGGGGATAGCGATCCTGGTGATCGTCGTGACCGCGTTCGTGGTGTTCGTCGAGCGTGCGCTGCGCAAGATCCTGGTCAACTACGCCAAGCGCCAGGTCGGCAACAAGGTCTACCAGGGCCAGAGCTCGCACCTGCCGCTGAAGCTCAACATGGCCGGCGTCATCCCGCCGATCTTCGCCTCGTCGATCATCCTGTTCCCGGCGACGCTGGCGCAGTGGTTCGGCAGCGGCGAGGGCACGATCTGGCTCCGTGACCTGGCGGCCACGCTGGCGCCGGGTCAGCCGGTGCACGAGATCCTGTACGCGTCGGCGATCATCTTCTTCTGCTTCTTCTACACGGCGCTGCAGTACAACCCGAAGGAAACAGCCGAGAACCTGAAGAAGGGCGGTGCGTTCATCCCCGGCTACCGGCCCGGCGACCAGACAGCCCGGTACATCGAACGCATCACGCTTCGCCTCACGCTGCTCGGTTCGATCTATCTGGTGATCGTGTGCTTCGTGCCCAATTTCCTGATCGCCTGGAAGAACGTGCCGTTTTATTTCGGCGGCACGTCGTTGCTGATCATCGTCGTGGTGACCATGGACTTCATGACACAGGTGCAGGCCTATCTCATGTCGCAGCAGTACGAAAGCCTGCTCAAGAAAGCCAACTTCAAGGGCGGGCTGCCCACGCGCTGATGGCGAAAGAAGAAACGATCCAGATGCAGGGCGAGATCCTGGAAATGCTGCCCAACGCGACTTTCAGGGTCAAGCTCGAAAACGGCCACGTCGTGCTGGGGCACATCTCCGGCAAGATGCGGATGCACTACATAAAGATTCTGCCGGGCGACAAGGTTACCGTCGACCTCACGCCCTACGATCTGACCCGGGCGCGGATCACGTTCCGCGCCAAGTGACGATCGGCTCGTTTCACGGTCACAAGGCCGGATTGGGTGTGCTGCCAGCGCCGGTCCCGGGCCACGGTTTTTGGAAGGAACTGAAATGAAAGTTCTCGCTTCGGTAAAAAAAATCTGCCGCAATTGCAAGATCATCCGGCGCAACGGCGTCGTACGCGTCATATGCTCCGACCCGCGCCACAAGCAGCGGCAAGGCTAACGAACTCGAATTCGACAGGGTAGAGACAGGTAACCGCTATGGCCCGTATCGCAGGCGTCAACATTCCCAATCATCAGCACGCGGAGATCGCATTGACGGCGATCTACGGCATCGGCCGCGCGCGCGCCCAGGCCATCTGCGTCGCGGCAGGTGTCAAGCGTTCGGCCAAGATCAAGGATCTTTCCGACGCGGACATGGATCGGCTGCGCGAGCAGATCCAGAAGTTCACGATCGAGGGCGATCTGCGCCGCGAAGTGACCATGAGCATCAAGCGGCTCATGGATCTGGGCTGCTACCGCGGGGTGCGGCACCGCCGCGGTCTGCCGGTGCGCGGGCAGCGCACGCGCACCAATGCCCGCACCCGCAAGGGGCCGAAGAAATCGCGCTCGGGCATGAGCAGCAAGCCGGCAGGCAAGCCGGCAGGCAAGTAACGGTCAAGGACGACTCAGCATGGCACAGCAATCCTCGCAGAAAGCCGCCGCCCAGCGCGCGCGCAAGAAGGTCAAGAAGAACGTCGCCGAAGGCATTGCGCACGTTCACGCGTCCTTCAACAACACGATCATCACCATCACCGATCGCCAGGGCAACGCGTTGTCCTGGGCGACGTCGGGCGGCGCGGGTTTCAAGGGCTCGCGCAAATCGACGCCTTTCGCCGCGCAGGTCGCTGCCGAGAAGGCGGGCCGGGTGGCGGTCGAATGCGGCATCAAGAATCTGGAAGTGCGGATCAAGGGCCCCGGGCCCGGCCGCGAGTCGGCGGTGCGCGCGCTCAATGCGCTCGGCATCAAGATCAGCAGCATTTCCGACGTGACGCCGATTCCGCACAATGGCTGCCGGCCGCCCAAGCGGCGCCGGATCTGACCACTGCGGTTCGCGAACGCGGAACCTTTCCCCATCCGGATGGCAGATCGTCAACGGGGAGAGAGCGCATCGAATCGCAGCCTCACCGATTCATTCATCAACTGATTTCACTGGGATAGCAACGTGGCTCGTTACATCGGACCCAAATGCAAGCTGGCGCGAAGGGAAGGCACCGACCTTTTCCTGAAAAGCGCGCGTCGATCGCTCGACTCCAAGTGCAAGCTGGAAACCAAGCCGGGGCAACACGGCGTGAAGTCCGGCATGCGCATGTCGGATTACGGCAAGCAGCTGCGCGAGAAGCAGAAGCTTCGCCGCACTTACGGCATTCTCGAACGGCAGTTCCGCCGTTACTTCGCCAATGCGGCCCGAATCAAGGGCTCGACCGGCGAGAACCTGCTGCGCCTGCTCGAGTCGCGTCTCGACAACGTGGTGTACCGGATGGGCATCGGCTCGACCCGCGCCGAAGCGCGCCAGCTCGTCGGCCACTGCTCGATCACGGTCAACGGCAGGATTCTCAACATCCCCTCGGCGCAGGTCAAGGCCGGCGACGTCGTCTCCGTCACCGAGAAGGCCAAGGGCCAGCTGCGCATCCAGGATTCGCTGCAGCTCGCCGAGAAGGTCGGCTTCCCGTCGTGGGTGGAGGTCGACGTGAAAAAGATGACCGGGGCCTTCAAGGGGTCGCCGGAGCGCTCGGAATTCGCGCAGGACATCAACGAAAGTCTGGTGGTCGAGCTGTACTCGAAGTAACCGCCCGGCTTGCCGGTTTGAGATTCGCTTAGGGATTTCGCATGCAGAGCAATGCCTTGTTGAAACCGCGCATCATCGACGTGCAGTCTACGTCGCCATTCCACGCCAAGGTCGTGATGGAGCCGTTCGAGCGGGGCTACGGCCATACGCTCGGCAATGCGCTTCGCCGCGTCCTGCTGTCGTCCATGCCGGGGTATGCCCCGACCGAGGTCCGCATCACCGGGGTGCTGCACGAGTACTCCGCGCTCGACGGCGTGCAGGAGGACGTCGTCGACATCCTCCTGAACCTGAAGGGGGTGGTGCTGAAGCTGCACAACCGCGATCACGTGCTGCTGAAGCTCGCCAAGAACGGCGAGGGAGCCGTCACCGCGGCCGACATCGAGCCCAACCACGACGTCGAGATCATCAATCCCGAACACGTGATCGCCCATCTCACGGCAGGCGGCAAGCTGGAGATGGAGATCAAGGTCGAGCGCGGCCGCGGTTACCAGCCGGCGACCGCGCGGGTGAAGCCCGAGGGCGGGCGCACGATCGGCAGCATTCTCCTCGACGCGTCGTTCAGCCCGGTCCGCCGCGTGAGCTACTCGGTGGAGAGCGCGCGCGTCGAACAGCGCACCGACCTCGACAAGCTGGTGCTCGACATCGAGACCAACGGCGTGGTGGAGCCGGAGCAGGCGGTGCGCTATGCCGCTTCGGTGCTGGTCGAGCAGCTCTCGGTGTTTGCCGACCTGCAGGGGACGGACAGCCCGCTGGCCGAGCGTTCCGCGCCGCAGGTCGATCCGATCCTGCTGCGCCCGGTCGACGACCTCGAACTCACCGTGCGTTCGGCCAATTGCCTCAAGGCCGAGAACATCTATTACATCGGCGACCTCATCCAGCGCACCGAAACCGAGCTGCTCAAGACTCCCAACCTCGGCCGCAAGTCGCTGAACGAAATCAAGGAAGTGCTCGCCTCGCGCGGGCTGTCGCTCGGCATGAAGCTCGAGAACTGGCCCCCGGCCGGACTCGATCGTCCGTAACCCCCGAGCGCGACACGAAGGAAGAACATCATGCGCCATCGTCACGGCCTGCGGAAACTCAATCGCACCAGCAGCCATCGCCTCGCGATGCTGCGCAACATGACCAACTCGCTGCTGACGCACGAGGTCATCAAGACCACGTTGCCGAAAGCCAAGGAACTGCGCCGCGTCGCGGAACCGATGATCACGCTGGGCAAGACGCCCACGCTGGCCAATCGCCGCCTGGCGTTCGACCGTCTGCGCGACCGCGATGTCGTCACCAAGCTCTTCAACGAGCTGGGGCCGCGCTACCAGGCGCGTCCGGGCGGCTATCTGCGCATCCTCAAGTTCGGGTTCCGCCAGGGCGACAACGCGCCGATGGCGCTGGTCGAGCTCGTCGACCGTCCCGCGCCTGCGGTTGAGGCGGCGCCGGCAAAGGCCGAGTAGGCGGCGGCTTCCGTCGGCAGCAGCCGACGGGCAAGGAACAAGACCGGGCCTTCGCGCCCGGTTTTTCTTTGTTTCGTGAAGGAGGCGTGCTGCCGCGGGTACTCGGCGGCTGCGGAGCGTCCGACCGAACTCACCGTCGGCGGACGCCCCGAATGCGACGCCTGCGTCTACTCGTTACCCCGGAATCTCCGGCTCGACAAGGTTCGCAAGCTGCGCGAGCGACTCCTGCCAGCCGAGGTAGCACATCTCGAGCGGAATGGCCTCGGGCACGCCTTCCTGGACCACGTCGATTTCAGTGCCGCAGGACACCTGCCTCAAGGTGACGATGGTCTGCATTTCTCCCGGCAGGTTCGGATCGTCGAAGGCGTCCGTATAGCGAATCTTCTCGAAGGGCACGAGTTCGCGGTACTCGCCACCGAAGGAGTGACCTTTGCCGGTCGTGAAATTCGTGAACGACATCCTGTAGGTGCCCCCTGCCTTGACGTCCATATGATGGACCTTGCAGGTGTACCCGTACGGCGGAAGCCACTTGGTCATTGCTTCGGGGTCCAGGAACGCGCGATAGACGCGCTCCGGAGGTGCACGGAAAACGCGGTGAAGCCGGATGGTGCCTGTGGACATGATCAGATCACCTCGCTGTAATCGCCGCGTGGCGGGAATTGGTTCCTGGGCGGAGCCGGGGAGCGCGGATCGAACGACCTTGCAATGCCCAACCGTTGCGCCCGGCACCACGCGTGCGGTGCCCGCAGAAGTTTACCGCGTGACTCTTCGATGAGGCGCATCGATGCGTTCACGGAACCCGATATTCGGGCTGCGCGCCCGCGCCCCTTCCTGGCGATCACGCGATCGCCGCCACCTTCAACGCCTCGACCCGGATCTCCTCGGTCAGGCGGGCCTTGAGCGCGGAGAACTCGGGCGTCGTCTTCAGCGTGTAGTGTCGCGGATGCGGCAGCTCGACCGCGACCTCCGCCTTGATGTGTCCGGGGCGCGCGCTCATGACGACCACGCGGCCCGCCATGAAGATGGCCTCCTCGATGTCGTGAGTGACGAACAGCACGGTCTTCTTCTCGGACTCCCAGATGCCGAGCAGCAGTTCCTGCATCAGCCCGCGTGTCTGGTTGTCGAGCGCGCCGAAGGGCTCGTCGAGCAACAGGATCTTCGGCCCGTTGGCGAGCGCTCGCGCGATGGCGGTCCGCTGCTGCATGCCGCCGGACAGCATCTTCGGAAAGTGATGCTCGAATCCCGAGAGCCCGACCTTGGCAATGTAGTGATCGACGATCGCGCGCTGTTCGGCGGCCGGCATGCCCTTCTCGCGCAGGCCGAAGGAAATGTTCTGGCGCACGGTGAGCCACGGAAACAGCGTGTAGGACTGGAACACCATGCCGCGGTCGGCGCCGGGTCGCTCCACCGGTGCGCCGTCGAGCAGCACCCGGCCGGTGGTCGGCCGATCCAGGCCGGCGACGATGCGCAGCAGCGTCGACTTGCCGCAACCGGAAGGCCCCAGGATGGTGATGAAGTCGTTGTCGGCGACGGTCAGGTGGGTGGGCTGCAGCGCCTCGGTGGGCGGGCCGCCACGCACGCCGGGAAAGGTGCGCCCTACGCCTTCGACGCGGAGCTTGCTCATCGCGTTGCCGTCACGCCAGCGACCACGGAAACAGCCGCTGGTTTGCCCACTTGAACAGGAAGTCGGATACGAGTCCGATGGCCCCGATGACGATGATGCCGAAGATGATCTGCCCGGTGTTGAGCAGCGCCTGGCTGTCGGTGATCATGTGGCCGATGCCCGATGACGCCCCGATCAGCTCGGCGACGATCACGTAGGTCCATGCCCAGCCGAGGACCAGGCGCAGCGTTTCGGCGATCGCGGGCGCGGCGCTCGGCAGCAGCACGCGGCGCACCACGCCGGTCGACGACGCGCCAAGCGTGTATGCGGCCTCGACCAGGTCGCGGCGTGTCGCCCCGACGGTCACCGCGACCATGAGCACGATCTGGAAGAACGAACCGATGAAGATGACCAGCAGCTTCTGCATCTCGCCGATGCCCGCCCACAGGATCAGCAGCGGGATGAACGCCGAAGCCGGCAGGTAGCGGGCGAACGAGACGAAGGGCTCGAAAAAGGCCTCCACGGGCTTGTACGCGCCCATGGCGATGCCCAGCGGGACCGCGAGCACGGTGGCGAGGATGAAGCCGCCCACGACGCGCCAGACGGTCATCCCGACGTCCTTGGCGAAGCCGTGCACGGCGAACAGCGCGTAGCCCTCGCGCAGCATCGTGATCGGGTCGGCGAGGAACGTGCGCGACACGAACCCGCCGAACGTGGCGGCACTCCAGACGGCGAAGAAGACGACAAAGAATCCGACGCCGAGAACGACGCGGCGCGGCGCGGAGACGGCCTTCAGCGGTGTCATGACCCGGGCGTTGCGTCGGGCGCCGCGACAGGGATTCCCGCGCGGGGCGGGAATGCTGTCCGCGCCGGCCGGCGGCAGGCGCTACTTGATGTACGAAGCGTCGATGAACCCGTCGATGTCCGGAATCGCACGGATGTTGCCGATCTCGAGCAGCAGGGCGGCGGCTTCCTTGCTGAACGCCTGGATCTCGCCGGCGAAGAATTTCCGGTTGGCCGCCTTGTCCTGCCAGCGCAGGAACGACGCCGACTTCGCGAACTGCTCGCCGGTCTGCTTGACGTCGGCCCCCATGATCTCGTAGCTCTTCGCGGGCTGCGCCTTGATCATCTCGACCGCTTCGAAATAGCTGTCGACCATCGCCTGCACGGCCTTCGGATTTTCCTTGATGAATTTCGGCGTGCAGCCGAAGGTGTCCATCACCATCGGGTACTCGAGGGTCGTGGCGATGATCTTGCCGGACTCCGGCTTGTCGCGCACCGTCGACAGGTACGGTTCGTACGTGAACGCCGCGTCGTTCTGGCCGGAGACGAATGCCTGCGCCGATGCCTGCGGGCTCATCGTTGCGACGGTGACGTCCTTGATCGACAGGCCGTTCTTCTTGAGCATCCAGGCAAGGCCGAAGTACGGCGACGTGCCCGGCGCATCGACGCCGACCGTCTTGCCCTTGAGGTCGGCGATCCTGGCGATGTTGTTGCGAACCGCGAGGCCGTCTGCGCCATAGGACTTGTCGAGCTGGACCAGTTGCGTGATCGGCACGCCGTTGGCGTTCCAGACGATGTAGGTCTCGACCGTGGTCGCCGCGCACTGGACATCGCCGGAGGCGATCGCAAGGTGGCGATCCTTCGCGGGAATCTTCTTGATCGTCACGTCGACGCCGTTTTTCTTGAAGATGCCCGCTTCCTTGGCGAGCGTCAGCGGCGCAAACCCGGTCCACCCGGAAATGCCGATGTTCACCTTGGTTTCCTGGGCGGCGGCGGGGAGGCAGATCAGCGCGGCGGTCGCGAGCAGCAGCGCGGGCGGGAGTTTGTGGGACATCGATATCTCCGGAAGTCGTGGGCAATGACCAGGCGCAAACGGGAGAATCTAGGCGGCAACGGCCCCTGCTGTCAATGACAATTGCAGTCGCACGATCACGGTGCGGGCAGCCGGGTCCGAGCCGAGCCCGGGCGCGTTGGCGACGCGGCCGGGTTCACTCTACAATCTGCCAGGGGAGATGCTGCGTTTCAGGCGGCACGGCCCCGCCCCACTTCATGGCTGCTGCCCGACTCATTCCCCCTGCCGACTTCCGCCCGATGCCGTGGAAGAACGGTCGCGGGCGCACGGCCGAGATCCACGTGCATCCCGCGAGTGCCGGTCTCGCCGGCCTCGACTGGCGGGCGAGCCTCGCCGACGTTGAAGACGACGGGCCGTTCTCGTCCTTCGCCGGCACCGACCGCACGCTGGTGCTGCTCGAAGGCAACGGCATTCGCCTGTCGGGCGACGGTGTCGACGTCGCGCTGCACGCGGCTTTCGACACCTGCGAATTCAGCGGCGACATCGCGATCCGCGGTACGTTGATCGACGGCCCGGTGCGCGACTTCAACCTGATGTTGCGGCGCGACCGGATCCGTGGCGGCATCACCATCGTGCGGCGCTTGCCTGCGTTCATTCCCGCCGCGCGATTCGTGCTGTGTTATGCCGCTGCCGGAACACAGCACTGCGTGCTCGATGGCCAGGCGCCCATCGAGTTGTCGCAAGGACATGCGCTGCTGGTCGAAGGGGGCGAGGGTGAGCCCGGCCTTGTCGTGCGACCGGCGACGTCCGCTGCTGCGGCGCTGGTCGCGACGATGGATCCTCGATGAAG
This sequence comes from uncultured beta proteobacterium, assembly GCA_963788185.1. Classification (GTDB taxonomy): domain Bacteria; phylum Pseudomonadota; class Gammaproteobacteria; order Burkholderiales; family Casimicrobiaceae; genus CAIWHR01. Next base: position 177,692 of record CAWBGE010000013.1, read on the forward strand.
CTCCACGCCGCGTCGGCGTTGCTGCCCGGCGGTTGGGCCGACGACGTCCTCATCGAGATCGACGCGGACGGGATGATCGCCGCGGTCGGCGCGGGCGCGTCGCCCGGCGACGCGCTGCGGGCATCGGGCCCCGTCGTCCCCGGCATGCCGAACCTGCATTCGCATGCGTTCCAGCGTGCGCTCGCGGGTCGCACGGGGCGGGCGGCGGCTGACGGGGACAGCTTCTGGAACTGGCGCAGCGCGATGTACGGTTTTCTCGACCGCGTCGACGCCGACGGCTTTGCGGCGATCACGAGCCAGGCGTACGTGGAGATGCTGAAGGCAGGGTACACGTCGGTGGCCGAGTTTCACTACGTCCACCATGACGCCGCCGGGAAGCCTTATGCGGACGCCGCCGAACTGTCCTGCCGCGTCGTCGGAGCGGCACGCGAAGCCGGGATTGCCTTGACGCTCCTGCCGGTGTTCTACGCGCACGCGGGATTCGGCGGGACGCCGCCGCTTGCCGGGCAGCGCCGATTCATACAATCGACGGACAGCTACGCGCGGCTGATCGAACTGCTGCTGCGCGCGCAGAGTCGATCAAGCGTTGCCGAAGGGGACCGCTTTGTCCTCGGCGTGGCGCCACACAGCCTGCGCGCGGCAACGCCAGCCGAGTTGGCGATCGTCGTGGCGCTGTGCCCGCGCGATGGGCCGGTGCACATCCATGCCGCCGAGCAGGTTGAGGAAGTCGACCAATGCGTCGCCGCCACCGGAGCGCGCCCTGTCGAATGGCTGATGAACCACGCCGCCATCGACGCCCGCTGGTGTCTCGTGCACGCGACGCACCTGACGCCGGCCGAGACCACGCGGCTGGCGGCGAGCGCTGCCGTCGCGGGTCTCGCGCCGACGACCGAGGCCGATCTTGGCGACGGAACCTTTCCCGCCGCCGCGTTCCAGCGTGCGGGAGGCACCATCGGCGTCGGCAGCGATTCCAACACCGTCATCGATCCCTTCGTCGAACTGCGGCAGCTCGAATGGTCGCAGCGCCTCTCGCTCCAGCGCCGCAACGTGCTGGTGGCGGGCGCGGGCGAGAACACCACCGTGGGTGCCGCGCTGTGGGCGGCGGCGGCGCGCGGCGGGGCGCAGGCACTGCTCCAGCCCGTCGGTGCCATCGCGCCGGCGCGGCGGGCGGATCTGGTCGTGCTGGACACGCGCGACCCCGTCCAGGATGTCCAGCGCAGCGAGGACGTGCTGGATGCCGCGATCTTCGGCGGCGTGCGGCGGCCGGTGCGCGACGTGCTGGTCGCAGGTCGGTGGGTCGTTCGCGATGGCATGCACGCCCAGGAGGAAGCCGTGCGCTCGCGGTTCCGCCGCGCGCTTTCGGCCTGCTTCGGTTGATCTCGTGACGCACCGCTTCGACCTCCTCGTCACCGGCGTCCATCTCGCCACGATGGGCGAAGGTTCGCCCTACGGCGCGGTCCACGACGGCGCGATCGGCATCGTCGGCGACACGATCGTCTGGTGCGGATCCGAGGCGCAACTGCCCGCCGGCGCCGATGCCAAGCGGCGTGTCGACCGGCCGGCTGCATGGGCGACGCCCGGCCTCATCGACTGCCACACGCATCTCGTCTACGCCGGCAATCGCGCCGCCGAATTCGAGGCGCGTCTCAAGGGTTCGACCTACGCCGACATTGCGCGCGCCGGCGGGGGCATCAACGCGACCGTGCGCGCCACGCGGGCGGCGAGCGAGGACGATCTCGTCGCGGCGTCGCGACCAAGGCTCGCGGCGCTGCTGGCGGAAGGCGTGACGACGGTGGAGATCAAGTCCGGTTACGGCCTCGATGCCGCGAACGAAATCAAGCAGCTCCTCGCCGCGCGAAGACTCGGCGTCCTGCTCGGCGTCGACGTGCGCACGACACTGCTGGCCGCGCATGCGTTGCCGCCCGAGTACGCCGGTCGCGCCGATGCGTACGTCGATGCGATCTGCGACACGATCATTCCCGCGGTCGCGGACCTGGGCATCGCCGACGCCGTCGACGCGTTCTGCGAGACGATCGGCTTCACGCCGGAGCAGACGCGGCGCGTCTTCGCGGCGGCCGGCGCGGCGGGCATTCCGGTGAAGCTGCACGCCGACCAGCTGTCCAACCTGGGTGGCGCCGCACTGGCGGCGGAGCATCGTGCGCTGTCCGCCGATCATCTCGAGTACTCCGATGTCGCCGGCGTTGCCGCGATGGCGCGAGCCGGCACCGTCGCGGTGCTGCTGCCCGGCGCCTACTACGCGCTGCGCGAGCGGCAGCCGCCACCGGTCGAAGCACTCCGGGCGCATTGCGTGCCCATCGCCATCGCGACCGACTGCAACCCCGGAACCTCGCCGGTGACCTCGCTGCTCCTGATGCTCAACATGGCATGCACGTTGTTCCGGCTGACGTCCGAAGAGGCCCTGGCCGGCGTCACCCGCCACGCCGCGCGCGCACTGGGGCTCGACGATCGCGGCGTGCTGGCCCCGGGCCTGCGGGCCGACATCGCCTTCTGGAACATCGACACGCCCGGCGAACTTGCCTATCGGATCGGGGGCAATCCGCTGGCGGCGGTGGTGCGCGCCGGAGATTGGATCGAATAGGAGCGCCGGTGGACCTCTACGCGATCGAACGCGGCGACGCGCCGCTCATCATCGACGTTCCGCACGCCGGCACGTTGCTGCCGGAGGCCATCGCCGCGCGGCTTACGCCGTACGCGCGCACGCTTCCCGACACCGACTGGCACGTCGGGAAGCTCTACGGCTTCGCGCGCGAGCTCGGCGCGACGACGCTGGTCGCCACGCATTCGCGCTACGTCGTCGATCTCAACCGGGATCCTTCCGGCATCGCGCTCTACCCGGGTGCCGACAATACCGAACTCTGTCCGACACGGACGTTCTCGGATCAGCCGATCTACGCGCCGGGCGACGAGCCGGGCAGCGGTGAAGTCGCAGACCGCCGCGCGACCTATTTCGACCCTTACCATCGCGTGCTCGCCGCCGAGATCGCGCGCCTGCGCGAGCGCCACGGATTCGTCGTGCTGCTCGACGGACATTCGATCGTTTCCGTAGCGCCGCGCTTCTTTGTCGGACGATTGCCCGACCTCAATCTCGGCACCGGCGGCGGGACGAGCGCGGCGGCGGAGGTCACGCGCATCGCGACGGCGGTTCTGGCGGGCGCGCAGGCGTACACGCACGTCGTCGACGGCCGCTTCAAGGGCGGGTACGTGACGCGGCACTACGGGCAGCCGGAGCGGGGCGTCCACGCGCTGCAACTCGAAATGGTCCAGGCCTGCTACATGGACGAGGCGCCGCCGTATCGATACCAGCCGGATCGTGCGGCGAATCTGGTCGGCGTATTGCGACAGCTCGTGCGCGCGCTGCTCGCCTGGCATCCGGGCTGACGACCGATGTTCCGCTTCTACGTGGCGCGCCAGCGATACGACGCCTATCTCGTCGCCGATCGACTGAATCAGGCCGGCATCCGCGCGCACGTGTTCAACGAGCACACATCGTCGATCGTCGGCGACGTGCCGCCCGACGTGGCGCAGCCGCAGGTATGGCTCGAACGCGAATGCGATCGCGAGCGGGCGCAGGTCCTGTTGCACTCGATCGAGGCGGACGGCGCCGCCGGCGGCATCCGCCATTGCAATGTCTGCGGCGAGGATTCGCCCGCCAACTTCGATCTCTGCTGGAACTGCGGCCGGGACCTGGACGTGAACCGGTAGAACCTTCAGGCTCGAAACCGATCGCGGCTGAAGCCGTTCCTACGCCATCGGCGCGGGTGCTGCAAGCTGGAGGGCAAGCGCCTCCGCGACGAGGTGTCCGTTCCTGATGCAGTCGCTGACCGAGACGCCGCCCTTGTAGTTGGCGCAGAAAAGCAGTCCCGGAAAGCGCTGCTCGGCGCCCACAACCCGGGCGATGCGCCCGAGATGGCCGAGATTGTATTGCGGTATCGCCTGCGGCCAGCGGACGACCTCGGTCCACATCGGCGTGCCGGCGCCGACCAGCGCCGAGAGTTCAGCCAGTACGAGCTTGGCGACCGCGTCATCGGGGAGGGCGGCGATCTCGGGATTGCGTCGCCCTCCGGCAAAGGTGGTGAGGAGCACCGTTCCCGCCGGTCCCCGGTTTTCGAACATGCTGGTCGAGAACAGCGCGCCGAGTATCCTGCGCTGCTCCTTGCGCGGGACGAGAAAGCCGAAGCCCTCGCAGGCGTGTGCGACATCGGCGCGGCGAAACGCTGCGGCGACGACTGCCACCGGCGCGTAGTCGATCGCCGCGAGCGCCTCTGCGGCATCGGGATCGAATCCGCGCATGATGTCGGCGGCGGCGTAGGCTGGCGTGGCGACCACTACTGCGCGGGCACGGCGGACGACGGCTGCGCCTTCCTTCTCGCCCTCGACCCGGAATGCGCCGTCATCATCGTGCGCAACGCGCCGCACGCGCACGCCGCACTCGATGTGCGAGAGCTTGCTCGCGACGCCGTCGGTGAGGGTCTGCATGCCGTTGCGAAAGGAGAAGCTCTTCGCGGCGTTCTTCGCGACTTCCTTGTTCTTCCTGCGCTCGCGGGCGCCGAGGACCTGGCCCCTGATGAGGCTGCCATATTTCTGTTCGAGCGCGAGCAGCCGCGGGAACGCGGCAGCGACCGAGATCTGCTCCGGATCGCCCGCGTAGATTCCGGCGACGAAGGGATCGATTGCATAGTCGAGGAACTCGTCGCCCAGGCGACGGCGGACAAACGCGGCGATCGATTCCTCGACCCCCGGGGGAGTCGGAGCGATGAACCATTCGCGCAGCAGGCGCAGCTTTGCCGCCAGCGAAAATGCAGGGGTCGTGAGAAACGCGCCTGGGGACGTGGGCAGCGCAATCGGCTTGCCGCCACGGACCACATAACGGATCGACGCCGCGGCGTTGGCATCCGCCCGCTCGCCGGAGAGGCCGACGTCCGCCAGCAGTGCGTCGACCAGCGGCGTCGTGTCGAGCGTGCTGTTGGGGCCGGTTTCGTAGAGCAGGCCATCGCGACGCTTGCTGGCGATCACGCCGCCGATGCGCGGCGCGGCTTCGAGCACTTGCACGCCGAGCCCTCGCTTCTGCAGGCCGAAGGCTGCAGCCAGCCCGGAGATGCCGCCACCGATCACAATGACATCGACGTCCATGTTCATCTCTGTTTCGTTCGTCCTGGCTCAATCAATTGCGGGTGTCCGGAGACATCGGGCGGGTCAGCAGCACGAGCCGGTCGGCACGCGCGATCGCCGCGCCCAGCTCGCGATGCGGCGAGGATCCTTCCGGCAGCTGTGCGGCGAGCTGGCGCCAGTACCGCGCGGCGGCGTCGAACTCGCGCGCCTCGTAGGCGGCGCTGCCTGCCATCTCCAGCGCTTTCGGGTGCGCGGGGCTGATCGACAGGGCGCGCATGAGCAGCTCGCGCGGCTTGCCCGCGAGTCGCCCGCCCTGCGCCATCCCCAACGCGTCGGCGTACTCGCACCAGATGCCGGCGTCGGCCGCCACCCTCGGCGATGCCGCGAGCGCGCGCTCGAAGGCCAGCGCCGCGTCGGCGAACCGATCGGCGGCCGCGTCGGCGCGGCCCAGCAGCACCCAGCCACGACCGTCGCGCGGATTGCGCTCGAGATGACCGACGAGTTCATCGCGGGCAACCGGAGTCGCCAGGCCGATTGCGCTGTCGAACGCAGCACCGCCGGCCTCGCCGCGTATCGCGGACGGATCACCGAACAGCACATAGAGCGCGATCGCCGCTGCGGGAAGGACCAGCGATACCACCACGGCGGTCCGTCGCGCGCCGGCGCCGGACGCTTCGCGCGGCTCGTCGTCCTGCGTGTCGGCAAGCAGGCGCCGCTCGAGTTCGGCGCGCGCCGCTGCCCGCTGTTCGGCAGTCGATTCTCCGGCGTCGTGGTCGCCTTCCAGTTCGGCAATCTCCCGGCGATAGATCGCCGCGTTCAGCGTCGTGCGCGAAACGGCCGCGGTTCCGCGCGGCCCGCGCCAGAGCCGCGGCAGCACCGACAGCAACGCCACGACGATCATTGCGGCGGCAACCAGCCAGAAGACGAGGGAGGTGAGGGAGAATTCGATCATCGGCAGCGAAGCCCGCGATCCGGGCCGCAGCGCTTGTCGCAAGAGCGCAGGGAGCGATTATCGCGCCGCGCCATGAAAAAAGGCGGGACGACTCGTCCCGCCTTTGTCGGAAATCAACCGCGGCCTACTTGGGTGCCGGCGGCGCTGCGGCAGGTGCCGTCGCTGCGGCAGTCGTCGCGCCACCTCGCTTCGCGGCCATCGCGTCGTCGAGCAGCTTGATGCCTTCCTGCGAGATCGCCATCGACTTGTTCAGCGACTCGATCGCCTGATCGGGATTGTGGAAGTACGTGCCGTTGCCGGCCGCCCACCATTCCCAGTGCACATGCGCCTCGTAGTGTTTGTCGCGGACCTGGTTGAGCACGGACTCGGCGACGCCCGCGCCCTTGGCTTCCTCGAACTTGTCGATCATCCGGGTCAGCCAGAACTCGGCCTTGCGCATCTTGCCTGCCTGCTTGTTCTTCAGCGAATCGATGACGTAGTTGGCCTGCTTCTCGGTCCAGCCGTCGTGGCACTGCAGGCAGGTCTCCTTGATGTAGTGCTTGGGGCTGGTCTGCCAGTGCGACGTGTAGGTCTTGCCGGTCTTCTTGTCCTTGACCTTGGGCATGTGGCATTGCGAACACTCGACGCCGGCCTTCTGGTGCTTGGACCCGTAGTACGTCTCGACGTCCGGATGCTGCGCTTTCCACAGCATGGCGCCGGTGATGCCGTGCTTGAAGTCGCGGAACTTGAGATCGGTGTAGTGCTTGGCGATCTCGTTGACGTTCTTGAACGGGAAGTGGTTGGTGCGGACATCGGCCATGCCGATGGCGGCGCCGGTGCCGACCTCCGTGCCCGGATTGCAGTTGTACTCGACGTGGCACTGGCCGCATTGCAGGTTGGTGTCGTAGCGGTCGAGCAGGCCGATCTTGCGCGTGTAGCCGCGCAGCCCCATGTCCTTGACGTCGAGCTTGCCGGCGCGTGAGTCGCGATGCCACAGCGTGTCCTTCTCGGGTCGCGTCAGCGCCTGGATGAGCCCGTCGCGCACGACACGCGGCTTCGCCGAGTGCGGGTCGTGGCAGAAGAAACAGTTCAGCGAATGGTTGAGATCCTTGACCATTTCGTTGACCTTGGACGTGCGGCTCCACTTGGCGCCCGGGACCGGATCGCCCAGATACGCCCAGTCGAGGATGTGGTCCTGCGTCTTGCAGGAGAGGCACACCGGATTCGCGGCCGCGGCGGTCCCGGGCTTGAAGACCTTGTGCGGCTCGCCCGGGAACTTGTCTTCGATGGTGTCCCAGAGCTTCGCGTTGCCGCCGGCCAGCGCGAGGCCCTGCCAGCCTTTCTTGTTCTCGAAGCGGCCGCCGAAGGCGCGATCGATGACCAGCTGGTCGTACAACGCGAACGCATGCGAACGGGGCAGGTTGTGTTCCTTCGTGAATCCGTGCGGCATCATCAGCTTGTCGAAAGCCGGATTCGGTGACGGGCCGGTGGCTAGCGATTTTTCGCTGCGCGCCTGCTTGTCCCAGTTCATCGTGTACATGGTGTCGAACTGGTTCTTGTGGCATGCGCCGCAGACGGCCGGGTCGGTCTTGGTGACCGGACGCAGCTTCATGTCCTTCAGGTGGCCGGCAGTGCCGTCGTGGCAGGCCGCGCAGGAGAGTCCCTTGTGCTTGCCGGAATCGTGGAAGGCCTTGATGGGCTGGTGGCAGCCGAGGCATGGCCCGGCATCGAAGGCGGCGGTTTTGACGGCTGCCGGCTTGGCTTGCGCGGCGGCTGCCTTGGGTGCCTGCGCCAGCGACGATGGCGCGGCGACGGCAAACGCCATCAGCGCGATCGCGGCAGCGCTTCGCGCCAGAACACGAACGAACTTGGGTGACATGCGACTCTCCCGGGAACGGCTTGCTGAAGGACCACTATTTGTCCTCGGGAGTCTAGCAATTGCGTGCCGATGCCACCGCGTCGGAGCGCAAAAGCTTGATGCGAATCAAACCGGCCGAGACGCCCTCGCCATGGGATAAGCGGGCGGCCGACGCGGGTGCGGCAATCCGCCGCACCGACGGTCAGGGCAGCGCCGAATCGATGACGAGCGCGACGCCGGTGGTGCCGGCCTTCAGCGGCTTCGAGAGCCCTTCGAGATCGCCGGAAGCGGGCATTGCGCTGCCGGACTTGGAGACGCGTGCACCGACGACGATATCGGGAAAACTCGAGATCTTCATCGTCGGGGCCAACGCCATGGAGTCGTCGAGCGTGAACGACGCCGGCAGATCCTTGACCTGCATCTGCACGATCGCGAGCGGCATCTTCGAGCCTTCGGCGGGACGGGCGAAAATGAACACTGCGTCGGTAGGTGCCGCCTTGGCCGCAATCGCGGGGCTCAACTTGACGCTGCCGGAAACGCTGGCCCCGGGCATTGCCGGTGCCGCGGCGGAAGGCTTCGCCGGCGCTGCCGCGACGGAGGAGGCGCGCGTTGACGCTGCAGGCGGTGGGGGCGCGGAGGCAACCGGACCCGCCGGCAAGCCGCCGAGTTGCCGCGCCTCGGCGATGCTGGCGTCAATCGAGCGGGCGATGTCGGATTCGGGCGGTATGGTGGGCTTCAGGCGCTCCCAGTACTCGACCGCCTTCCGGTAGTCCTTCTGTTCGAACGCGGCCGTGCCGGCCAGCGCCAATGCCTTCCAGTGCGTTGGATCGATCTTGAGTGCCCGCTGAACGAGCTCCATCGGCTTGCCCTGCAGGTTGCCGCCCTGCGCCGCGCCCAGCGTGTCGGCGTAGTCGGCGAGCAGGTCGGGAACGTCCGGCGCGAGCGCCACCGCTTTCTCGAAGGCGCGCGTCGCCTCGGGGAAGCGCTTCATCACGTAGTAGGTGCGCGCAAGGATCACCCAGCCTTCGATGTTGCCCGGCTCCTTTTCCAGCCTCGCGGTGAGCTGCGCGAGCTTTTCCTCGACTTGCGCGCCGCTGGCCTCGTGCGGATTGACTGCGGCTGCGGTCACCTGAGCCTGCGGCGAAAATGCGTCGGGACTGCCCAGGAATGCGTACAGCACCGCCGCGGCGATGGGTACCAGCGCAGCGACCGCGATCGCCGACCACGGCCCGGTCCGTGGCATCGCCGCACCCGTCCGGGGGGCGCCTGCCTGCGATTCTTCCAGCACGCGCTGTTCGAGGTCACGTCGCGCGGACGGGTACTGCTCGGGAGGCATCACGCCGTTGGCGAGATCGGTGTCGAGTTCGCGCAACTGGTCGCGCAGGATGGCGACATTGGACGCCTCGCGGTCGACGTGGACGGAGTCGCGATGACGCAACAGCGGGACGAGGACCCATGCGAGGGTCACCGCCACCATGAGGGCGGCGATCAGGACAAAGGCAGTCACTTGAATTCTTTCCCGGGTTCGCCGGCCAGGAGGCGCTTCGCGCGCTCCAGTTCTTCGGCGGTGAGTGGAAGGTCGTCTGCCACACGGCGGCGGGCGTGGACGATGCGAAACAGCGTGAACGCGCCGATCAGCAGCAGCAAGCCGGGGCCGCCCCAGAGAAGCAGCGTCGTGCCCTTGACGGGCGGCTCGTAGAGCACGAAGTCGCCGTAACGCTTGACCATGTAGTCGATGATGTCCGCATCGGTCTTGCCCGCTGCGATCTGCTCGCGCACCTGCCTGCGCAAATCGACGGCGAGTTCGGCGTTGGATTCGCCGATGGTCTGGTTCTGGCAGACGAGACAGCGCAGCTTCTCGCCAAGCTTTACCGCGCGCTCGGCGGAGACCGGGTCCTTCTCGGTGGGCACGGCGTCGGCGGCGTATGCGCCAGGGACCGCGGGCAACGAAACCAGCGCCGCGAACGCGAGCGCGGCAGGCAGAGAGGCGATTCGCGTCATGATTTCTGCAGTTCCCGCACCAGCGGCATGATTTTCTTTTCGAGCGCCTCGACGGTGATCGGGCCGATCTGCTTGTAGCGGATCGTGCCCGTCTTGTCGATCAGGAAGGTCTCCGGCACGCCATAGACGCCAAAGTCGATCCCCACTGCGCCGTCGCGATCGACGACCGACAGGTTGTACGGGTCGCCGTTCTGCTTCAGCCACTTCATTCCCGCGGCAGGCTCATCCTTGTAGTTGAGCCCGACGATCGGAAGCAGCTTCGCCTTGGCGAGTTCGACCAGCAACGGATGTTCCTCGCGGCAGGACACGCACCACGATGCCCACACGTTGAGCAGCCATACCTGCCCCTTCATGTCGGACGTGCCAAGCATCTTGTTCGGCGCATGCAGTTGTGCGAGCGAAAACATCGGCGCCGGCTTGTCGATCAGCGGCGAGGGAACCTCGCGCGGATTGAGGAAGAGGCCGACGAAAAGAAACCCGACCAGGACGATGAAGACGCCCAGCGGAATGAATAGCTTCTTGTTCACCATCGTCTCCCGTCAATCCGCGCCGGCCGCGCGCACACCCTGCGGCACGAGGGCATCGCGCCGGGCAAAGGTACGGTACCGGCGGTCGGTGATGGCGATGAAGCCGCCCAGCGCCATCACGATGCAGCCGCCCCAGATCCACGTGATGAAGGGCTTGCTGTAGACGCGCACGCTCCAGGCGCCGTCGGCGATCGGGTCGCCCAGCGACACGTAGAGATCGCCGAACGGGCCGGTGTCGATCGCGGCTTCGGTCATCGGCATGCCGCCGGCGTTGTAGACGCGCTTCTCGGGGTGCAATACCTCGATGAACCTGCCTCCCTTCGAGACATTGAAGGTCCCGCGCATGGCACGGTAGTTCGGCCCTCGGGTTTCCATTACGCCGTCGAAGCGGAAGCTGTGTCCGCCGACGGAGACTGTGTCGCCGACCGCCATCTTCACGTCGCGCTCGGTCTCGTAGCCCTTCACGACCGTGACGCCGATGATGAATACCGCGACTCCGAGGTGCGCGAGGACCATTCCCCAGTAGCTGCGCGGCTGGCGCGCGAGCTGGGCGAACAGGCCGCTGCGCACTCCCCGCAGCCGATCGATAATGCCGACGAAAGTCGAGGAAATGATCCAGAAGGCGAGCAGGAAGCCGAAGCTTTTCATCGGCGTCCACTTGCCGGCGATGAACGGGATGACCAGTGCGGTGACGATGCTCACGGCCAGCGCCCAGCGCAGCCGCTGCCAGATGTCGGGCAGCTTCGCTTCCTTCCATTTGGCGATCGGACCGATGCCCATCAGGAAAACGAGGGGCGTCATCACCGGCACGAACACCGCATCGAAGTACGGCGGGCCGACGGAGATCTTGCCCAGGGCCAGCGCGTCGAGGAACAGCGGATAGAGCGTGCCCAGCAGCACCGAACCGGTGGCGACGATCAGCAGCACGTTGTTGGCGAGCAGCATCGACTCGCGCGAAACCGCCTCGAAGCGTCCTCCGCCGCCGACCTTCGGCGCCCGGACCGCGAACACCGCCAGCGAACCGCCGATGACCAGCGCCAGGAAGAGCAGGATGAAGACGCCGCGCCGCGGGTCGGTTGCGAACGCGTGGACACTCGTCAGAACGCCCGAGCGCACGAGGAAGGTGCCCATCAGCGACAGCGAGAATGCGCAGATCGCAAGCAGGACGGTCCAGGCCTTGAACGTGCCGCGCTTTTCGGTGACGGCCAGCGAGTGGATCAGCGCGGTACCCACGAGCCAGGGCATGAACGACGCATTCTCGACCGGATCCCAGAACCACCAGCCGCCCCATCCCAGCTCGTAATACGCCCACCAGCTCCCCAGCATGATGCCGCCGGTGAGGAAGCACCACGCGAGCGTCGTCCAGGGCCGCGACCAGCGCGCCCAGGTGGCATCGAGCTTGCCGCCCAGCAGGGCGGCGATCGCGAACGCGAACGCCACCGAGAAACCGACGTAACCCATGTACAGCAGAGGTGGGTGAAACACCATGCCGGGATCCTGCAGCAGCGGGTTGAGATCGCGACCTTCCGGCGCCGGCGGGAACAGGCGGTCGAACGGGTTGGAGGTGAGCAGCATGAACAGCAGGAAGCCGACGGCAACGAGGCCCATCACGCCCAGCACGCGCGTGACCATCTCCTCGGGCAGGTGACGCGAGAAAAGCGAAACCGCCACCGTCCAGCCCGACAGCATGAACACCCACAACAGCATCGATCCTTCGTGCGATCCCCAGCTGGCGGCGATCTTGTACTGCATCGGCAACTGCGTATTCGAGTTGGTGGCGACGTTCACCACCGAGAAGTCGCTGGTGGCGAAAGCGTACGCAAGGCAGACCCAGGCCAGCGTCACGAACAGGAACACGCCCTGCGCCGCGGGCCGGGCGACCGCCATCCAGGGGCCGATGCGCCGGTGCGCGCCGATGAGCGGCAACGTGCCCAGGATCGTCGCCAGCAGCAGCGCGAGGATCAGGGCGAAATGTCCGATTTCAGGAATCATGGGAGCGACCTCGGGTCAGGGCTTCAGCGTCTTGGCGGCTTTTTCAGCCATCGCCGCGCCGCCGTTTGCGTTTGCGCTCGCAAGCGCGGCTGCGGCTTCGGGGGGCATGTAGTTCTCGTCGTGCTTGGCGAGCACTTCGGAAGCCTGGAACACGCCGTCGGAGCCGATCTTGCCCTGCGCCACGACGCCCTTGCCCTCCTTGAAGAGGTCGGGAAGGATGCCCGTGTACACGACGGGGATGGTCTTCGCGGTGTCGGTCACGTTGAAGCGGATGGTGAGGCCGTCCTTGTCGCGCTGCAGGCTCTTGTCCTCGACCAGCCCGCCGATGCGGAACGCGCGGCCTTGCGGCGCTTCCTTGGCGGCGACCTGGCTCGGCGTGAAGAAGAACACGAGATTGGACTGGAACGCGTTCAGCACCAGCGCGGCGGCGACGCCGACCAGCACGACGCCCCCTCCGATCCAGGCAAAGCGGCGATGGCGGGGTTTCATTGGGCACCTCCAGATTTGACGGGTGTAGCGGGCTCGTCGGGCGCGGACAGCCGCGCCTCCTCGAGGGTCGCGCGACGGCGCGAGCGCACTGCGATGGTTTCGATGACGAGGACGAGGGCGGCCACCCCGTACGAGCCCCAGACGTAGAAGGCGTAGCCGCCCATGGCCAGGAATTCGCTCATGACGACTTCATCTCCGGCAGCGCGGCAATCCACGCCGCACCGCGCTCGCGCTCGATGATGATCGAGCGCACGCGATGCAGCGAGACCGCGATCGAATAGAACCAGGCGGCGAACGACATGATCAGCATGCTCGAAAGCATGATGGCCGCCATCTTGGGCGCCGCGGTCATGCTGACCGACGAGCCCTGATGCAGCGTGTTCCACCACTTGACCGAGTAATAGATGATCGGCACGTTGATCGCGCCGACCAGTGACAGCACCGCGCAGGCGCGGTCCGCGCGGCGCGGATCGTCGATGGCGTTGCGCAGGGCGATGATGCCCAGGTAGAGAAACAGCAGGATGAGTTCGGAGGTCATCCGTGCGTCCCACGCCCAGTAGGTGCCCCACGTCGGGCGGCCCCACAGCGAACCCGTCCACAGCGCGATGAAAGTCATCAGCGCACCGGTCGGCGCGATCGATTGCGCCATCATCGCGGACAGCCGCGTGTTGAATCCCAGCGCCAGCGCGCCCCAGAAGGCCATCACGAGATAGAGGAACATCGACAGCCACGCTGACGGGACGTGGATGAAGATGATCCGGTAGGCCTCGCCCTGCTGGAAATCGGTGGGCGCGATGCCCAGTCCGATGAACAGGCCGATCACCGTCAGCACGGCGGCTCCCCAGCCGAACCACGGGATCAGTTTTCCCGCCAGCGGATAGAACTTGGCGGGCGACGCGTATTTGTACCAGTTGATGGCCATGGCGAAGCGATCAGTCCATTGCGATGCGTACGGCGGCGGCCGCGGCGAAAGGGGCGCCGACGATGGCGAGCAGCAGGCCCGCTCCCAGCAGCGACAGGTTGCCGGAGACGTCGAGTCCCGAGCGCCACATGTCCACCGACCCGGCGCCGAAGATGAGGATCGGGATGTACAGCGGCAGCACCAGCAGCGCGAGCAGGCTGCCGCCGGCACGCAGGCCCAGCGTCAGGGCGGCGCCGATGGCCCCCAGCAGCGACAGGATCGGCGTGCCGAGCAGGAGCGCGATGGTGAGGATCAGCAGCGCGTCGCCGGACATCGCGTACTGGACGCCGAGCAACGGCGCCAGCACCGCCACCGGCAGGCCCGTCGTCAGCCAGTGAGCGAGGATCTTGCCCGAGACCAGCGCGGCGAGCGGATGCGGCGACAGCGCAATCTGTTCCAGCGTGCCGTCGGCGTAATCGCCGGCGAAGAGGCGCGGCAGCGACAGCAGCGAGGCGAGCAATGCCGCGACCCACAGCACGCCGGGGCCCATCGTCGCGAGGAGAGTCCGCTCCGGTGTCGTCGCCAGCGGGAAGAGTGTCACCACGATGACGTAGAACAGCAATTGCACACCGAGTTCCGCGCGCGAGCGAAAGGCGATCTTCAGGTCGCGGACAAGGCTCCAGCGGATCGCCGGCCAGATCGCGGCCGTGGTGTCGCTCGCGTCGGCTATCGGCACGGTGGTGTCACCGGCTGTCATGCGAGCGACAGTGTGCGGACACGCGCCTCGGGCAGGCCGAGCGGCGCGTGAGTGGCGGCGACCGCGAGTCCGCCGCCGTTGAGGTGCTCGGCGACCAGCCCCGCGAGCAGCGCCATCCCGGCGGCGTCCAGCGCGGTGACGGGTTCGTCCAGGATCCAGAGCCGGCGCTGCAGCAGGCGCAGTCGCGCGAGGCCGATGCGACGGCGCTGGCCTTGCGACAGAACGCGCGCCGGCAGATGGCGCTTCTTGCCGAGCGCGACCGCGTCGAGCGCGGCGTCGATCGCCTCGCCCGCCACCGGTGCGCCGGAGAGCTCGACCAGCAGGCGCAGATTCTCTTCGGCGGTGAGTTCGTCCTTCAGCGATGGCGAGTGACCGGCAAAGGCCAGCGCGCCGCGCAACTCCGCGTCGAACGGATGGACCGGCTGGCCATTCCAGAAGATCTGGCCGTCGGCGGGCGGGGAGAGCCCGGCCAGCATCCGCAGCAGCGTTGTCTTGCCGGTGCCGTTGGCACCGATGATGACGAGCGCCTCCCCGGCGTCGACGCGGAACGAGAGTCCCGAGAACAGCACCGAGTAGCCGCGCTGCGCGGCAAGATCGCGCGCTTCAAGCATCACTGGCAGGCAGGAAGGTTCGAGAAAACGTGGTTTCGGGAGTGTGCACGCGCGGCGCAGGCTTGCCGCGGGGTAGGGCACCCGTTCGGAAAAGGACCCGCGATTATACCGGACGCGGATAGCATTACCTTGCGGCGGCTCAAGGTTCCGAAAAAGAGGGTGGCAGGGCGCTCGCGCCGCCATCGTCCGAGTGGTGCCCGACCCTTCGGATATCATGGGCACACCGCCAGCACCCTCTTCGGAAAACCCCATGTCAGACAAGGAAATTCGCGAAGCGTCGCTCGAATACCATCGCCAGGCGCCACCGGGAAAGCTCGCAGTGCAGCCGACCAAGCAGCTCACCAACCAGCGCGATCTGGCGCTCGCCTACTCGCCGGGCGTTGCAGCGGCCTGCGACGAGATCGTCCGCGACCCCGCGGAGGCGCGAAACCTCACCGCCCGCGGCAACCTGATCGGCGTGGTCACCAACGGCACCGCGGTGCTGGGGCTGGGCCCCATCGGCCCGCTGGCCGCCAAGCCGGTGATGGAAGGCAAGGCGGTGCTGTTCAAGAAATTCGCCGGCATCGACTGCTTCGACATCGAGATCAACGAGCGCGACCCGGACCGCCTGGTGGAAATCATCGCCGCGCTGGAGCCGACGTTCGGCGGCATCAATCTTGAGGACATCAAGGCACCGGAGTGCTTCCACGTCGAGAAGAAGCTGCGCGAGCGGATGCAGATCCCGGTGTTCCACGACGACCAGCACGGCACGGCGATCGTCGTCGGAGCTGCGATTCTCAACGGACTCGACGTCGTCGGCAAGCGCCTGGATCAGGTCAAGGTCGTGTGCTCGGGCGCGGGTGCAGCGGCGCTCGCCTGCCTCGATCTCCTCGTGAGCCTCGGCATCCCACAGGAAAACATCTGGGTGTCCGACATCGCCGGCGTCGTCCACGCCGGACGGACCGAGGAAATGGACGACAACAAGGCCCGCTACATGCAGGAGACCGCCGCGCGCCGGCTGCCCGACATCCTGCCCGGCGCCGACATTTTCCTCGGCCTCTCGGCGGCGAGGGTGCTGAAGCCGGAATGGCTGTCGCTGATGGCGGAGCGGCCGCTCATCATGGCGCTCGCGAACCCCGAGCCCGAGATCATGCCGGATCTCGCCAAGGCGGCACGTCCCGACGCCATCATCGCCACCGGCCGCTCCGACTTCCCGAACCAGGTCAACAACGTGCTGGTGTTTCCGTTCCTCTTTCGCGGAGCGCTGGATGTCGCGGCCAGGCGGATTAACGAGCCGATGAAGGTGGCGGCCGTGCGCGCGCTGGCGGAACTCGCCCGGGCCGAGCAATCCGACATCGTCGCGCAGGCCTATGGCATCCACAACCTGCGCTTCGGTGCGGAGTACCTGATCCCCAAGCCCTTCGATCCTCGCCTCATCGTCACCATCGCGCCCGCGGTCGCCCGGGCCGCGATGGACTCGGGCGTGGCCGCGCAGCCGATCGCCGATTTCGCCGCGTACCGCGAAAGGCTCACGCAATTCGTCTATCACTCGGGTCTGCTGATGAAGCCCGTGTTCCAGGCGGCGAAGAAGTCGCCCATGCGCATCCTGTACGCCGAAGGCGAGGACGAGCGCGTGCTGCGTGCCGTGCAGGTGGTGCTGGATGAAGGGCTCGCGCAGCCGATCCTGATCGGACGCCCGGCAGTGCTGGCGAAGCGCATCGACCAGTACGGGCTGCGCATCGAGCCGGGGAAGGACTTCGAGGTCATCAACCCCGAAGACGATCCGCGTTATCGCGATTACTGGGGCGAGTATTACCGCCTGACCGCGCGCAAGGGCGTGTCGCAGCAATACGCGAAGATCGAGATGCGCCGCCGGCAGACGCTGATCGGCGCGATGGCAATCCATCGCGGCGACGCCGACGGCATGCTCTGCGGCACTTTCGGCACCCACCAGCTGCATCTGCAATTCATCGATCAGGTGCTGGGCCTGCGCCCGGGGGTCAAGGGCTACGCCGCGATGAATGCGGTGATGCTGCCCGAGCACACGGTGTTCGTCGCCGACACCTACGTGCACGTCGATCCGACCGCCGAAGAGCTCACCGAGATCACGCTGCTGGCGGCGGAGGCGCTGAGGCGTTTCGGCCTCAAGCCGAAGGTGGCGCTGCTGTCGCACTCGTCGTTCGGCTCCAGCGACCACCCGCAGGCGAAGAAGATGCAGGCCGCGCTGGCGCTGATCAATGCGCGGGCACCCGACCTCGAGATCGAAGGCGAGATGCACGCCGATGCCGCGCTGTCGGAGGAGGTCCGCCTGGGGGCCTTCCCCGGTTCGCGCCTGAAGGGCGAGGCAAATCTGCTGATCATGCCGACGATCGACGCCGCCAACATCTCGTTCAACCTGCTCAAGGTGTCGGGGGGCGGCAACGTCACGCTGGGACCGATCCTGCTCGGGGTCGCGAAGGCCGTGCACATCCTGACGCCGTCGGCGACCGTGCGCCGGATCGTCAACATGACCGCACTCACGACCGTCGACGCGCAGATGGGGCGATAGCACCGCGTTGCACGCGCAAGCCTATGGTGCGGGGGCAGGACAGCCGGTTGAGGTAAAATCGCCGGTTCCACCAGAAGAGCAGCGCCAAACGGAGAGGTGGATGAGCGGTTTAAGTCGCACGCCTGGAAAGCGTGTTTAGGGTAATACCCTAACGCGGGTTCGAATCCCGCCCTCTCCGCCAAGACCGCATCCAGCAACGTCCAAAGCGGTCTTCGTTCAAATAAAAAACCGTTAACAAACAACAATCCGACGTTCTGGAAGGACCGAAGTCGTCCGTTGACAGCCGGCATCAACCGGGGGCAGTATTGGGGAACACTCTCCCAACGACGTTGCACCTGCCCCCATGCCCCTCACTGTGCCCCAGATCGAATTCGCGCAGCCGAGAGCGATGCCATACAAGCTCTCCGACGGTGGGGGAATGTATCTGTTCGTGACGCCGACCGGCGGGAAATATTGGCGGCTGAAATACCGGCATGGGGGCAAGGAAAATCGACTTTCTCTCGGCGTCTATCCGGATACCTCCATAGACGACGCGCGTGCGCAGCGCATAGCGATCCGCGCGCTGCTCGCTGATGGCATCGACCCGAGTGCAGCGCGCAAGGCTGAATTGGGGCGGCAGCGAGCAGACGGGGCTCATCAGATCGCGTTGACGCGATTCCTGGTAGATAGTCGCGGAGCGCTTTCGTTTCAATTGGGCAGCCGTTGCCTATCGCTGACTCCTGCCGAAACAGCGGAACTGCGCGCGTTTCTCGATGCGACCCGCGCGGTCATTCCGAATGTGCTCCCATGCCCCTGACCGCGACCGCCATCCGAAACACGAAGCCCGCCGACAAGCCGATCCGCCTGTTTGATGGCGGCGGCATGTATCTCGAGGTTTCCCCCGCTGGCGGGCGCTGGTGGCGCCTGAAATACCGCTTCGTTGGCAAGGAAAAGCGCCTCTCTCTTGGCGTCTATCCCGAGGTGTCTTTGGCCGAAGCTCGCTCGCGGCGCGAAGATGCGCGCAAGCTGCTGGCGGCGGGCATTGACCCATCCGACCAGCGCAAGGCCGCGAAACGGGAAGCCGAAGGTCGGGAGATCAACAGCTTCGAAGCCGTCGCGCGCGAGTGGTACGGCAAGCAGGCCCACGTCTGGGTGGCACATCACGCATCCGACGTTCTACGCCGCCTGGAATCCAACCTGTTCCCCGAGATTGGCAGCGAGCCCATTGCCGAGGTAACGGCGCCGATGCTTCTGGCGGCGGTACGTAAGATCGAGCATCGCGGTGCGCACGATCTTGCTCATCGCGTCTTGCAAGTGGCATCGCAAGTGTTTCGGTACGGTGTCGCAACCGGTCGGTGCCAGCGCGATCCCGCACCCGATCTCCGCGGTGCCTTGACTCCACACAAGAGCAAGCACCAGGCTGCGGTGGCGCCCGAGGAGTTGCCGGCGCTGCTACGCGCTATCGACGGCTATGGCGAGCTCGGCGATAAACTGACCGCATATGCGCTGCGCCTACTGGTCTTGACGTTCGTTCGGACCAATGAGTTGATCGGCGCCGAGTGGTCGGAACTCGACCTTGACTCGGCGATATGGATCATCCCGGCGACACGGATGAAGATGAGAAGCGAACATGTCGTTCCGCTTTCCCGACAGGCGATCGAGGTCCTCCGCGAGATCCGCGCTATGGGATGTTGCAGTCGGTACGCATTCCCCGGTCGCAACCCCGACAAGCCCATATCGAACAATACGATGCTGTTCGCGCTGTACCGCCTCGGCTACAAGGGCAAGATGACGGGGCACGGCTTCCGCGCCGTCGCGTCCACGATCCTGAACGAAGCGGGCTTTCGGGCCGACGTCATCGAACGCCAGTTGGCGCATAGTGAGCGCAACGAAATTCGAGGCGCGTACAACAGGGCGGAATATTTGCCCGAGCGCCGCAAGATGATGCAGCAATGGGCGGACATGCTCGACGCGCTGGCACAGGGTGCGCAGGTAATCCCGTTGCAACGCAAGGCGAAGTGACGGAACGGAATCACTACCGCGTCGAACGTCGGCGGCAGTCGATCGCCTGCCGCCGGTCACGTGGACGACAAGTATCGCTGCAATGGTCGAGACACCGGCCGTTCAGTCGCGGTTGGTCAATGGGCGCGTTCGGCCAACTCCAGCCGTTGACGCCTTCAAGATGAAACGCCTGGAATGGCCGG
Organism: uncultured beta proteobacterium; assembly: GCA_963788185.1. Taxonomy (GTDB): domain Bacteria; phylum Pseudomonadota; class Gammaproteobacteria; order Burkholderiales; family Casimicrobiaceae; genus CAIWHR01. The sequence continues at coordinate 197,599 of CAWBGE010000013.1, forward strand.
TCTCAAAGTGGAGCGGCCACAGCGCGCGGTCGCCGGCGCGGGGATGGAATCTCCATTGCAGACCTTCAAGGATTGGCGACGCCAGCCGACATGAAGAATTGCTCGAACGGCTGCGGGCTGGTGAATCGAATAGACGCTCTCGACCCATTGCTGCCCGTGGCCGTCTTCTCGGCGAACGACCGGTGTACCTTGGAACTTGACATTCGATCACGCCGCCGAGAAAGCCAGTGGCGGCGACAGCGGTCGTTCGCGGGTTGCCTCCATCAACCGGCAAGAGATCCTGGCTGAACGACTGCATCCGAAGGCCGCGTACTCATCCTTACGACCCGAAGGAGCCGGTGGCGGTTTTCTCGGCGAGCGACAGGTCTACCTTGGAACCTGACCTTCGCCGAAGCCCTCGAGCAGATCAGCGTTGGCGACAGCAGTCGTTCGCAGGTGACCAGCATCGACCGGGAGAGGGTGCCGGCTGAACGACGGCATCCGAAGGCCGCGTACTCACGCTGCCGACCCTGAGCCGTCTGTCGATCGTCCGGAAACCTGACGTTCAATCCCAAGGAAGCTGACGTCAACAGGCCGACCGAAAGCGTACGGTGTGTAATCGGCACTCTTACAATGGGCGCGCCAGGTGGGCAGCGTCTAACTCCTTTGAGTTTTCGCATTATTGCCGTACGTTGTTGCCCGCGCTAAAAAATGCTGCGAGCACGGCGTGCAGGACGATCGCTGGCCAAAGCAGCACCCCGCCTCCGCCAGCGAAGCCAACATAGGCGAGAAGCACCGTGACCGCCGCGCCGTAGGTCAGCATGCCGAACTGCGGCGGCCCGGGCCAGCAGGCAATGCCTGCGACGCGTGCGACCGTTGCGCCGAACCAACTAGGTTCTCCCCGAGCAACAACCGCCCAACGAGCGACGGAACGATCAGCAGCGCTGCGCCGGTCGCGGTTTCGGCCAGGGCGGCACGAGCAAGCACCTGTTTCATCGCGCCGGTCCCAGGCTAATGCTCGTCGCGCGCGCGCGGGAAGGCTTTGTGCACAGTTTCCTACTCCTCTGCCGCCAATTGGCGTATTGGGTCGGGAGAGTGTCGGTGCCTCGGGCTGCATTGGACAACCGCCATGCGCGCCGATTTGCCCAAAATGGGTGAGACAATGGGCTGCCGGTGAATCCAACCCTATTGCCCAAGCCGGCGAATGGAGATAATGCCCATGCCACAGGGCAAGAAGATGCTGGAACCATCGGACCAGGACCGAGCATTCGACGCTGCATTCGGATACATCGCGTTCGTTCTCAACCGGCATCTCATCCATCACATGTTGCGATCATCGCGCACACTCGGCGTTGACTACGAAACGTTGATCATCTGGGGTGTGCTCGCCCATCAGAACGTGGCGCATTTGTTGCCTCCGGGACGCCTTCCGAAAGACATGTCTTCCGAGGGCAAGGTCGTCTTGAAGGAAGGCAACGACCTCCGAGCGGTCAGAATCCGTGACCTGCATCTGATCACCCGCATTCCGAGGGAAACCATCCGGCGCAAGCTCGAAATATTGGAAAAGCGAGGGTTTGTCTCCCGCCATGACCGCGCGGGCTGGTGCATTGTCCGGGAATCCGTGGAACCGGATCTGCGGGAATTCACTCGCGAATCCGTACGACAATTGCTGGCGTGCGCCAATCAAATCCAGACCGCGCTGGACGAGACGCTTACCCGACTGCCGCCACGTTCTACCGGAAAGGCCGCGCCGAAACGCGCTTGAGCTTGGCCATTTAAACAGGGACGTGCGGGCTATGCCGTCGACAATGAGCTCGACGCCCAGTGCGACCTGCGGTACGCCAAAGACTACGCCAAGAATGCGCAACGGCACATGACCAATCCAGCGTACGACAGGTTTGGCAACGAGCATCCCGCCGAAATCCAGGATAACCACCGCCAGCCCTGCTGCGAGTATTGCGACTGCTCGCCCGATACGCGCAAATACGCAGCAGAGATGAAGAGCACGCCGATCGTATGGGGTGCCACGATGCCGGGGAACGCCAGAGGAGACAGCGCGATCGCCAGGCTCGGTTCGGCACTCGTCGCCTGTGAAGGGCTTCGTCCCGCGGGCATGGGTCGCATCGTCGTCGTTTGCAGTGCTGAAAGCAGGAGCAGGAGGCCGCCGGCGATGACCAATGAGGCTGGCGTTGCGCCCCAACTCGTCGACACCCCGTAGCCCAGGAGCACCGCAAGGGCGACCGCGATACTGGCGAAGAGCGCAGCCCTAATGGCGACCGGGCCCGGTAAGGAGTGGTGCCCAAAATGGGTAGCCGCCCCCCCAAGACGTGCCCGACATGACCACAATGGCGGTCCCATGGTTCACCAGGACACCCCATTGCGCTGCTCACGCCAACCTCATCGATGGCGTCAAGGCGGCGCTCGGTCAGACAGCAGCGGAAGCCCGATACGTCGTTGGGGCGTTCGAGTACCGGACCGCGACGCGCTCGCGGGCACGCCGCGACGTCTCGTGCGTGCTCAGTCAGCAGCGGTCTTTGCACTCATGCGCGGGATCGCGCTCGTCTTTGTCCTGGGCGCCGCCCATGCGCCAACTGCCGCGCAAACGCCAGCCCCAGTCGATGCGCCGAGTGCATTGCCGGCCGCCAAGGATGCTACTGATGTCGACGAACTGGAACGAGCGAGGCGCGAGCAGCAGCGGCTGACAATACTGCCGGCCGAAACGCCGCTGCTCGACGAGCGACGTGGCTCGCTCGCCCGACTGATTGCTCTGCTGGAGGCACGAGAGCGGCGGAAGTCTGTGGCAGAAACGGTTCCCGCCGCACCAAGTCCAGGACCGACTACGCTGATGGGTCCAGGCCCGTACGCGGTCGCCGCAGTAGATATATTGCGCGATCGGCGCGACGCGGTCGCCACCCAGCGATCCGTCCTTGCGTCGTCCCTTCGGGTGCTGGATGGCGAACTCGAAAGCCTCGTCCTGGCGCGGCGCAAGGCCGACGAGACACTGCGGCTGCGACAGGAACAGCTTGCGCGTGCGGCGGAACAGGATCGCGACCGCCTGCAGGCGGAGACGGACCTCGCACGGACGCAGGCTCGTGTCGCGGCGTTGGAGATCGCGCGGGCGGACATGGAGCGAGCCGAGGGCCAAGTACGCCTGGCATCCTTCGACAGTAGTTTTGCGGCTCTGGAGCGCGAGAGCGAGCGAGTTCGCTCTGTGCAGGTCCTCGACGAACCGGAATTAAGTAACGTCGCAGAGGCATCGCGCAGGGCCCGACAGGGTTTGACCAAGGAGCTTGATCAAGCCAGGAAGCGCCTCGCCACGGCATCGACGCGCAGGGACGAGAGCGATCCCGTGACCATCCGCGTACTCGCGGCTCAGCGCGCGACGATTGCCGCATTGACGGAACTCGATCAGATCGAGCAGGGCAAGGAAGAGGCGTGGCGACTCCGCCGCCAGACGTTGATCGCAAACGCCGATCCAACGCGGCGGGAAAGCGCCAGAAGCGCGCTCGCGACGGCGATTGAGCAAATCGAGGCGCGACTTCGGGTCGCGACGGAGCAATTGGACTCGACTCGCGCCAGTGCCCGCGCACAACGCCTCCAGATCGAAGCACTGCCGACCGGTGATGTTCGACGCCCCGCCGAGCAGCGTGTGCTGGAGGCACTCCTGGCGGAAATCGACACGCGCGAACGGGTCGAGGAGCAGCTTTCACGGCTGAAGCTGTTGTTGACGCGCAGTCGGAACGACATCGAAGTGGTCGAACCCAAGACGCTGCAGGAGTGGTCCGCCTTCCTTGCGGCCAATCTTGCCCGCGGCGCGCGCGCCGTCTGGGAGTACGAGCTGTTCAGCGCAACGGACAACTCCGTCGTCGACGGCCGAACGGTAACCCTGGATTACGGCGTGACCGTGGGGAAGTCGGTCGGGGTGCTGGTCTTGTTCGGACTCGGGTTTTGGTTTGCCCGGTTTCTCGCCCGGCGCGTCGTCGCCCAGTTGATTCGTCGCGCCAGTGTCAGTGAGCAGTTCGGCAGCGTGATCTACCGCTGGATCATGTGGACATTGGGCCTGGTCGTCCTCATCGGGGTGCTGAAGCTCACCCGGATTCCCCTGACCGCCTTCGCCTTCCTCGGTGGCGCACTCGCCATCGGTGTCGGCTTTGGCACGCAAAACATCATCAAGAACCTGATCAGCGGCGTGATCATTCTGTTCGAACGCAAGCTACGCGTCGGCGACATTGTCACCATCGGGACGCTTTCCGGGACCGTCGCAGCCGTCGATCTACGGGCGACCACGGTGCATGGGTTCGACGGAATCGATTTCATCGTCCCGAATTCGAATCTGCTCGAGAACCAGGTGAGCAACTGGACGTACCTGAATTCGACGATGCGCCGGAGCGTGAACGTCGACGTGGCCTACGACACCGATCTGCGGCAGGCGGTGCGAATCCTGGCGGAATGCGCGGTGAGCGTGGCCGGCGTCATGAGTGAGCCCGCACCCGAGGTCCTGCTCACGAGCTTTGGCAGCGATGGCATCGAGTGCCGCCTGCAATTCTGGATCCGCCTGCAGACGGAGCTTTCGGGACCGGTCATCGAAAGCAACTTGCGCTTCGCCATTGCCGACCGGTTCCGGGCAGTTGGCATCTCGATTCCGTACCCGCAACGGGACGTTCACGTCCACGGTCTTGGTCCCGGCATCGGCGGCATGCATCCCGTCGGCCAAGGTGCGCCGGGCAGCGATGCTCGAGATCTTCGCGAAAAGCCGACCGGATAGAAAGGGCAGGCACCTCATGTGGACGATGCAACGAACTGCGCCATGGTCTATGACCTCACGCTGGCCGCGCCTGACCGCATGGCGGCGCTGCTTCCAACGGTATCTGCTGGTTGGCTGTGCGATAGGGCTGCTCGGTGGCTGCGCCGGTCCTGGACTTCGCCTGAATCCGCTGCCGGCGACGCTCGAAACGCAGGCGGAAATTCCCGATATCCCTGGTGCGCGGTATTGGAGCGACCAAAAACCCGAAGGCTTCGGCCGGTGGCTCGCCCTCCCGGACGCCGAGGTCCGAGAGCGCTTTGGCGGAGTCATGAACCGACCGCACAACTACCTCGTCATCTCCGGCGGCGGCGAGGATGGCGCGTTTGGCGCGGGGCTTCTGGCTGGCTGGAGCGCGGCCGGAACCCGGCCCGAGTTCCAGGTGGTGACGGGAGTCAGCACCGGCGCGCTGATCGCGCCGTTCGCCTTTCTGGGGCCAGCCTACGACCAGCAACTTCGGGAGGTTTACACCCGCTACTCGTCCGCAGATCTGATCGAAGTGCGCAACATCTTCTCGATACTCTCCGGTGACGCGGCGGCGGACACGATCCCGCTTCAAAGGCTATTGGAACGCTACATCGACGACAGCGTCGTCGCTGCCCTTGCTACGGAAGGTCGCCGCGGCAGATCGCTGCTGGTCGGCACCACCAATCTCGATGCAGGCCGGCCGGTGACCTGGGACCTGACCCGCATCGCCGCGAGCGGATCGCCGGATGCCAAGCGACTCATCCAGCAGGCCATCCTCGCGTCGGCGTCAATCCCCGGCGCCTTTCCGCCGGTCGTCATCGACGTCGAGGCGAACGGTCATCGTTTTCAGGAGCTCCACGTCGACGGCGGCGTGACGTCCCAGTTGTTTCTGTCACCTTCCGGCATCGACTGGGGACGGGTGACCGAACGCCTGGGCGTGGTCGGGAAGCCTCAGATCTACCTGATCCGCAATGCGAAGCTGACGCCGACGTGGGAAGCCGTGCCGCAACGTCTGTTACCGATCCTCGCCAGAACGGTGTCGACCCTCATTCGCACCCAGGGCGTCGGCGACCTCGCGCAGATCTACCTTCTGGCCAAGCGCGACGGCCTGGGCTACAACTTGGCCTGGATTCCGCTTGATTTTGCGGAGGTGCCCAAGGAGGCGTTCGACCGGGACTACATGCGCAAGCTGTTCGCCTTCGGGTACGATCTGGCGGCCAAAGGCTATCCGTGGCTGCGGGAGGTGGTCCAGTAGCAAGGCGGCGGGAATGGGGCGATTGCCGGCGGCCGGGGCGAAACCTACCCTTGACCCTGGTTCGGACGGCGTTGCCTGCAAACGACTTTCGCCAATCGACCGATCGGCTTCACCCACACTCAGGCTCGCGCGATTGAAATGACGATCCGTCGCGCTCAACCCTCTTCTGCTCGCGAGGCTTCCGTGATTCACCGATTCACCGCCGTACCCACTGCCCTCCCCGCCATCCGCGCCGCCGGTGCCGCCCTCGCCCTGGTGCTAGCGCTCGCCGCCTGTGGCGAAAAGAAGGAGGTGGCCAAGGCCGCGCCACCCGCGCCGGAAGTCGTTGCGATGCCGGTGCGGGTCGCGACGGTGCCGGTGATCCGCGAGTACGTCGGCAACGTCCAGGCCTACCGGTCGGTCGAGGTGCGCGCGCGGGTCGAGGGCATCCTCGAGCGGCGGCACTATACCGAGGGAACCGACGTGAAGAAGGGCGATCTGCTGTACACGATCGATCCGGCGCAGTTTCAGGCTGTCCTGCGCGACGCAGAAGGCGCGCTTGCCCGCGCGCAGGCCAATCTCGGCAACGCCCGCGCCAAGGCCAGTCGCCTCGAGCCGCTGGTAAAGGAGGAAGCGATCAGCCGGCAGGACTACGACGACGCTATAGCCGCGCAGAAGTCCGCCGAGGCGCAGGTGGACAGCGCGCGCGCCAATGTCGAGTCGGCGAAGCTAAACCTCGGCTACACCAGGGTCTATGCGACCGAGTCGGGGCGCATCGGCATCACGCAGGTCCCCGAGGGTCGGCTGGTTGGACGTGGCGAGCCGACGCTGCTGGCGACGATCGACCGCATCGACCCCATCTACGTTACCTTCACCATGCCCGACCGCGACGCGATCGTACTGCGGCGGGCGTTCGAGAAGGGCGAATTGCGCGCCGGTGCCGGCGCCGGCACCGCGCGCTTCATCCTGCCCGACGGCAGCGAGCTGTCCGACGTCGGAAAGCTGGATTTCACCGACGCGCAGGTCAATCGGGAGACCGGCACGATCACGCAGCGCGCGGTGCTCGCCAATCCGAAGCGGCGCCTGTTGCCGGGCATGTTCGTGGGCGTCGAGCTCAAGGTGGGCGAGCGACCCGACGCCATCCTGATCCCGCAGCGGGCGGTGGTAAAAGTGCCCAACGGCCATGTCGCGTGGGTCGTCGCCGCGGAGAACAAGGTCGAGCGCCGCGACCTCGTCGTCGCCGGATGGAGCAAGGACGAGTGGATCGTGGAAAAAGGGCTGCACGCCGGCGACCGGGTGATCATCGACGGGGTCCAGCGCGTCGCGCCGGGGATGGTCGTAAAAGTGATCCCCGCGCCGCCGGGGCCCGCCGTCGGTGCGGCGCCGGGCGCACCTGCACCGGGCGCCGCACCTTCCTCTGGGCCGGCGACACCAGCCGGCGCCGTCGCGTCGGTGAAGGCGCCGCCGCCGTCGAAGTCGAAGTAGGGGCCGAGCATGGGCTTCTTTGTCGACCGTCCGGTCTTCGCGACCGTCATCGCGCTGATCATCGCGCTCGTGGGCGCGCTGTCCCTGAAGCAGCTCGCGATCGAGCAGTACCCGAACGTCGCTCCGCCGCAGGTCAAGGTGACTGCCGTCTACCCCGGCGCGTCGCCCGAGCTGCTGGAAAACGTCGTCGCCGCGCCCCTCGAGCGCGAGATGAACGGCGTCAACGGCCTGCTCTACATGTACTCGACGAGCTCGGCAGCAGGGCTAATGGAGCTCTACGTCGTGTTTCAGCCGGGCGTCGACCTCGACATCGCGACCGTGGAAGTGAACAACCGCGTCAAGCGCGTCGAAGCGCTGCTGCCGCAGGTCGTGCTGCAGAACGGGGTCAAGGTCGACAAGACGAATCCGGCGATCCTGCTGATCCTGACGATGCAGTCGAAGACCGGCCAGTTCGACCGCGACTACATCAGCAATCTGGCGAACAGCAGCGTGGTGCCGGAGATCAAGCGCATCGCTGGCGTCGGCGACGTGCTGCTGTTCGGCTCACCGTACGCGATGCGCGTGTGGCTGAACCCGGACCTGCTCACCAAGTACAAGCTGACGGTGAACGACGTCGCCAACGCGATCCGGGAGCAGAACCAGAACTACGCGGTCGGCGAGATCGGCACTGCACCCAACGCGACTGGCCAGGCATTGACGTTCCCGGTGCAGACCGGCGGGACGTTCACCGACCCCGAGCAGTTCGCCAACATCATCGTCCGCGCCGCCGCCGACGGCTCGGTGGTGCGGGTGCGGGACGTCGCGCGCGTCGAGCTCGGCGCCGACGACTACCAGATCAGCATGCGGCTGAACAGCAAGCCGGCGACCGGCATCGGCGTCTACCTGCGCCCCGGCGGCAACGCGCTGGAGACCGCCGACCAGGTGCGCGCCAAGATGCAGCAGCTGTCGGCGTCGATGCCGAGCGACGTCGAATGGCGCGCGCCATACGACACGACAGTGTTCGTCAAGGCGTCGATCGAGCTGGTCGTCCATACCTTCATCGAGGCGTTCGTCCTCGTGCTCATCGTCGTCTACCTGTTCCTCGGCAGCATCCGGGCGACCATCATCCCGCTGCTGGCGATCCCCGTATCGCTGGTCGGCACCGCAGCGGGCATGCTGCTGATGGGCTTCTCGATCAACATGTTGACGCTGTTCGGGCTGGTACTCGCGATCGGCATCGTCGTCGACGACGCAATCGTCGTCGTCGAAGCGGTTGAGAAGATCATGCACGACAAGGGCGTTGGGCCGCGCGAGGCGGCGCGCGAGGCGATGAAGTCCATCGGCAGCGCCATCATTGGCATCACTGCGGTGATCTGCGCGGTGTTCGTGCCGATCGCTTTCCTCGGTGGAGTGACGGGCACGCTGTACAAGCAGTTCGCCGTCACCATCACGATCTCGACGCTGCTGTCCGCGATCACGGCGCTGACGCTGACGCCGGCGCTGTGTGCGCTGATCCTGAAGGAGGGCATGCACAAGCCCGCGCCGATCCAGGCGTTCGACCGTTTCGTCGATCGGGTGACCGGGGCCTACACCCGCGCCGTCGGCGGGATGATGAGGCGCTTCGCCCGCTTCGTCGTCATCTACGCGGCGATCATCGCGGGCGTCTTCTATCTTTTCCAGGCGATCCCGGGCGGCTTCGTTCCCGAGGAGGACAAGGGGACGATGTTCGTCGTCGTCGACCTGCCCTCGGGCGCTTCGTCCGAGCGCGTGGTGGCCGTGCTGGACAAGGTCGAGGCGATGCTGCGCGCAGAGCCCGAGGTCCGCGACACCATCGGCGTGGTCGGCTTCTCGGTCTTCTACCGCTACGCGAACCAGGGCTTCGTCTACGTCACGCTCAAGGACTGGAGCGAACGCAAGGGCGCCGACCAGCACGTACTGGCGCTGATCCAGCGAATGAACCAGAAGTTCGCCGCGGTCACCGAGGCTCGCGTGTTCGCGATCAACGAGCCGCCGATCTCCGGCATGGGCAACATCGCCGGGTTCGACTACCGCCTGCTCGCGCTCGACGGCGACCGTCCGAAGCTCGACAAGACCGCGGCGGAGCTCATCGCGGCCGCACGCGGCGACCCCACGCTCGCGGCGGTCCGCAGCGTCGCGGCGCCCGAGGTGCAAACGCTGTTCCTCGACGTCGACCGCAACAAGGCCAAGACGTTCGGCATCGCGCTGGCCGACGCCTACCAGACGATCGGCACGCTGCTTGGCTCGTCGTTCGTCAACCAGTTCACCGCGTTCGGCACCAACCTCAAGGTCAAGCTGCAGTCGGAGCAGCAGTTCCGCTCCGACCCGGCGTACCTGCAGCGCTTCTATGTACGCAACAGCAAGGGCGACATGGTGCCGCTCGCCGTTGTCGCGACGGCGGATTTCCGCTCGGCGCCGATCGCGCTCACGCGTTACAACGGCTATCCGGCGGTGCAGATCAACGGCACCGCGGCGCCGGGCTTCAGCTCGGGCCAGGCGCTCGACGCGATGGAGCGGATCTCCGCCGAGGTGCTGCCGCAGGGGATGAGCTACGAGTGGTCAGGACAGTCGCTGCAGGAGCGGATCGCCGGGGGGCAGGCGGGCTTCATCTTCCTGCTGTCGTTCATCTTCGTTTTCCTGTTTCTCGCCGCACTGTACGAGAGCTTCACGCTGCCGGTGTCGGTGTTCCTGATCGTGCCGATCGGCATCTTCGGGGCGCTGTGCGCGCTGCTGCTGCGGGGCACGGCCAACGACGTCTTCTTCCAGGTGTCGCTGATCACGCTGGTCGGCCTCGCCGGCAAGAACGGCATCCTGATCGTCGAATTCGCGAAGCAGCGTTACGAGGAAGGGCTGTCGGTGCTCGATGCGGCACTGGAAGCGGCACGCGTCCGGTTGCGGCCGATCGTGATGACGTCGCTGGCGTTCATCCTGGGCGTGCTGCCGCTGGTGCGCGCGTCCGGCGCCGGGGCGGCGACGCAGCACTCCGTCGGCACCGGCATTCTGGGCGGCATGCTGGCCGCAACGCTCATCGGCGTGTTCTTCACGCCGCTGTTCTACTGGCTGGTGATGACCTACCTGACGCGCGGCCGCGCCGGTGCGGCGCCCGCCGCGCAGGCCGATGGGACGCCGCCTGCGCCTGCCGCGCCGCCCACGGCGCCCCTGCAAGGGGCTGCGAAATGAGCACCCGCCAAGCGACCGTCGCGGTGGTCATCGCGGCCGCGCTACTCGCGACCGCGTGCGCGACGCCGGAGCCGTCGCGTCCGGCGACGACCGTTCCCGACGGCTGGCGCGCGCCGGCGAAGACCACCGACAACCTCGCCGACCGGCCGTGGGGCAAGGTCTTCGTGGGCAGCGAGCTCGACGCGCTGATCCAGGAGGCGCTGGCGAATAACTCCGACCTGCGCATCGCCGCCGACCGGGTCGAACTCGCGCGCGCGCAGTTCGGCTTCCAGCGCAGCTTCCTGTTCCCCGCGCTCGGGCTTTCGGCGAGCGGGGCGCGCCAGCGCGCGCCGGTTCCCGGCAGCAACGACAACGCGGTCAGCGAGTCGGCGTCGCTCGGCCTGGCGGTGCCAACCTGGGAAATCGACCTCTGGGGCCGCGTCCGCTCGGCGACCGAAGCCTCGCGCCGGGACCTGCTGGCCACCGAGGACACCCGCCGAGCACTCCACACCAGCATCGTCGCGCAGGTCGCGTCGGGGTATCTGGAGCTGCTGAGCCTCGATGCCCAGCTCGCGGCGGCGCGGCGGACCGCGACCACACGGCGCGAGGCGCTGCGACTGATCGAGCTGCGCTACAAGAGCGGGGTTGCGTCGAGGCTCGAACTCAACGACCAGATCTCGCTGGTCGCCGGAGCCGACCGCGCGATCGCCAGCTTCGAGCGGGCACGCTCGCTGTCGGAGAACTCGCTGTCGACGCTGGTCGGTCGCAACCCAGGTCCGATCGCACGCCAACGCCAACTCACAGACTTCGCGCTGCCGGTGGAGCTGCCGGCCGGGCTGCCGTCGGCGGTGCTCATCCGCCGCTTCGACATCCTCGCGGCGGAGCAGACGCTCTACGGCGCCGACGCGAACATCGACGCGGCGCGCAAGGCTTTCTTCCCGACGATCACGCTAACCGGTGTGGTCGGCTTCGCCAGTCCGGCGCTGCGCGACATCTTCGACAGCGGCCGCTACGCGTGGTCGGCATCGCCGGGCATCGGACTGCCGATCTTCAACGCCGGCCGGCTGACGAGCAACCTCGAGGCCGCGCAGGCGCAGCAGCGGATCGCCGTCGAGCAGTACAAGCGGTCGATCCGCAACGCTTTCAGGGAGGTCGAGGACGCGCTGGCGTCGTACCAGCGGCTCACCGAGGAGCGCACGGCGCTGACGGACGCGGTCAACGCCAATCGCGAGCGGCTGCGGCTGTCGGAGCTGCGTTACAAGGCGGGCGTCGCCGCGTACTTCGAAGTGCTGGATTCGTCGCGCCAGCTATTCGACAGCGAGCTGTCGCTGATCCAAATCACCGCCGGCCAATATCAGGCGGTGATCCAGCTCTACCAGGCGCTCGGCGGAGGCTACGACGCGTCTGCTGCGACGGCGCCGTCGCTGCCGGAGACGCCGTATTCGGCGCCGAGTACAGGCGCGGTCTGGTGGTTCTAGCGCGCTGGACGTACAGCGCCGGAACCAGCGTCAGTGCTGGCGCGCGGCGACCACCCCGCGGTACCACGCCGGGCGCGCGCGGCTGCCGGGCTATTCTGCGCCCCCCGCCGTTCGCTATGGACCGGCTGCGCGAGCTCGATCCCGAGCATCTGCGCTGTGAGAGCACCAAACAGGGTCCGGGCGGCAACGGCCCGCGGTGCCTGACCCCACTACCGCCCCGCCGCGCTGATGCCGTCGGCGCGCCTTCAACGTCACCGTGACTTTGGTGCGCCCGTGTGTACGACCGCTAACTCGAAATCTTCGCGGCGACCTCGACCGTCTGGACCTGGCCCGGCCCAGTACTCACCCAGTACTCACACTGCCGGCCAACTGCGGTCCTAGACGCGCACCCTTGGAAGTAGCCGTTCAACCTTGCGATCAACCTCACGCGCGCCTCGGGCCGAATTGAAAGCCGGGGTTCGATGAGGCAGTCGCGTGTCCGATGACTACGGTGTGTAGTTGCTCATACCGGGCCCGGCTTTGTCATAAACGTTGAAGAACTCGTCCGGCATGATCGTGGCAACGCCGGTCACGGGCACTTCAATGTAATCCTTTTCGAGCGTCTTGATCCGAAACTTCCAGCCCGGCGGGAGCTTCTTAAAGTTGCCAGCGCCTGCCGCAACAAACTGCTCGTAGGTACGCTGCGGTTTGAGGCCCAACTGGAACCCCTTCATGATCCAGGTGTTGCCTTCAGCATCGTCAAGGAGCAACACCGTGGTGCCCTTGTTCCATCCCAGCCCGCTCTTGCGAGCGATGGCCATGGGCTTGTAGGGCGTGCTTTCACTGACACCGCCGGCGTTGTCGCCCATGTCAAGTTGAGCAACCCAGGCGGCTTTCATGCCGTTGAAATCCCTCTCCACTCCCATGTCAATCTCGGTCCAATCGGGCAACCAGACCTTCGGTCCGTTCAGCGAGGCGCCGTTGACGCCAAACTCCTTCTTCATCTTGGCGAAGTCGAGGCCGGCGACCCGCGCCTGCGGTGCGGTGTCCTTCGATGCGGGAATGCCCTTTGCATTGAACATGGTGTTGTAGCACTCAGCGACTAACTTCCCTGTCTTCGCATCGCGGTGGGCGAGAAAGATTTCGACAAAACGAGTCTGGTGCATGTTGTCGAAACGCCCGGACTTTGCTCCGGCCCCATCAGCAAGCACTTTGGGTGCCGCAACAGAAGTTGTTTGTGCAAAGACCGGTGCAGTGGCCGCTGTCAACATCGTGGCCCCCAGCACACCCATCGTCATAGCCTGCAACGCTGCAATGACCGTCACTTTCCTTTTCATGTCCAACTCCTGAAGATGCGAACCGTGTCGGAGTATCGCGCTCTGCTGGCCGACGGTAGCGGACCGTTTCGGCACTCCTCGATAGGATGTTGACCCCAATCAAACAATTCGGGACGAGGCAGTCGTGCAACCGCGATCAAAGCCAGTTCGTGGCCGCGCGGAGAGACGAGGAACGGCCGCTCCTTCGAGGCTCGACAGGCAGGAACGGGTCGGCAGTTCCAGTTCGGCTGATGGAACTGCGGACGCACCGCCTGCATCGGGTTTCGATCAGGGCCGCAAGACCGTGAGCGACAGCTTTGGAGAATGGGCCCAACCGAGAGGCCGTCGGTCTATGGCGGCTGTACTTGAAACCGGTCACTGGCGCGGCAGTTTCCTGATCGATCGGATGGCTGGAACTGGCCGCCAGTGTGAGTACGACGCGGCGCCAGGAAGCTGACTTTCAGCGCGATGGCCCGGCCGGCCAAAGTCTGCTCGCGGTGACCCCCGGGGAAGCTCGGTCGCGGCCATGACCGGCCGCTCAGCCTCGCTGCCCGATTGTCTCCGAAGCAGTCACACACGCGGATACACTCCTCAGCCTGAGGACACGCACGTAGGCATGGCAATCGGCGCGAGTCCGGCGCGCTGCTAGAATTTTCGGATTGCTCGGTCGCAGCCCTCCCCGCGGCAGCCGACTTTCGAGTGCCGTTCTTACGGATTCGTCGGGGCGGGGTTAGTCCAGGCGATCGAGCATCTTGTTGCCGGGACGTCATCTGACAACGCGGTGTATTTTCATTCTCTCAGAGGAGGGCGACATGGCGGAGAAGAGGGTCATAGCAGTCGTGGGAGCCACGGGCGCACAGGGTGGAGGGCTTGTGCGTGCGATTCTCGCCGATCGCGAGGGTCAATTTGTTGCGCGCGCGATTACCCGTAAACCCGAGTCGGAGAAGGCGCGGGCGCTCGCCAGCCATGGTGTGGAAATCGTGGCAGGCGACGCCGATGATCCGTCGAGTCTCGACCGGGCTTTCGCTGGGGCTTACGGCGCCTTTTGCGTCACCAACTTTTGGGAGCACCTCTCCGTAGAACGGGAGGCTGCCCAAGCGACGGCGATGGCTCGGGCAAGTCGAAAGGCTGGCGTCCAGCACGTTGTCTGGTCAACGCTCGAAGACAGCCGCAAGTGGGTGCCCCTCGACGACGCCAGGTTGCCGACGCTTCAGGGCAAGTACAAGGTGCCCCACTTCGACGGCAAGGGCGCCATGGATCACGTTTTCGCCGCGGAAGCGCCAACCACGTACCTTCTGGCGGCGTTCTACTGGGAGAACTTTCTCTATTTCGGTATGGGTCCGCGCAAAGCCCCCAATGGAGACCTCGTTTTGGCACTGCCGCTTGGTGGCGCCAAGCTTCCGGGCATCGCAGCGGAGGACATCGGCAAATGCGCCCATGGTCTGTTCATCCGCGGCATCAGCACCGTCGGCCAGCGGTTCGGCATTGCCGGCGACGTTCTTTCCGGCACGGAGATGGCGGCGGCGATGGGGAGCGCCCTCGGACGTAAGGTCAGCTTCGAAGACGTGGCGTTTGATGTCTACCGCGGCCTTGGCTTCCCGGGGGCGGACGATCTCGGCAACATGTTTCAGTTCCAGGCGATCCTCGGAGACGAGTTTCTCCGCTGTCGCGACCCCAAGCTTTCGCGTTCCCTGAACCCGGCGCTGCTCTCGTTCGACGGCTGGCTCAGCACCAACGTCGGTCGCATGCTTAGCGAATGACCAAATAGTTGGCAGACGTGTTGGTCATTCAGGGCTCCACGCAGCGAGCGTCGTGCGCGCCGTGTAAATTCGTTTGCCGACGCAATAATGGGCGATTCGTGCGGGATAACAACTGGAAGCGTCATCTTGATCCTCCATCTCGAGGGTCGGCTGTCGCAGTTCGTTAAGGGTTGTGCGATGCCTGCCCTGGCGCGCAGGCGTGGGCGGACGCGACGACGCGGCGAGGCATCGCACAAGCCTTAACCGCAGTTCGCGTTCGCGCAGCGGCGGCGACCGGTTCCTTACCGTCTATTCCAGCCATGCGTCCCGAACGGCTGCAACGCCGTGATACCAGTCATGCCGCCGAGGCCGGGCAACTGCGGCAGCCGGCCAGAGCGGGATCACCGGCTGCTTGGGGTCGAACTGCGACCGACGGCAATCAAGCCGCTCGCTTTCAGATCCCTCGGTCGGAAACCGGCCAACTCCTGCCCTTCGCAGTCGACGCCGAAATCTCCTTAAAGCAATGGGATGGACGCCCCCACCCGCAACGGCATCGATGTGCCAAAGTGGAAGTGTCATCAACCACTTGAACCGAGGGGGGCATCCATCATGAAGATTACGACGATTGGCATTGATTTGGCAAAGAGCGTGTTCCAGGTTCACGGTGTCGATTCGCGAGGGCATATCGTGGTCCGCAAACAACTCCGACGGGAGCAGGTTGCCACGTTCTTTGCGAACCTGCCGGCCTGTCTGGTCGGTATGGAGGCGTGTGGCAGTGCCCATCATTGGGCGCGGAAGCTGCAGGGGTTCGGTCACGCGGTTCGACTGATCTCGCCGCAGTTCGTGAAGCCCTACGTCAAGAGCAACAAGAACGACGCGGCCGATGCGGAGGCGATCTGCGAGGCGGTGGCCCGGCCAAACATGCGCTTTGTGCCGATCAAGACCGTGGAGCAGCAGGCAGTGCTGTCAGTACACCGGGTGCGGCAGGGATTCGTGAAGGCGCGAACGGCACAAGCCAATCAGATTCGTGGTCTATTGACCGAGTTCGGATTGGTGCTGCCGCAGGGCATTGCGAACGTCTTCCGGCGGGTACCGCCGATGATCGACGGAGCGCCTGATCTGCCGGCATCGATGCGCCAGTTGATCGAGCGGCTACTCGAGAACATGAAGGCACTGGATCGGCAGGTCAAGGAGCTCGAGGCACAGATCAAGGCTTGGCATCAAGGCAGCGAGCTGAGCCGCAAGCTCGAGAAGATTCCCGGCATTGGTCCTCTGGCGGCCAGCGCGCTGGTGGCATCGATAGGAGATGCCAGGAGCTTCAAGAACGGCCGCCAGGTGGCTGCCTGGCTGGGGCTGGTGCCCAAGCAGGACTCGAGCGGCGGCAAACCCAAGCTGCTGGGCATGAGCAAGCGCGGCGACACTTACCTTCGAACCTTGCTGATTCACGGCGCGCGCTCGGCGATTGTGGCGGCGCAGCGCACGGGCAGGCCGAACGTCTGGCTGGCAGGACTGCTCACCCGGCGCCATCCCAACGTTGCCGCCGTGGCGCTGGCCAACAAGAACGCGCGCACGATCTGGGCGTTACTCGCTCATGAGCGCGAGTTCCGGCCCGATTACATGCCGCGGCCTGCCCACGGGTAGCCGCGACCACCGAACGTCAACAATCAACCCGACAGGGAGAATCGACCCACCGATTGCTCAGGCGATCACGCAATGATGGCAAACAGGTCAGACCTTGGTTGGCCAAACCCAAAACGGCCGAAGCACCGCGAGTGCGCGTAAGCGATCGGGAGCCAACCAGCCAATCCCATCAGGGACAGCGGCAGGATGCCGCGAAAAAAGTCCGAATGTACGGGTGCAATCTGTTCCTACCAGCCATCACCAACTGAAAGCTTGGCAAACCGGGGGCGTCCATGTACGGCCGTTCGCGCCTTCTGGCTTTCCGTGTAATAAGTCCGTGGCCGATACCTCATCTGCAACACTCCTTCTGCTCACGCAGTTTCTAGTGTGTTGCGTTCACCGGTTGAATCCAAGAGGTGGAGCTGCCATTGTTCGTGGTCGCACGCGAGGCGCGCGAGCTCCATACCCGCCCGTCATGGCTCGGCTACGCCAGTTAGCATGGAGAGTTACTTGGATGGCCGCGGGCTTGCGATTCGACTTGACGGTTCAACCTACCCCCACCGCTGCGGCCTTCTGGGTATCGCGACCGGACGTTTTGCACGTCCCGCGGTCCGCTGAACTTATCGGGAAGGGTATCGGGATCTGCGCTTTGTCGCGATTCGCGATGGATTGGTGAATGCCGGCGCGTCGTATCGCAGTTTCGGCACCGCGGCGCTGCAACTCGCGCATGTTGCCGCGGGACGGCTCGACGCCTACATCCAGTGTGAGCTGGCGGCTTGGGATGCGATGGCTGGGTTGCTGTTGGTCGAGGAGGCCGGTGGTTATGCGGCGGAGTTTCCCGGCCCCAACGGATTGACGGCGAAAGCGTCGGTGGTTGCCACCGCGCCGGGCATCGCCGCCGAGGTGAGCGCGATCATCGCCATTGCCCGCGGACGCGGGCGGTAGCAAACATCTCGCCTGAGGCTTGACGTCCGCATTCCGTCAATGGCGGTGTGCGACCCCTACCGTAGCGGGTCAGCTCCAGCCGCCATCGACAATGAAGTCCTGCGCCGTGCACATCCGGCTGTCGTCCGCGGCGAGGAATAACGCCATGCGCGCGATGTCGGGCGAGTCGAGTCGAGTCGGCAGGCATTGGTTTTCGTCAATCCGCCGGTCGCTCGTCTCGTTAAACCAGAGGCGGAGCTGCTTCTCGGTCATCACCCAACCCGGCACAAGCGTATTCACGCGAATCCCGTACGGACCGAGGTCGCGCGCGAGACTGCGTGTCAGCCCCTGAATGGCACACTTCGATGCCGTGTAAACGGGCATCCCGCCTTGCTTGATCATCCAGCTGATCGACCCAAGGTTGATGATGGACCCGCCGCCGAGTGCGCGCATGTCCGGTACAACCGCTTGTGCCGCGAAAAATTGGTGCCGCAGGTTGACGGCAACGCCGGCGTCCCAGCTTGCGACCGAAACGGTCTCCAGGCCGTGACGGATATCGTTCGCTGCGTTATTGACGAGTACGGCGATCGGTCCGAAATGCGTGCGAGCACGCGCGATGGCTGCCTGCAACGCATCGATGTTGCAGAGGTCGCAGTCGATGAAAAGCGGGTCGTGCGGGCCGCGTTTGGCCAGCGTCGCTGCGAGGGCATCGCCGCTCTCCCGGTCGATATCAAGGAAGGCGACCTTCGCGCGTTGAGCGAGGAAGTGCTCCACCATGCTGGCACCGATGCCGTTTGCTCCGCCGGTAACGAGGACAACGCGGTCGGTGAGGCTTGGATATCGGGCGTACGCTGAATTCACCAAAAGACCTCTCAGGTCCTAGACGAACGCGCTTTCCTTCGATTGCGAGAAACGCAGCACGCCATACACGCAGAGCCCGGAACTCACCAGCAGGATGGTCGACAATGCTGCCGCGATGCCGAACTCGCCGTCGAGCACCGCGTTATAGACCCGTACCGGCATGGTTGTGGTGGGCGCCGTGTACAGCAGCAAGGTCGATGAAAGCTCGTTGATGGCCGTGATGAAACTCATCATCGCACCGGCCACGATGCCCGGCATCATCAGCGGTACCGTCACCTTGAAAAACGCCTTCGCTGGCGAAGCACCGAGGCTGACGGCCGCTTCCTCGATCGAAGGCTTGATCTGGCGCAACACTGAACTAGTCGCACGCACACCATAGGGCAGGCGCCGGATGAACAGGATCAGCACGATGATCGAGCCGGTTCCCACCAGATCCATCGGCGCCTTGTTGAAGGTGAGCAAGAAACCGATGGCCATCACAACGCCGGGCACGACATACGGCACCATTAGGATCGAATCGAGGAAACCGGCCATCTTCGTTTCGCGGCGCACGATGATGTAGGACATGAGTCCGCCCGCCACGGTGATAAGCAAGGTGGCGATCAGCGAGAACCGGAAGGTATTGATGATGACTTCCGGCACTTCGTGGATCACGCGGGCATAGCTGTTGAAGCCGAAGCCACCGCTAAATACCGGGCCTTTGGTGTGTAGGAAGGACGTATAGATCACCACGGCGATCGGCAGGGTCGCCAATCCAACGACGGCGTAGCACAGGGTGTGGATGCCCGCCGAAAGCCATCCCCTGACTTCCATCTGGACATGGCGGTTGGTCATCGAACCGGCATACCTGCGCTTGCCGAGCAGATGGCGCTGCAGCAGCACCGCCAGCATCGAGATCACGATCATCAGCATCGAGATGCTCACCGCCATGGTCGGCGTGCCGCCCATTTCCGAGGTGTACTGGTTGTACGCGATGGTGGAGAGCGTGCGGAAATCGCGCCCGATGATCGACGGCGTACCGAAGTCGGCAATCGACAGCACGAAGCACAGGATGGCACCGGAACTTGTCGCCGGAAAAACCAGCGGCAGCGTCACCTTGAAGAAACGCTGTACCGGTGTGCAACCGAGGTTTTCGGCCGCTTCCTCGAATGACCGGTTGATGTTGCGCAACGCGCTTTCGGTCATCAGATAGACGAAGGGAAAGAACTTCAGGCTGAACACCAGAATGATGCCGTACACGCCATAAATGGTCGGCATCGCAATGCCAATGGCGCTCATCTGCCGTGTCAGCCAGCCGTTGTTGCCCAACACGATGATCCACGAATAGGCACCGATAAAGGGCGGCGAGACCAGCGCCATGACGGCCAGAGTGGTGATGAGTCCACGCCCCTTGATGACGTAACGCGCCGTGCAATACGCCAGCGGCACGCCCAGCAAGCAGGCGCCCACCATGCCGCCGACCCCAACCAGCATCGTGTTCCAGAGCGCGCCTAGGTAGTACGGGTGGGTCAGGACCTTGGCATAGCCGGCAAACGAAATCGATTTCGACTCGGGATCGAAAAAGCCGAGGAGCAACACCTGTAGGATCGGCCAGACCAGCAACAGCCCGACCGCCGCCAGTGCGATGGCCATGACGATCGACCAGAAATCGATCCTGAAATGCTCCCGCATTGCTGCGGGCCCGAAGAACCCGGACGCTTTCATTGCAGCAGCGCTCCGGTGACGCCGGGAGCGAAGTACAAGAGGTCTTCGGCTCGCACCCCCAGCTGCACCGGGTCGCCCGGCTTGAGGGCGATCATCACGGCGCTGGGCTCGGTCAGGGCATCGAGCAAGCCATGGCCGGCCACCTCGATGGTGAGTTGCAACTCCCGCCCGGTGAACATGGCCTGGCGCACGACCCCGCCCAAATGCACACCCGGCTCTGAAAAAGCCTCGTTGACGACGATTCGTTCCGGTCGTATCGAGGCGACCAGGCCTTTGGCGTCCTGATTACTCACCGACTTCGGTACCTCGAGCGACTGACCCAGAACGAGCGTCTGCCCCGCCGCATCCAGCACGACGGGAATGAAGTTGTTGCTGCCGACAAAGGTCGCCACAAACCGGTTTGCAGGACGGTTGTAGACAATCCAGGGTGTGCCCACCTGCTGAACCACGCCGTCGTGCATCACGCAGACCTGATCGGAAATGGAAAGAGCCTCTTCCTGATCGTGCGTCACATAGACGGTGGTGATGTCCAGCGACTGCTGCAGCGAACGGATGTCCCGCCGAAGCTCGACGCGCAGCTTGGCGTCGAGGTTGGACAGCGGCTCATCCATCAACAACACCTTGGGCCGAATCACCAGCGCCCGTGCCAGTCCCACGCGCTGCTGCTGGCCGCCGCTGAGTTGGTGCGGCATCCGCTGCGCGTGCTGATCGAGTTGCACCGTCCCCAGAATGGCGCCGACACGCTCGCGGATCTCGGCCACCGGCAGTTTCTGCTGCACCAGGCCAAAGGCGACATTGTCGAAAACGCTCAGATGCGGAAATACCGCGTAGTCCTGGAACACCATGCCCACGTTGCGCTTGTTCGCGCCCAAGTGACTGATGGACTGTCCTTCCAGCAGGATTTCTCCCGCATCCTGCTGGTGAAACCCGGCAATGGCCCGGAGCAGCGTCGTTTTGCCGCAGCCGCTTGGACCAAGCAGCGTAAAGAACGCGCCACGGTCGATGCTGAGGCTGACGTCTTTCAGCGCGACGTGGCTGCCATAGGCCTTCTTGATGTTTTTGAGCTGGACGTGGGACATGGCAAACTTCCAGGAGACCGAACGACAGGCTACTTCTTGTTCAGCAGCAGATCGTTCCACTTGGCCAGAATGCGCGTGCGGTTGGCGCCGGCCCAGTCGTCGTCGTACTTGACGATCTTGAGCTTGTTCAGCGGCGTCAGCGCGCTCTTGGTGGCGATGTCACCACGAACCGGGCGGCGCCCCACGGAGTCCAGGATTTCCTGCGCTTCCTTCGACAGCATGAAATTGATGAAGGCCTTGCCGCCCTCGGCGTTCATCGGGTTGGCCATCAGCGCCATCACGTCGGCAATGGCCGAGGTGCCATCGGCAGGGTAAACCAATTCAACCGGGCCACCGCCGACCTTGTATCGCAGCAGCGTATCTTCATTGGACAGGCCAACGGAAGCCTCGCCATCGTTGACAAACTTCGAGACGGCACCTGAGCTGTTGGAAAGCACGGTATTGTCCAGAATCCGGGTATAGATCTTCCCAGCCTTTCTCTTCGCCAAAGATCTGGAGAATCAGGGCGAGCTGGATGTAGGCCGATCCGGACTTGTCGGGCCGGCCTGCCGAAATCTTGCCCTTGTAGATGGGATTGCCCAGATCAATCCAGGTCTTCGGATACTGCGCGGGGGTCAAGAGTTTGGTGTTGACGCCGAAGGCGGTCGCCACTGCGGTGAACGGCACAGCCGCGTCATTCACCTTGAAGGCATCGGCCAGGAACTTGACGTTTTCGGGTATGTATTTGGCAAACAGCTTGCTATTGGCTTCGACCACATCGGTCGAGACGCTGAACAGAACATCGGCCGTCTTGCGGCCGGCTTCCGCCTTCAGCCGGTTGATCAGATCGCCCGATCCGCCCTTGATCAGCTCCACCTTGATCTTGGTCGCTCTTTTCGAACGCGGGGACCACATTGTCAATGAGATCCTGAGGCGCGGCCGAATAGATCGTCACTTTCTCCTGCGCCATCGCCGGCGTTACCAGAAGTGCGCCGAGGGCCAGCGCTGCCGCGATTCTGCCCAATGCTTTCATTCGGATTCTCCTAGCGTTCAACAACAGTAGGTGCCGGAACGGCACGCGATTCATAGATCAAAACTACAAAAGCACTCTACACAGTGGGTCCTCAGCGCAACTGGGAACGATACCAAGAGCCGTCGCTCGGATCGCGTTGCAAGCGGTGACGCAACCAAAGTACAAGTGTGATTTGAATCCCGAAGCTCTTCATTGCGCACACCTTCCTTAGGACATGGCGCTCAGCGTCGACTTCATGCTCCCCCGGTCTTCGGGAAGACCGAAACATATCAATCCATCTCGCCAAGAATGGACGGTGTAAATGCCCAGAGGATTATGGGCGCCACCAAGGCATCCTGTCAGCACTAATCATTGACGCAAATCATGGCGACGGGCATCCACCACACTTTGCGCCGCGCGAACGGCATCCTGCATCCTGCGCTTCGGGAACACCACCGTCCGAGTCCGGCACGAAGCACATCAACGACCCAGCAATCAAGGATAGTTGCGCCATGCGGACTCGTCGGATCGAGCTGCTTGCGACCGCCATGGCGGCTGCTCATGCCCGCAGCGAGGGCCAGAAGAGTTGAAACTCAAGCAGTGATCTACGAAGAACCTGATCATTCCGGAACTGGTCAGGTCCTGACGCCTAGCGCATCAAGATCTTCAAGCAACTGATCAATCGATCTGAAGTGCAGCGCGGGCATGCCGATACGGCGAGCGCCCTCCACGTTAGTCAGACTATCGTCGATGAACACGCACTGGCCTGGTGTGACGGAATAACGTTCGCACAACAGCCTGTAGATCGCCGGGTCGGGTTTCATCAGCCTTTCCTCGCCGGAGACCAGGATTCCCTCGAACTCGTTGAGGAAGGGATTGCGCCGAACCGCCCGCGGAAACGTTTCGGTCGAAAAATTGGTCAGGGCCAGCGTCCGGTAGCCCGCTGCGCGCAGCTTTCGCGTCAGCGCGACCGATTCCTGAAGCGGCTCGGCGATCGTCTCTTCCCAGCGATCGAAGTACGCCTGCAGCAGATGCCGGTAGTGCGGAAACCTGGCACCATGCTGCGCAATGCCATGCGCGAAGCTCTGGCCCCCGTCATGCTGTGCATTCCAGGCAGTGAAGTCGACCTCCTCCAGGAAGCGGTCCAACGCCGCTTCGTCGGTCAGCATCTTCCTGAACAACCAGCGCGGATTCCAGGGAATGAGGACATTGCCAATATCAAAAACAACCGTATCAATAGGTGGCATGGCGTAAACCAAGAGATTGGATGCTAGGGAAGTACTCGTGTTCCCGAAATGAAATTAAATTTATATTATATTAAATTTTTAGGTGTCGATAAACGTCTGCTGGTAGATCCGTCCCACACCCTTGAGAGTGCCACATAGTACGTATCCTGCGCGCCAAATAGCCGGATGTTCGGTCTCGATTTCGCCGTGGCCTCTTTTCCTTTTGGCATTCTCTAGCGATGAACCTGATCCTCGGTAGGTTATTCCGTCCTGCGCCACCTTCGCGACAGCGCCTTCAGCCGCAGTTGAAATGTCTGCAGATCGTGACGCAGCCAGATCGTCCGCACCCCAGCCGGCGACACCGAATCGCACGCTTCCTCAGTTCATTGAAACCCGCACCTGGCCATAGGCCGGTTGTTCGATGCGAACTCGACCACCGCCTGCTCAATTTTCGGATCACGCGGTTCCATAGGCTCCCCCGTCAAAACCGACTTCTTCATTGGACTTCCCTACAGCACAAAACTCTGCCAGAAAAGTCCAGTTCTTGCTGTCTGCGCGCGAGAGGGCTTAGGATTGTAGCTTTCAGCCATCCCGCAAGAATAAAGTCCTTCGCGCCGCGTTCAAAGATCTCTCTGTGCAGGACACGACGTGTTCAACCCCAGCGACCATCCGCATCGCCGCCTGAACCCCCTGACCGGAAACTGGGTCCTGGTTTCCCCCCACCGTGCCAAGCGCCCGTGGCAAGGCCAGCAGGAAACCACCGACCACAGTACCCGACCGGCCCACGACCCCGCGTGCTACCTGTGCGCCGGCAACCTGCGCGTCACCGGTGAACGCAACCCCGACTATCGCGGCACCTACGTCTTCACCAACGACTTCGCCGCCCTGACCACTGACGCTCCCGATGCGCCGGCCTCGACCGATCCCCTGTTCCAGACCGCAAGCGCTCGTGGGACCAGCCGCGTCATCTGCTTTTCGCCGGATCACAGCAAGAGCCTGCCTGAGCTGACGCTTCCCGCCATCGGACAGATCATCGACACCTGGTGCGAACAATGCACCGAACTTGGCGCTACCTACCCGTGGGTCCAGGTCTTTGAGAACAAGGGCGCCATCATGGGTTGCTCGAACCCGCACCCGCACAGCCAGATCTGGGCCAACAGCTTTCTGCCCAACGAAACGACAACAGAGGATGCACACCAGCGCCAATACCGGGCGGCGCACGGCCGCCCCCTCCTGCTCGATTACGCCCGGGCCGAGGCTGGCGGCCCCCGCGCGGTGGTCGAAACCGATCACTGGCTCGCGGTCGTCCCCTACTGGGCGGCATGGCCGTTCGAAACCCTGCTCGTCCCCAAGGTCCACGTTCGCCGCCTGCCCGATCTCGATGCGGCACAACGGCAGGACCTGGCCATCGCCTTGAAGCAGCTGACCAGCCGCTACGATAACCTCTTCCAGTGTTCCTTCCCGTACTCGATGGGCTGGCACGGTGCTCCATTCAACGGAGCGGGTGATATCGAACACGGCGACTGCTGGCAGCTGCATGCGCACTTCTATCCACCGCTCTTGCGTTCAGCGAGCGTGCGCAAATTCATGGTCGGCTACGAAATGCTGGCCGAGCCCCAGCGCGACCTGACGCCGGAACAGGCCGCCGGACACCTGCGAGCGGTCAACTCGGTCCATTACAACGAATCCGCAGACCGGACCTGAAGATCTCACCCGATCGCGCCACGGATCCTCCGCACACGCCATGCTGCACCGGGTTGCCGCTCGCCGCGGCCACCTGAACCGCAGAGCCGTCGCTTCGCAAACCCGAAAAGCCGTCCGACTGCGCGGGGTCACCGCCGAGTTCACGCGGTGGTACGCCTCCTATCGCCCGGCGTCCTTCGAAACGATGGAGTGGAGCGCTATTTCATCGACGGGTTTCCACCACGAAAACGCACGTTTTGGGTTGAGTTCGAAGAAATAGTAGTTACCCCCGCCATTGGGCGGTTGATCCCAGCGCCGGGAAGTCGGCTGCCCGGACAAATGGCAATACAGCAACGTCCCAACCGCCCCGTGCGAAACGATTGCAATCGTCCCTGACGAGTTGTCCGCCGCAACGATCGCCTCGACCGCCTCGACTATTCGCTGCTGAGCTGCGAGGGCTGTTTCCCACCCACGCACCGATTCAAACGGCTTGGCAAAGAACTGGTCTGCCACGGCTTCGAACTCGTCCGGCGGAAGAAAGCCGGTTGCAGTCCGGTCGTTTTCGCCAAGTTCGTGGATGACCGTGACACCCAGCGACAGATGTCGTGCCAGGATCTCGGCGCCGTCAATCGCCTTCTGCTCCGTACTGGAATAGACCGCCGATATGCCGCGAATCCAGGGTTGGGCAAGCGCAGCATTCATCCGCGCCCTCCCAACGCTCGAGAGCGGCCACTGCGGCACGGGAAGTTTCCTGCTGACCGCGACGTTCGGGTGACTGATGAACACAACGCTACGCATATGGCCGCCGTTCTTAGCCAATTTCCGGGAAAACTGCATCCCCTTCCATCCCCTGCTGCACCGCTGCCCATCCCGGCGCGATCGGGTCGGTGGCGAGCTTGTCTTGTCGACAGCGATTGACCGCGCAACGGCTCACATCACGTCAAGTAATGCACGTTTCACGTCCCCAGCATGAGTGGTTCCACAATTCGGAGAAACTCCGGCGTGCCGCATGCAAGCTCCAGACTCCCCGACAGCGGAATCCGGCTCCAGTCCAAGGTGGTCGTTGCTCCGAGGCACTCGAGGATCGGCAGGGCTCCCATGACGTCCCAGCTCGATTCACCCAGGCCGATGTAGCCGTCCACCTGGCCGAGAGCCAGTTCAAGCATCGAGATCGTTGCCGAGCCATTGTGAAAAAACACCATGGCTGCATCATCCATGATGAATTGCAGAACCCGGAGGCGCCGCTCGACCGGAATGCTCGGGTGAAAGCCGACTCCGGTCACAGCGCAAGCCGGATTGATTGGCTTGAGCGCGGGCAGCGACACCCCGTTGAGCGTCGCGGGGACACCTCGACCACCTTGGAAAAGCTGCTTACGGAGCGGCGCGTAAACAACGCCGAACTCCGGCGCGCCGTCCTGATACAGACCGATCGAGATGGCCCACTGATCGCGTCCGCGCACGAAATTGAACGTGCCGTCGATGGGGTCGAGGACCCATATGCGCCCTGAGGTTCCTGCGCTGGCGCGGCCTTCCTCACCAAATATTCCGTCATCGGGAAAGATCTCGCTCAGTCGCGCGGCCAGAATCCGCTCCACATGCAGATCAGCAGCGGTAACAAGATCGAGCGGCCCCTTGGATTGCACTTCGAACGAAGCAAGGCGGTCGAAGTATCCAAGCGCGATCGCCCCGGCTTCGCGGGCGAGTTGCTCTATCGCCTCGTGATCATCGAATGGCGACATCACCGGCCGGGTATCGTGACGTAGCGCGGATGTACCGAACAGCCTCCAAGTGCGTCCAGGCGGTGGATGAAATACGCATAAGGTTCGTCTACCAAAGCCGGTTCATCGTCATGGGGGTGAAGGTCCAGCTCGATCTTGAAAGCCGGGCTGCCCGCAACGCCGACGAAGGCTCCATTCCAGAAGCCCTGCGAAGGCCGGTGAATGTGCCCGCACAGTATGAGCACCTGCCCGGGGCAGCGGGCGACGATCGAACCCAGTCTTTCCGAGCCCTCAACCAACGCGATGTTGTCGAGAAACCTGATTCCACTGCGGTGCGGCGGGTGGTGCATCAGGATCATGGTCTGGCCGCGGTAAGGCTGCGCCAGCTTTTCCTCGATCCAGTCCAGACGTCGTTCGCAGAGAATGCCCTTGACGCTCCTGTCCTGCACTGTGTCGAGGGCCAGAATCCTGACCCCGCCCAAATTCACCTCGTATTGAAGGAACGCACCGTCTTCGAAAGGCAGGATATCGTCGAACGCCCGGCGAAAGGCTTCGCGCTCGTCATGATTGCCGGGTATGGCGAAAATCGGCATTGCGAGCGGTGAAAGAACCTCCCGCAGCAAAGCGTAATCCTGGTCCGTGCCGCCATCGGTCAGGTCTCCGCTCAGCACGACGGCATCGACGGCAGGTCTGAACTCACTCACGTCGGCGATGATTCTGCGCACCACATCGACGACATCGGCGCGAACCAGCGACGATTCGGGTGTCCTGGTGTAGAGGTGAAAGTCAGACAAATGGGCGATCAGCATGGGCAAATCCTTGTCCCAAGACGTGCTTCAGCGAATACCCGCGCGCATGAAGCTTTGCACGAACTGCCGCTGGAACAGCAGGAATGCAACGAGCAGCGGCGTCACCGAGAGTAGCGTGGCGGCGGTGACCAGACTCCAGTCGACGCCCTGCTCGACCGTCGCGAAGACCTGCAAGCCGACGGTGATCGGGCGGGTCTCGACCGAGTTGGTCACGACCAGCGGCCACAGGAAGTTGTTCCAGTGATAGGAGACGGTGACCAGGCCGTAGGCAATATAGGTCGGCTTGGCGACCGGAACGAACACGCGCAGCAGGATCTGCAGCGCGTTGGCGCCTTCGAGGCGGGCTGCCTCTTCCAGCTCCTTGGGAATGCCCTTGAATGTCTGGCGGAACAGGAAGATGCCAAAGGCCGACGCAAGATAGGGAAGCGCGATGCCGAGCGTGGTGTCGAGCAGGCCGAACCGCGAAAGGGTGCGGTAGTTTTCCACCAGCAGGACCTCAGGCATGATCATCAGTTGCACCAGAACCAGCATGAACAGTACTTCCGACCCGCGGAAGGGAAACAGACGAAGGCGTAGGCGGCCATCGTGCAGATGACGAACTGGCAGATCAGGATCACGCTGACCAGAACGAAGGTGTTGGCGAAATAGCGGGTGAATGGCGCCGCTTCCCAAACCCGCAGGAAGTTGTCGAGCGTCCAGGGCGAGAGGAGATCGAACGTGCCGCGAATTCGGCTGGGTGAAAGGCGGTCCAGAAGGCGTAGAGCAGGGGCAGAACCCAGAGTATCGCCAGGAGCCAGGCGCCAAGGTCGGTCAGTGCGATGACCGGCTTGCTGCGAAAATCGGCACTCATCGGTAATGGACCTTCTTGTCTGCATAACCGAACTGGAAGAGTGCGATCAGCGCCAGGATGAGCAGCAGGACCACGGTCAGCGCCGCGGCGTAGGCGGTATCCCAGTAGCCGAAGCCGATCTGGTAGATGTAGAAAAGCAGGAGTGTGGTCGCGTTGTCCGGTGCGCCCTTGGTCATCACGACGATGTGATCGACCAGACGGAAGGCGCCGATCACTGCATTGATCGAGACGAACAGGGTCGTCGGCATCAGCAGCGGAATGATGACTCGGCGCAGCGTCTGCCAGTAGCTTGCGCCTTCGAGGCCGGCCGCCTCCAGCAGGGCGGGCGATATCTGCTGCAAGGCCGCCAGGTAGAAGATCATGAAGAACCCGGCCTCTTTCCAGATCGTGATCACGATCAGGGCGCCGAGCGCCGTGTCCGGCATGCCCAGCAGGTTATGGCCGCCCCAACCGAATATCTGCAGGAAGCGATCGACGAGGCCGTAGTCCGGGGCATGAAGAACAGCCAGATGTTGGCGACCGCCACCATCGGCAGGATCGTCGGCGTGAAGTACGCCATGCGGACCGCCGCCTGTCCACGCAGGTGCGAATTGACGAGCAAGGCCATCAGCAGCGCCAGTGCCATCGACAGCGGGATGGTGGTCAGCGCATAGATCAGGTTGTTGCTGATGGCCTTCCAGAAGACCGGATCGTCGATCATCCTTTGATACTGATCGAGTCCGACGAAGACGGCGGCCCGCTTGCCGCGCGCCGTCGAAAACAGGCTGTCGACAATCGTCCCCAGAATCGGCTGGTAGGTGAACGTCCACAGCAGTACGGCTGCCGGCAGGAGCAGCAGGCTTCCGTACAGGGCATTGCGCGATACCTTCATGAGCCGCAATCGAGATCGGGGCACTTCACGTCGGGTTGACACCCCTCCCCGCGGAGGAGGGGTGAGTCTGGTCAACGGTAGGGTTTGAGGATGCGTTCGATCTCGGCCTGGGCGTCGGCGAGGGCCTTCTCCGGCGTCTTCGTTCCGGTCAATGCGGCGGCCAGCGCATCGTTCAGCACCTTTCCCGTGCGCGCGTTCTCATGCGTCGACCATTCCGGCACCGACACGGGAATCTGGTCGCGGGCGACCAGGATGTCGGGGACCTTGGCGGCATGAGCCTTCAGGGCCGCGGTGTTCCAGGCGCCATCACGGGGGGCGACATACCCCGTGGCGATGCTCCAGTCGGCGAGGATCTCGTCCGAGGTCAGGAACTTGATGAATTTGAGCGCGGCCTCCTTTTCGGCGGCCGGCGCCTTCTTGAAGATGTACAGATTGCCGCCGCCCAGAACCGATGCCGGCGCCACCTTGCCGGGATAGGGTGCGAGGCCGAAGTCGAACTTCGCATTGGCCTGGAGGTTGGTCAGGTTGCCGGTTGTCGTCCAGATCATCACGATCCGCTCCTCGAGGAAGTCCGAAGGCGTTGTTCCCCACTCCTGGATCCCGGGCGGGTGGATGCCGTGGACCTTGTTGAGGTCGACCCAGAACTTGAGCGCTTCCACGACCTTGGGATTGGTCAGGTCGGTCTTGTTGCCCGCGTCGTTCATCAGGCGCACGCCGTTCTGCGCGGCCAGCGCCCCGAAGAGCCATTGAGCCGAGCCGACGTTTCCGGGAATGCCCACACCCCAGCGCACGACTCGTCCGGAAGCGTCCTTCTTGGTCACCGCCTTGCCATAGGCGACCATCTCGTCCCAGGTCTTGGGATACTTTTTCGGGTCCAGCCCGGCTTCGGCGAACGCCTTCTTGTTCCAGTACAGAACTGCGGTCGAGCGCTGGAACGGCACTGCCCAGACATGGCCGTCGACCTTGGCGCTCGCCATGTAGGCCGGCATGAAGCCGGCGAGCCAAGCTTTGTCTTCCGGCGTCTTGACGAAGTCGCTGATCGGCTGGACGACGTCTTCGTCGATCAGGGTGAAGATGTCGGTCGCCAGCAGCACGGCAACCGTCGGCGGGGTCCCGCTCTTGGCCGCGGTCAGTGCCTTTGTCGTCGTATCCAGATAGTTTCCGGAGTAGACCGGGACTACCTTGATGTCAGGGTTGGCCGCTTCGAACTTGGCGACGTAGCCATCGATGACCTTCGTGAGCGGGCCGCCGACCTGGACCGGGTAGAAGAAAGTGACCTGAGTCTTGGCCAGCGCGGCGCCGGACGACAGCACCAGGGTCGTCAGGGCGATCAGCAACCCCCCGACCAGCGTCTTGTTCCAATGAAACATCGAGAACCTCCTTGAGTAGAATTGCCACGCTCACGCAGGAGCCTTCGCCCCCTCGAGTCCCGTACAACGCAAACCACTGCCTTTATCAAAGAAATGCTGAGCCGACTCGGGCCAACTCGAGGAAGACCGTGTCGTCCGCCACGCAGGGCGCGCGTCCCGAAGTACGGACCAGAAGTCGCTGGTTGCCGATATGGCACGCGGTAATGGTGTCGGCCCCGAAGTACTCGGTGCTTTCAACCAATGCTGGGCTATGCTCGGAAGTTGTGTATGACGTGAAGTGAGAGGGCGGCGTATTCTTGATGGTCGACCAAGACTATCAACCTTTTTGCAAAGGAGTGAATACGCCGTGAGTCACGATAACGTTTTCGCGTTGAAGAATCCAGCGGTGCCGAACGAGGTTCGGGACGCGCTGACCGAAGTGCTGCGAGAGGGAGCCCGGACGTTGCTGGCGCAGGCGATCGAAGCGGAGGTGGCCGAGTTCCTGGCGGTGCATGCCGACAAGCGCGATGCGGCCGGTCGGACGCGTCTGGTACGCAACGGCCACCTGCCCGAACGCACGGTCCAGACCGGCATCGGTGCGGTGACGGTGAAGGCACCGCGGGTGCGGGATCGGGCCGGGCAGCTGCGCTTCGTCTCGTCGATCCTGCCGCCGTATCTGCGGCGGACGAAGACGATCGAAGAGTTGTTGCCGTGGCTGTACCTGAAGGGGATCTCGACCGGCGGTTTCGGGGAAGCGCTGGCCGCGTTGCTGGGTCGCGATGCGCCGGGGCTGTCGGCGGGTACGATCAGCCGCCTGAAGGCGGTCTGGCAGGAAGAACACGCGCAGTGGGAGAAGCGCAGCCTGGCCCACAAGCGGTACGTGTACCTGTGGGTCGACGGCATTCACTTCGGGGTGCGGATGGAAGCGGCCAACCAGTGCATCCTGGTGGTGATGGGCGCCACGGCGGACGGCAAGAAGGAACTGGTGGCGCTCACCGATGGGTTTCGCGAATCCGAGCAGTCGTGGAAGGAGGTGTTGCTGGACCTGAAGCGACGCGGTCTGAAGCACGATCCCCAGCTCGCTATCGGCGACGGTGCGCTTGGCTTCTGGAAGGCGCTGCCGCAGGTGTTTGGCACGACCCGTGAGCAGCGCTGCTGGGTGCACAAGACGGCCAACGTGCTCAACAAGCTGCCCAAGCATCTGCAACCCAAGGCGAAGTCCGATCTGCACCAGATCTGGATGGCCGAAACGCGCGACGACGCGCATCGCGCCTTCGCCACGTTCGTGCAGACCTACGAGCCGAAGTATCCGAAGGCCGCCGAGTGCCTGGCCAAAGACCAGGACGCGCTGCTCGCCTTCTACGACTTTCCGGCGGTGCACTGGATTCACTTGCGTACCACCAACCCGATCGAATCGACCTTCGCCACCGTCCGTCTGCGCACGGTCAAGTCTCGTGGTTGCGGATCGCGCGCGAGCATTCTGTCGACGGTGTTCAAACTCGCGCAAAGCGCAGAGCAGCGGTGGCAGAAACTGCGTGGCGCCGAGATGATCGCGAAGGTCATCACCGGAGTTCAGTTCAGAAACGGAGTCGAAGTGCCGAAGAAAGACCGTCAGAAAATCGCCGCCTGATCAAAGCGCCGTACACAACGTAGCCGCTTTCAGAAAAGACGGATATGTTCGGGCCGCACTCCCACCTGGTAGTCGCCCTGAGGAAGGCGGTTGCCCACGATCTGTGCGGAACCGTCGACCACCCAGCCTGCTGCTGGATGGCGAGATGTCCAGAATGTTCATTGGGGGCGTGCCGATGAAGCGTGCGGCGAACGTCGATACCGGTTCTTCATAAAGCTCCGTCGGCGTACCGCTTTGCTCCACGCGGCCTTCGCGCATCAGGATGATGCGGTCGGCCATGCTCATGGCTTCCGTCTGGTCATGCGTCACGAACACCATGGCGATGCGGAGGCGACGCTGCAGCGAGCGAATTTCGTTGCGCATCTCTGCGCGCAACTTGGCGTCCAGATTGGAGAGCGGTTCGTCGAGAAGGCAGACCGGCGTTTCGGCAATCAATGCGCGCCCCAGCGCGACACGTTGCTGCTGCCCGCCCGACATCTGGCTGGGCCGACGGTCAAGCAGCGCCGACAAGCCGAGCAGATCGACAATCCGGGCCAACCGCTGCTGGCACTCCGCCTTCGGGACACCGCGTACCGACAGGCCAAACACGATGTTCTCGGCAACCGTCATGTGCGGAAACAGCGCATACGACTGGAAGACCATCGACAGGTTGCGCTGCGAGGAAGGCAGCGACGTCACATCGCGCCCGGCGATGCTGACGGTCCCCGCGGTCGCCAGTTCGAGCCCGGCAATCAGCCGTAGCGTCGTTGACTTCCCGCACCCGGAAGGACCCAGCAACGCGACAAACTCGCAGGAGCCGGTGTCGAAGCTCACGTTGTCGACAGCGCAGATACTGCCCCATTTTTTTACAAGGTTCCGTACCGCTATCCCTGACACGAGATTCTCCTGATGCTCCGCCTCACGCGAGCACGAATTTCTTCTTCAGCTTCTCCGGAATTGCAGCCACGGCCGTGCGTGCTGCGGCGCCGGTGACGATGTAGTCGATGCGCTCCAGGGTGGCGATGACCGCAAGGGCGGTGCGGTCGAGTTTGGCGTGGTCCGCAACCACGATGACCATCTGCGCGATTTCGATCATGGCTTGCTGGGCGCAGGCAACCTGCGGGTGCGACGTGCAGATCAGCAGGCGCCTGACGTCGACTGCGGCCACGCTGAGAATCGCTTTGTCCACATTGAAGGAACGGACCATCGTGGCGGCCATTGTGCCGCTGAACGAACGATTGATTGAGAACGTACTCGCCGCCGACGACATGGATCGCGCGCGCACCGCCGGCTATCAGGGTCGCCAGCACGTCCTGGCCATTGGTCACGAAAGTCAAGGACGGATTGCCCGCCAAGAGCTTGGCTACCTGCAACGACGTGGTGCCGCTGTCGATCAATACCGCATCGCCATCGGCCACCATGGCAGCAGCAGCGGCAGCGATCCGCAGTTTTTCTTCAAGATTGGTCGTCTCTCGGACGGTGGTGTCGTTGTCATGAGTCACTTGCGTGACGTTGACGGCACCGCCGTGAGTGCGCCGCAACAACTTGCGGTCTTCGAGTTCAGTGAGGTCGCGACGGATCGTTGCTATGGAAACGCCCAATTCGTCTTTCAGTAACCGAGCGTCGACAAACAGGCGCGAGCGGACCAACTCCAGCAGGTGCGCCTGGCGGCGCGGAGCCGACCGCAGGTCTTCCCGATCCTTTCGCTCAACAGGCAAGGCAGCAGCCATCCCGGACCTTCGATTTGCGTGTTTGCGATCATTGTATGCTCGTGTTCACGCATGTCAAGCGGCGGGTGCGCGAACGCGCGCACAGTTCCATCGCGGGACTGCAGCGGTTTTGCTTGGCGATCCGGACCCAATTGAACTGGGACCCACGAACATCTGGCCGGCATCCGGCGAACTGCAGCCCTATAAGAAAGCCGCCGATAGTGGCCTCACGGCGGCGCGATTGCACCGAGCCGGAATTTCAACGTATGGCTGAGCCGCTCGCGTAAGGCAGCCCGCTTGCACGAAGCGTCTGCCACCTTGACATCACAGCAAGCCCTTCAGTCGAAGGAGCCCAAAAGCAGCGACCGTTGTTGCGTCTTTGATTGTTCCGTCTTCAATCATGGTCTGAACGACCTGCACTGGAAACGCTCTGCCCACGAGACCTTCTTCCTCGACATCGAGCTGCGCTTCACCCTCGCACAGGTCTGTGGCGAGGTACAAGTCATACGCCTGACTGGAGTGACCGTAGGCCAGGAACAGCCGTCCGGCATGGAGCATCGAACCCGCTACGAGCCCGGTTTCCTCCCGAAGCTCAGCTTTCGCGAGTTCAAGAGGATCGATTGCTCGATCTTCCCACGAGCCCTGCGGTAGTTCCCAGAATCGCCCTCTCACAGGGTAGCGGTACTGCTCGACAAGGTAGATGGAATGGTCTCGAACGGCTGCGATTACCGCAAAGTCTGCCTTTTCGACGACACCGTAAATCCCCGCCGTTCCATTACTCCGGAGAATCGCATCTTCGCGCACGGTCATCCAGCGGTTCTTGTACACGACCGTAGTTCCAGTGGTCTCAATCTCAGGTTTGGACACAGCGAGGGACTCCTTGGCGCCAACTGACGACTCACAGCAATGGACCGGGGGGCATTGAAAGGTTGACGCGACTCAAGGAGGGAAAACGCGAACCGGGCGAGACTCTGACGCTCCAATGCCGCAACGCAGATTTTCCCGGCAGTCATTGTAATACCAGTGCTACCCTTGTGGTCCGAGATATGCAAGGGCTCTCAGCAGTACAAATAGCATCGGTCTATAACGGAGATCTTCGTGGACTCGGATTTCTATGAAATGGCAGTTCGCATGATCGCCGCGTTGGCGGCCGGATCACTCATCGGCTATGAGCGTTCCTATCGTGGCCGACCTGCCGGCTTTCGCACCCATGCACTTGTTTGCATGGCGTCCAGCGTCCTGATGTTGGTCACCGTCTACGAGGCACACTGGGTTCGCGCGGCCGAGTGAGTACCGCCTCGATCCAACGCGCATGTCACAGGGAATCATGACGGGTATCGGCTTTCTCGGCGCTGGCGTGATCATGCATGAAGGCTTCTCGGTACGCGGTCTAACGACTGCGGCATCGATCTGGATTACCGCCGCGATTGGCATCTTGGCCGGGATTGGCTTCTACTTTCCCATGGCGTTGTCTGTAATCCTCACGTTGGGCGTTTTGTCGGTGTTTCGCTGGATCGAGGCGCGTATGCCAACCCAGGCCTACTACCAATTCGAGGTACGCTGCTCACGCGAAGGGGGGCTGGACGAGAGCCAGATCCGGGATGTGGTCAAACGTGGCGGCTTCACCATTGCCAACTTCAGTTACCGGCTGGACGGCGAGGGGCGGATTCGACGCTACAGCATGACGATCGCATCTGCTGATCGATCTGCTGCCGGGCGGCTGGCCATGACACTCGAAAACGCCGAGTACGTGCAGGAGTTCCGGATCGCCCCGACAGGGGATTGAATTCGATGGTCGGGAGGGGCCGGACACCGCCAGACCGTCGTCGGTTCCAACTTGGCCCCACCAACCGTCGCGCCGTACGACGCGCCGGTGCCGACGGCGCTACTGGCGACCGTGGTCCACGTCCTGGTCGGCGGCGCAACGCGGCATTAGCCCAGCTCGACGGAGTCGCTCGGCTTTCCATGGCGGTCTCCAACGCCGACAATGCCACCAACGCTGTCGCGGCCCTATGGGTTCTCCAGCAGTGATGGCCACCTTCGAAGGGCATCGCTACCCCCGCCGTGGACCACCCTCCGCATGCCGACGTCCCCAAGAAAAGACATCGAACGCTACCTTCGCCACGGCCAGCACGACGATTTCTTCCGCGCCTGGCCGGGGGAGGACTTCCTGGCCCGCGCGAAATGCGGCCATGCCGCGCTGCTTGAGGCGCTGATCGCGACGGTCCGCCAACGAACCCGGCACGCGACGATGCCCGAAGCCCTCGCCGGCATCGACGTGGTCGCGGTCACCCGCGCGAAGGTGGCGCCGATGGTCCGCGGGCTGTTCCCGCGCGACGAACAGGAGACGGTCCTCGACGTGCTCGGGCGCTCCGTGGTCTTTGTGACGCCGGACACGATCACTACGGTGCTCTCCGGGACGCGCTGGCTCAGTACGGCTTGGGACCTGGCCAACCTCTACCTGGAAAGTTGCGATGCGGAACTGCTCGGGCCGGACGCGCGGCAAATCGTCGGCCTCGCCGAGGAGTCGACCTGCTACGTGTCTGCCGAGTACTTCCGAGCGCCGAGCTGCTTTGCCGACTTCGTGGTGCACGAGGCAGCGCACATCTTTCACAACTGCAAGCGGCGAATGATCGGACTGCGCGAAATCCGCGGGCGTGAGTGGCTGCTGGAGATCGACTATCGGCGGCGTGAAACGTTCGCGTATGCCTGCGAAGCCTACAGCCGGATCTGCGAGTGCGGCGCCAGCCCCCACGCACGGCGGCAGCTGCTGGCGGACCTCGAGCCGGGAACAACGCTGGCGGACGACCGCGTCGATGCCGGCGAGTACCTCGACATCCTGGGTGAAGCCGTGGCCGCCCGCAACGGCTGGAAGCGCATCCTGGCGCGCTGCGCTGCATCCCGGCCAGTCCGCGCCCGGGCGGTCAGCGCCGCGTGATGCGGGGTCCCCGTTCCCGGGTGGACGTAGCCGGAGCATCGCCACCGTTCCTGCCCTGACCATCGATCAGGCCCAAGGACCGTGCGATCCGCGCGGCGGATAAAGCAAGCCCCCATCGCTGGGGGCTTGTAGGGGCACAACTCATCCAATCATTCTTCTCGGGCGACGCCGCTGCGATCGAATCATCGCGCTGGTCGAGGACACCAAACGGGTCGGACACCCGCAGATCGAGGCCTGCGCGGTCCAACTCGGAGGCACGAGCATGGCGCCCACCCCCCGGTCGAAGCGATCAGGCCGCCTCTGCGAGCTCTTGCCACTCCCGCGACGACAGTTCGATCAACTTGCCGCCCAGCGCTTCGAACTCTGTCGCCCGGTCGTAATCCTCGACGTCCTGCGAGTAGTGCGTGACGGCGTTGACCAAGCCGTAGGCGGACAGATCGCCGGCGACAATGAGGTGCCCGCAATACGCCGGCACGTTCACCCTCGTTCAGGGCGTAG
>CAWBGE010000014.1:0-15405 GCA_963788185.1 uncultured beta proteobacterium
GTTCTCGTTCGCGCGCATGGTGCTGGGCTGTGCCATATTTGGTCCAATTGCAGCGGGGATGGAGCATTAGTCTACGCGGGAGACGGGGGTGTGACCCCCATGCCTTTGCTACAGCCAACAGCAGGTTGGCAAAAAGTGCGATCATTAAGCCTCGCTTTCCGTGAGCGCGAACGTCGCGCCACGGTGGCGGAGAGTAGCCAGCAACCGCCCGCCCGCAACCAAGCGGCGGTGCACAAGGGAGTGACACGATGCCGCACCGCCTGCGGTTGCGCGAATTGCCGAATACGCCCGGCTCCGGTCGTGTAATCGACGTCTGAACACGCCGCAGCGCAAGCGACAATACCGCCATGTACCTGCCGCAATTCCTCGACCTGCGCGTCGGCTTCAGCAAGTACTTCTCGGCGGTGCCAGCGACGACGGACGCGCTGCGAGACGAGTGCTTCCGCATCCGCCACGATGTCTACTGCAAGGAGTTGCAATACGAGCCGCTGCGCCCGGACGGGCGCGAGACCGATGCCTACGACGCCCGCTCGGTCTACTGCCTGCTGCGCGCCAACGAATCTGGCCGCTTCATCGGTTGCATTCGCCTCATCCTGCCCAACCCCCAGGATCCGGCGACGCTGTTTCCGTTCGAGAAGACCTGCGCGGCCACGATTGACCACGCCCTCGTCGACCCGGCCAAAATCGACCGGACCAAGATTGCCGAGGTCTCGCGTCTCGCCGTCGTTTCCGCTTACCGCCGACGCACGAGCGACCGGGACACCGCCGGGACGATCGCGCAGGAGGACTTCGGTTCTCCCGAGCGCCCCCGCTTCCCCTACGTGCCAGTCGGTCTGTACTTGGGGATGCTCGCGCAAGCCCAGCGCTTCGACATCGAGACGCTGTTCGTGCTGACCGAGCCGCGGCTCGCCCGGCACCTGTCGCTCCTCGGCGTGAACATCAAGCGCATCGGCGGGCCGGTCGAACACCGAGGCCGGCGGGTGCCGTCGATGATGTCGGTGCCGGGTATTGTCGGCGGATTCGGGCCATTCGTGCGGCCGCTGTACGAGCACATCGCAG
Organism: uncultured beta proteobacterium; assembly: GCA_963788185.1. Taxonomy (GTDB): domain Bacteria; phylum Pseudomonadota; class Gammaproteobacteria; order Burkholderiales; family Casimicrobiaceae; genus CAIWHR01. The sequence continues at coordinate 1,060 of CAWBGE010000014.1, forward strand.
CCGAAGTGGCGACAGGGTATGGGATGGTGCAAATGACTCGTACGCTCCCCAGCGGGAGTGCGACGAGCGCCACGGTCATGCCGACGCTCGGCGCCGGCGCCAAGACCTGACTGCCAGCATCTGGGGATGGTCGGAATCGACCACCCCAACTCTGAGTGTTGGGGTCAGGTCTTTACGTGTTGGGGTCAGGTCTTTACATGCAACATTCCTACCACCCTGCCGGGCGACGCAGGAGGGCGAAGCGTGAATGATCGCCTCCAGATGCGTCATGTCGGTTGCTCCCCGGCCTGCCGCGGGCCATCGGCCGCATTGGCAATGTGTGTCCGGAAGTATGCATGCTCCACTTCCACATACAACCGCTAAGCACATTCACTTTATTGTATGTACAATATGCCATTGCGCGTCACTTTCGACCCGGCAAAGAACGACTGGAACATCCGCTACCGCGGCCTCGCTTTCGATTCCGTTCGAGACTTCGATTTCGAGAATGCGCTGATTGCGATCGACCAGAGGCACGAATACGGCGAGACGCGTTACATCGCGATCGGCATGCTTGCGGCGCGGATACATGTGCTTTGTTTCGCCGAGGCGACGGATGGCATTCGTGTGATCAGTTTTCGCAAGGCCAACGTACGTGAGGTAAAGCGATATGCCAAAACGCAAACATCTGACTGACGCCAAGGGCGAGGTCGCGGAACTCTCCATTGCCGACCTCAAGGCATTCCGGCCGGCGCGAGAGATTTTGTCCGAGTCGCTGCGGCGCAAGCTTGGGGTTCGTGGCCCGCAGAGATCTCCGACCAAAGAGCGCATCACGATTCGGCTATCGCCCGATGTCGTTCAAAGCTTTCGCGCCACTGGCGAGGGCTGGCACACTCGCGTGGACGCCGCGCTGAGGGACTGGCTGAAGAAACACACGCCAGCATGAAGGGGGCTGGGCTGGGCTGGGTTGGGCCATGTTTGGTCCACTTTGCAACTGGGATGGAACCATAGTCTACTTTCAGTCGTGATGCCAGTTCGAGCTTCCGTTCAGCCAATGCAGCCCCACGTCGACGACAACAGTCCCTACACGTTGCTACGCAACGCCTCCACAACGGCGGTGGCGGCAACTTTGCGCGCGGGAAGGATCGACGCCAACACGGTCGCTACGAGCCCTATGCCGAAAGCTATTGCGAGCGCTTCCGGAACGACGCGAATATGAGCGGTGTAACCAAGATTCGCGTTCGGGGGCGGCGGCATCGGAATGCCAATCGCGGAGATCGCGAGCGCCGCGACAACACCCACGACGAGGCCAATCAATCCACCTACAACTCCGAGGATAACGCTTTCGACGACGATGACAAGCCGGATTTGTGAGGAGCGCATCCCTAGCGCACGCATGGTTCCAAACTCACCCAGGCGCTCGAAGACGCTCATGTTGACTGTATTGGCAACCGAGAGCACGACCATCAACAATATGATGAGCTGCAGGATGCCAAACTGGCTCTCGTAAAGCTGCGCTGCCTTGTCGTAGAAATCGGACAGTTTGCGCCAACTCCGGGCCTCGAACGCCGATTGCTCGAAGTCTGCGCCAAGTTCGCTCGCAATCCGGTCGGCATCCTCAGTGCGTTTGAGTTCGACAACCAACGTGTTTGCGCCTGCCGTTCCGAGAAGTTCGCGCGCCGAAGCCAAGGGAATTCTCACCGCCCGGGCATCAAAGTCTTTCGAGAAGCTCTGGAACACACCGATAACGTCGAAGTCAAGCGTGTTCAGCGCTCCTTCGGCCACGCTCAGCACAAGTGTCGCGCGATCACCTGGCTTGAGCCCAAGCGTCTGTGCCACACCTTGCCCGAGCAGCATGCCGTCTCGATCTTGGTCGGCAAGCTGGCGTCCCATCGTGATGGTAAGAAAACTCCCGAGCTTCGACTCCTTGTCGGGTTCGACTCCCTCTCCAATGATCGCAATGTCCCGCTTGCCATTGTTCAACAGCCCAGCAAACGAGAGGCGGCCCATCACTGCTTTGACATCTGGGCGCGCTCCAATTTTCTGCGCGAGCGCCTCCGGCGACTCGATCAAATAGCGTTCCGGTGAATGCGTTCCTCGCTCGAGGTAGCCGCGTTTGTAGATCTGGATGTGCCCAGTCTGGGAATGGACAATCGCCTCACCAAGCTGCACGACGATATCTCGTACAAACCCTGCCGACAGGACAAGCCCTGCGACGCCGAATACGATCGCCCCAAGCGTCATCGCGGTGCGGACTTTGTGACGAAAGACGTTGCGAAACGCAAGTGTCATCAACATGATCAGAGGTCAGCGCTGGTGCCGCAAGGCATCGACAATGTTCATTCTGGAGGCCTTCCACGCAGGCAAGATGCTCGCCACCAAGGTGGTAAGGATCGCAAGCGCGAGCGCATCCATGGCGAGCGGCGCCAAGATTACGATCCGACCGACATATCCATGTGCCATCCCAGGTGGCGGCGGCATCGGGATGCCGATGGCGGAGATGCTCTGTGCAAGCAGGATTCCGAGTACAAGGCCCGTGGCCCCACCGATCAGGCCGAGCATTGCGCCCTCCCAAAGAAAGACGCGAAGAATGCCGCGCCGACGCACCCCCAGCGCCAATGAGGTCCCGATTTCGCCCGTGCGCTCAAATACCGCCATGGACATCGTATTCGAGATGCTCAGGATCACGATCAACCCGATCAGCCACCGCACCACGCCGACCTGGCGCGAAAAGAGGTCTACCGTCTTGTTGTAGAAGTCCGCGAGTGCAGACCATGGTATGACCTCAAACTCCCCGGCAGGAAGGATCTTCTCGAGGCGCACGCGCGTCGCTTCAGTGTCGCTCGTGCGGTCGAGCAGGACCACCCAGCTGGTCGCGCCATCGACCCTCATCAGCTTGCGCGCGACGTCGATCGGCACGCGTAGCGCCGTATCGTCATACGCCTTTGTGATCGTCGAGAAGATGCCGGCGACGCGAAGCTCGACCGCATTGACTCCACCTTTGGACGTAGTTGCCAGCAATACGACCGTGTCCCCCGATTCGGCTCCGAGACTTCCCGCCAGCCCCTCACCCAGCAACACGGCATTACCGGCGACCGCAGTGAGGTCCGTTCCTGCAACGATCTTGATTGCCCGGGTGATCGGCGCCTCCAACCTCGGATCGATACCCTCTCCTATGAACGATACCGTCGCTTCGCCCTTGCTTGCCAGGCCACTGAATGAGAGCCTTGGCGATACGGTCCGGATGCCGGGTATGCCACCGTCCGTGACCACGTCCGTACTGCGCGGAAGCAAGTACTTGTAAGGGTCGCTAACGCCAACCTGCAGATAATGAGGACGGGTGATCTGAAGATGCCCGAGCTGCGAGTGAATCGTCGATTCCCGCATGTCCTCGAATATCCACTGTATGAAGCCCCCCGCGAGTAGGTAGGCAACCACTCCTCCGGTAATTGTCGTCAGTGCAAGCAGGCTCCGCCGGGTTTGCCGGCGGAGGTTGCGAAGGGCAATCAGTGCGATCATCAGCCCGGTATCGAGCAGGAGATTGGATTGGATCTCGACCACCGCAGGGGCCGCATCCCGCAGGGCAACACTTCGTGGATTCTAGCCGACTCCGTGACCAAATCACGGAATCTGCCGCACTCGTGCCTCTGGCCATTGATTCTGAGAATGTCGTCCTATCGATCCAGAAACACAGTCGCCGGAAGTTCGCCAGACGGCGTGTTCTCTATCGCGTCGTACAAACCACCGATCGCAACCGCATGGTTCCGCTCGATGTCACGCCGCCGCAGTTTGAGATTGGGGGTCAGTTCGCCGTCCTCGATAGTGAGACCCCTGGCGAGAACAAGAAAGCCCGCCGGCTGCTCGTGAGGAGCCAGAGTCGCAGTCTTTCCCGCAAGCGAGGCCACGAGCGCCATCCTCCGGTCCGAGATGGACATGCCTGACTCATTACCTGCCAAGACCCAACCGGGGACAATGATCGCTACGAGACATTTGCGACCCGCTCCCATGACGACAACTTGCTCGACATCAGGTACCGATTTCAACGCCGCCTCGATCCCCGCAGGCGCGATACGCCGTCCCGACGAAGTCTTGATGACATCGGATTTTCGGCCGGTCAGAAACAAGAAACCGTCCTCGTCAATGTGGCCGTAGTCGCCGGTGCGCAAGTAACCATCGGCGGTAAGCTGCGATTCCTCAGTGGGGTCATCCTGCAAATATCCGGCAAAGAGCCCCGGGCCTCTGACCAGGACTTCCCCGTCTTCACCTATCCGCACTTCATTCTCGCCGAGAGGTTTCCCCACCGAACCGAACCGGTAGGAATCGGGATGGTTGATCGCAATCGGGACGACATCCTCGCTCAACCCGTACGCTTCAAGCACCAGCAATCCGAAGGCGTGCAACTCTTCCAGCAACCAGACGGGAGTCGGCGCCGAACCCGTGACCAGACAACGCAACCGGCGTCCCATTGAAAGACGAACTTGCCGTAAAACCCATCGGTCCGCAAGCGCATGCGCGAGCCTCAACCATCCGGGCGGAGCCTCTCCGGCGCGGACCCGTTGCGCGTACTTCCGTCCGACGGCACGCGCGGCGGCGAATACGGTGCGCCGCAATGGCGGTTGTCGGTCGACCTGCGCATAGAGTCCCGCATGGAATTTCTCGAAGAACCGTGGCACTCCAATGAACACGTCCGGTTCGACGACGCGAACCGCGTCGAGGACGCGCCGCGGGTCACTCAGCATGAAAGTCGAACAGCCGGCCGCAATTCCGGCCAGATTCACCATGCGCTGGAACAAGTTGGAGAGCGGGAGCCAACAGAGCAGCCTGGAATCCCGGGCGATGAACGCAAATTCACGCGCAATTGCCTGTGTCGCAAGCAGTACCTGCTCGTGTGAATAAGCAATCCCTTTGGGCGCGCCGGTGGTCCCGGAGGTGAAGATTATCGTCGCGATCGACTCCGGACGCGGGCTTTCCTCATCCCCGGCTTTCCCGCCAGGGGGCAGATCTTTCCATCCGACAAATCGACCTGTCGCATCGCCTTCGAGGGTAATCACAATTCGACCTTGCGCGAATCTGTCGCCGAGTTTGCCGGCGATCGTCGCGTCCCCCAGCACCACCGCGCGAATCCGTGCAATTTCAACGATCCGCTGCAGCCGATCAGGGGTGTCGTGCGGGTCCATGCCCACCACGACTGCGCCAGCCGCGAGCGCGCCGTGATGCACCATTTCCCAGGCTATGGACGTCGGAGCAATGATTCCGAGCCGATCTCCGGGCCGCAACCCAAGTTCGCGCAGCGACGCCGCAATTGCACGTGCCTGCGTTGCGAACTCGCGCCACGTCACCCCACGCTGCAGTTCCGCGCCCGCCACGGTGCCAAATGCCAGTCCGTCGGGCGTCTGCTCCACACGCCGTGCAAGGAGATCAGGAATGGTTCGAACTGGAAGGTCGCCACTCATGCGAGCGCTGATTGTCCCTGTTTCGCGTGGTAGAAGTCGAAAACGGGGTCAAGGTATGAGCGCACCGCCGGCACTTCGAGCCCCGCGGTGCCCAGGATTTCAGTCGACCGGTCGTTGGCGAACCCTTGTGCTTCACCGAGATAGGCGAGAAATTGCGGCAAGCCTCCGATCGCCCGACGCTGCCGCTCGGGGGCGACGAATCTGAGGATAGGAAGAACTCGTCCGAGGATCCTCGGGCTGACGGTCGTCAAACGCGGCAACCGCATCCCCTCGTTCTGCCAGCGTTCGCGCACGACCGCCTGCAACTCAGTCAGTGGAATTGCCTTCACCGGACCCGAGCAAAGGTGCAACACCTTCCCTGCCATTTCCGGACGCATGTTCGCCCAGTGGATGGCGCGCGCGACAAAGTCGACCGGGATCACGTCGAGGCAGGTGTCTCCCATGCCCGGGACAATCCCAAGCGTCCGCCGACCGGAGAGAAACTCGCACAAATGGTAGAACACCTGAAAGTGAATCACCTTTCCGGTGCCGCTGTCCCCGATGACCATGCTGGGCCGATGGATGGTCGTCGGCAGACCTCGCGTGTCGTTCCAGACGAGCGATTCTGCCTCGGATTTCGCAGCTTCATAGGTATTGTGAAACTGATGAACTTCCGGAAGAGCGCGCTCCGGCATGATCCCGGGCGTTCGCCCCCAGACCCCAACCGTGCTCACGAGATCCACCTTCTCGAGCTGCCCGTGACTGCGGCACCGCGCAGCAAGGTCGAGTATCCCGCGTGTGGGTACCACTGCACTGTCCCGTGCCTGCTCCATCGTCAGGTTGAGCTTGACGCTCGCGGCGCAGTGAATGATATGGGTGGTCCTTCGCTCGAGGTCCGTGTAGTCGGAACTGGTCAAACCGAAGCACGGCGCGCAGACATCGCCGCGAATCGCGCGGAACCGCCGCCACCGCGGGTCGTCATCGCCCATCGCCCAGAACCCCGCCAGCAGCGACACCCTCCGTTGGAGGTCCTGGTCGCTGGCAGCTCGCAGCAGGATCGTCACCCCAGTCCGTTGCTCGCCAAGCAACAGGGGAACCAATGCACTACCTATCGTGCCGCTGGCGCCGGTGAGAAAAACTTCCTTCATTGCCGTCGAGGGCAGGCGCTTTTTGTCGGCGGCAGCCGGCAGTTCATGAGGCTTCAGACGTCATCGCGAACAGGCATTCCGTAGCGCCCCGGCGCGATCAGATTAGAGGGATCCACGGCGAGCTTTATCGCCTGCATGAAATCGCGCGACGCCGGGTTGGTGTCCATGGCGTGGGGCATGCTCATGGTGGAAACCCGATAGGGCGGATATCCGTGCTCCAGGTAGGTCGCGCGCGCGTCCTCGTACCAGGCCCGCGCGCGGCGCAGATCGCCGTCGTCGTTGATGTCGTAGAACACGCCGACCAGCACGATCACCGACCGGGCGCTTTCGATGATCACTTCGACAAAGAAATCGAACTCGTGGCGCTCGAATATCGGCCGCGTGATTGCCATTGCCTTCATCACATGCTCGGACGTGAACGGCACGACCGGGCCAATCCACACAAATCCGCACTTGTCACGCGCCGGGTCGACATCCGCGGTGGGCTTCTCGGCGTGTGCCTTGAAGTACGATTGACGCACGAAATAGTCGGTCGGCATGCCGCGAAAAAGGTTGATCGCCGGGATCATCGACTCCATGAAACCTTCGGATTTGCCAAGCAGCCGGTTGCCGATCGGAGCAGCGAACCGGATGAATCGCCCCATCATGTCATCGCGGATGGCGGCCCCGACAAAACGGATCAATCCATACTTGCCGAGCACTTGCTTGATTTTGCGTTTCTGGTAACGAACCTCTTCCTTGCTGCCATACAGGCCACAGCCGAAAGTCCACGGCGCGACCCCGTGCTGCTTTCGCCAGGCGGCAGCGGCCGCCTCGGAGAGATGCCGGCGCCCGGCGAGCATGTCGTGCGGGTACTGGGAGAGGATGCACATCATCGCGAAATCGTTGGCGAGGTGCGGATGCGATCGCAGCGCCCGGGCGAAGATCAGCTCCCGCAAATCATCGATGAACGCGGGCAGCCTATCGGCGGACGCGTTGTACTCGAACGCGGCGAAGTCGAATGCCTCGGGGGCGGGCATCAGCCATACGCCGGCCTTCACCACGATTCCCAGGTTGGATTGCGCGAACAGCCCGTCCTGGTAGGGACCGACACCCCATTTGTAGGTATACCGGACCGTGTTGTTGCCTGTGGGCCCCCCCCCGGTTTCAAGCAACCGACCATCGGGCAACACCACGTCCATGCCGCAGATCTGGCCGAAGTGGTCGGCGTACGGCGTGAGTCCGCGGCCTTTGTCCAGCGCATTGCCGATTACGCTCGCATACTGCGGCCCGCCGGCGGCATCGGTCCACAAGCGCGATCCCGTCTGCTGCAAATGGTCGTTGAGCTGCTTGTAGCTCACACCGGGGTCCAGCACCGCATAACCCAAGGCTTCGTCGACGTGCCAGATGCGCGTCATCCGGTCCAGGATCATGGTGATCCCACGCGGATAGCAGGCCGTACTCTCGCCGTAGCCCCAGTTCTTGCCCGTGCTTACCGGCCAGATGGGGACATCATGTCGCCCGGCGACAAGCACCGTAGCGCGCACCTGCTCTGTGTTGGTGGGATACACCACGATCGAGGGCAGTTGGCGATAGGGAATGCAGGTGCGCGTCAGTGCCTCGACCCTGTCTTTCTCGACGACGACGTTGTCGTGTCCCAGGCTCTCGCGCAGCGCGTCGATCAATTCCGCAAGCAATGGCTCATCGTGTTCCACGCATCCCTCCATTCGTCAACCGACTGCACGAGCTGTCGCACCCGGTGCGGCGTCCTTCCAATCTTCATAGACGTAGGCTGGCCACTCGGCACCCGCCGGACGGGTGATTTTCAGATCTTCGTCCCGCAACCCCAGCCATGCCATGTGCCTTGCCACATGCCGTCCGAGGTAGACCTTCTTCCGGGTAACCAGGTCGACGATCGTGCCCATTGCTTTCCAATAGAGACGATTGGCCTTGCCCTCGCGGATGAGGGTCGAGAATTCGGGTGCATAAGGGTTGTATCCGAAATTCCGCAGGTCCGAATACATCAGCAGCCAGTTGATCGGATAGTTGCTGAACACCGGACTGGCGTGCTTGGCAGTCGAAATAAGTCCCAGCTTCACGACGTCTTTCATGATCTGGTCCTGGTTGTATCGCCAGGCATGAAAAGGCGCGAGATAGCGGGGAAACCGGGTGCCTGGCGGAAAACAGCCAGGATTCCAGAACCGCATCAGGTCGGCGTCATCGAACAGACCACTCGTCCGTAGCTCGGCCGGCGTCCAGTCCACTTTCGAGATCGCGAGGCGCGGAAATTCGTACTCCATGCGCTCGGGGATCGGCTGTCCGGGAGAATATCCGGCCAGCACCAGCGGTATGTTGCGCTCGGTCGCGACGCGCAGCGCGTTGCCTTCGAACAGCGGCGCATAGACGTACGAAATCGTATGTACCGCCCCGCGCGCCTCCTGGTTCATCAGCAGCCAACGAAACAGCCGACGGTAGAAGTCCATCGACGGCCGATACACCAGATGCTCGACGTCGAGTTTGTCGACGGCACGCCGGATGTTTGCCCAGGCCACTTCGCCGATGTCGATGTCCGTCGTGTGCGCAAGCACCCGCAGTCCGTACTCGTTCTTCAGCTTGTGAATCAGGTAGACGCTGTCCTTGCCCCCAGAGAGCGGGACCACGCAATCGTATTCGGCTGCGCCGCGCGACTCGCGCAGCGCTCGCTCCAAGTCTCTTTCACGCAGTTGCCGAAGTTCCTCCGCGCCGGCACGATCGTCGGGTCGGGGGTCGCGGCAGGGGCGGCAAACACTCGACGCATCGAGTTCCGCCCCTGGAGCGGCAGCGGGCAAGAGGCAGCGGACGCAGGATCTCATGGTTCTCGGGTGAAATGAAGTCCGGGCAATCGTCCGAACAGAACCGTTTGCGTCGAGAGATTACCACGAGCGAAAAAAAGACCCGCGGCGGAAAGCCGCGGGTCCCTCTTTTCGGAGAGCAGACACGCCCGGGGCGCTAGCCCCGGAACGCTACGTGATGCCTAGCTGTTGCGACGACCGCGAGCGCCAAATCCAAATCCGAGCACGCCCAGAGCGAGAAGAGCAAGGGTGCCGGGCTCGGGAATCACGGTCGCACCGCGAGTGTTCAGGGTACCCTGCAGGCACCAAGCGCCCGTCGCTGCTTGACCGGTATCACAACCCCTGGCAAGGCCGTTGGCGACGTCAAAGGGATTCAGAACAAAGTTGTTGCTCGACGAGGTCAGCACGACATCGGCGAATCCGGCGAGATTGTCCGCAATGGAATTGCCGTCGAGATACGCGGCAACCGCAGCGTCACCAAAACCGCCCGTGTCGACATCGAGCTGCCCGCGACCAGTCTGCGAAAGCGTCGCGCCCGTCAACGAGCCTTCTCCGTTCAGGGTTTGCAGAGCCGGCAACGCGAAAAGCGGGTCGAAAAATGTATGCCCCGTCAGCCTGGCCCACGGCGTCATTGCCGTAATTGCCGCAACATTCGCCACGGAGTCTTGGTTGAGTAGATTGATGTTCGCGGCCGGGTCGTAATAGATATCGACTGTGCCACCCGTAAACTGCACCTGAGTACCATTGAATGCACTTACCGTATACCCGGAAAAGTAATAGTAGAGGCTGCAATTCGCAACCGCGCAGTAGGTACTGTCCCCATTGACGGTCGTGATGTAGCCATACCCTTCCAATGTATCGCCGACGCCCCTGACCAATGTCTCCGCAAGCGTCGCGGTCTCAATATGCATCGTGTTGCCGAGGTTACCAAAGTCGATGCCCCCGACGACGATTGCCGACGATGGCGCAGCAAAGGCCAAGCCGAGCGCTGCAAGTGCGGTGGAAAGTGTCTTTTTCATGCTGGATCTCCGAATTTTATGGGGAGCCTGCAACAGCCCCTAGCGACTTATAAGCAAACGATGTACCAGCTAGAGAGAGCCAAAAAAAACCTCTGGTGTTTCATTTACTTACAGGATTTCTTTCCGTTTTTGTCGGGTCCGATCACGGGCCCCGGCACCGAACTGTAAAATTATTCGACACCTTGAACCTCGTATCCGGATTTTGGGGTCAGGTCTTGACATGACGGTTTTCTGATTTCAATCTTCGCCATGGCCCGCCCTCTCCGCCTGGACTTCCCCGGCGCCGTCCACCACGTCACCGCCCGCGGCAACGCGCAGTCCGCGATATTCGTCGATGACGCCGATCGGCAGACGCTGCTCCGCACCCTGCAGGATGTCATCGCCCAGCGTCATTGGCTGTGCCATGGCTACTGCCTGATGGACAACCACTACCACCTTCTGATCGAGACGCCGGACGCGGATCTCTCGGTCGGGATGCGACAGTTGAACGGCGTCTACACCCAGCGCTTCAATCGCCTCCATCATCGTGTCGGGCATCTGTTCCAGGGCCGGTTCAAGGCGATCCTGGTTGAACGTGATACCCATCTCCTCGAACTGTCTCGTTACGTCGTACTCAACCCCGTTCGCGCGCGCATCACCGAAGACCCCGCAGGCTACCCGTGGAGCAGCTATCCCGCGACCATGGGGTTCGTCACCAAACCGAGTTGGCTGAGCGTCGAGTGGATCCTCAGCCAGTTTGGCCCGGATCGGGCCGGAGCCCAGCGGCAGTACGCGGACTTCGTTGCCGCGGGAGTGCACGCACCTTCACCGTGGGCGAGCCTCCGGGGCCAGGTGGTGCTGGGCAGCGCCGCGTTTGTCGAATCGATGCGACCGATGCACGACGACAATGGCGGGTCGCGCGAGATTCCCCGCGTCCAACGCCTGACGCCGCGCCCGGCTCTGGAGGAACTGCTGCCGGAGTCATTGCCAACCGACAAGAAGTCCCGCGACGAAGCGATCAGGCGCGCCTATCGGGAGTTCGGCTACTCGCTGGCCGATATCGGACGCGCGGTCGGCATCCACTACTCGACGGTGAGCCGGGTAGTGAAGGGGGAACGGTGACGGAGTTCGGCAATTTGTTGCATGTCAAGACCTGACCCCAGTCCTCTCACATGTCAAGACCTGACCCCAATCCCCTAAAACGTGTACCTCACCTCGCCGTAAACCCGATCGCGATTGTTGTAGCGCCCGAAGTACCCGTCGCCCGCGCCGGTGAAGATGTCCACACCGACACCCACCGTGGTGTTCTTCATAGGCAGCCAGTTGAGCCGGGGCCGCACCAGGCTCCCGCCGCCCCCAACAGACTGGATCCACAGCAACTGTGGCTCCCAGGTTCCGGCGAACTTCGCCGAGACGAACATGCTGACGCCGAAGTCGCCGGATTTGAGCGCCACTGCTTCGTCCCCGCCATCGAGGTAGGCGCGCTGATAGACCTGCAAGTTGACGCGGCCGTCGACGTCGGAGAACGGGATGTCCAGGCTGGCGATCCAGTCGACGGTCGGCCGTGCCACCACGCCGTCGGCAATCGCCGGATCCAGGGTCGCGAACTTCTGCCCGTCCGCGTAGACCGCCTCGCCGTGCAGCACCATGCTGCCGAAATCCTTGTTGAATGTCGCCCCCGCCTGCCAGATCCGGTCGTAGCGCGGCTGGAACACGAACGGCTGCGACGGCATCCCCGTGAGTTCGCGATAGAACGTCGGTGACGTCGCGAAGCTGCGGTAATAGAAGCCCGCGATGTCCCAGCCGTCCACCAGCGTGTTCGCGCGGACGCCGTAGGCCGAGTTGTCCAGCGATTGCGACGGCTTGTCCGGGTCCTGGAATATCGCGGCGACGCTGGTGGGCGTCGGGGAAGGCAAGGGCGCCGGGTAGAAGTCGGACCCCGGTTTGCCGATGTTGTCGAACGACTGCACCGGAATCCACACTAGCTCCACGTGCGAATCGCCCTTCGAGTACTCGGCCCGCGCCGCCCACTGCGGTATGCGAATGACGTCGAAGCCCGGCAGCAGGAAATCGCGCATGTCGCGGGCCGAGACCACGTCGGCGAAGAACAGGCCGACCACGTCGCCCCAGACGATGTTCTGTGCGCCGACGCGGAAATCCCAGCCGCCGGCATCGAAATCGAGATAGTTCTCGCGCCAGATCGCGGTCGCACGCTGGTTCTTGTTCACGTCGTCGAGATAGAAGTTCGATCCCATGTAGATCGGGTCGACGTCGACGCGGCCGCCGAGCTTCCACTTGACGCCGCCGCCGAGGTCGCCCCGCGCGTCGACCGCCAGTCGATTGACCGCGCGCGACCAGTGCGTCGGATCGCCGTAGGTGTAAGCCGGCGTGAACTCGTAGAAGCCGGACAGGCGAGCGTCCTTGTTTTCGGCGGCGGCATCGCCGAACAGCGCATCCTTCCCGGCGGGAGTGGTTTGCGCGATCGCCGCGATTGGCAACATCATCGCCAACGCCAACACCAATGGGTTCAGGTCTCGAAGTAGAAATTTTGATGACACCATTTCCCTCACGTTCTTTCAGAACCTCATTGACGACCCATCGAAATGCGGCATTTCAAGAAGTGTCCTCATCGCGCTACGCCACCTTGAGTTGCAGGTGGACTCGACGCCCGATAGCGGTTGCGATGTTGACCAGCGCATCGAGCGAAAAACGAGATACGCGGCCACGCAGGAGGTCATTCATGCGGGGCTGAGTTACACCGCACCGGCGGGCGGCCTCAGCCTGTGTCCAGCCGCTGGCCTTCACGATGGCGGCAATCTTCCGCATCAGTTCGGCTCGCGCCCGGAGGTTCGCAGCCTGCTCGGGAGTGTCGGCAATCGCGTCCCAGACGCTGGAAAAGCTCTCAATCTTCTTGCTCATTTCTTGACCTCGCTAACCATGGCCAAGCGCGCTTTCGCGTTATCGATATCGTGCCCACGCTGCACCTTGTCAAGCTGAAAACCTGCGTCATGCCGCGCGTCGTCGGGAAACTCGCGCAGCCGTTTGAGCGAATCCCCAAGGAACCTGATTGGCTTCACTCGGACAATATATCAAGTTGGATATAATTGCGCAATCACCCGCAAGGGGGCTTGATGTGACTCATCTGATGACGCCATTTCTCTCACCCTTCTCGGGACAACGTCCACAATCAACAGGATTGTCGCTTTTCAAGACCTGACCCCGGGCTCGAGCAAAGCCATGTGGCTCAATCGTTCATTTGCGCTCGCCAGCAGCTGACCGATCCCCGTATCGAAGGTCAGGAGTTTCATTCCGTTACGCATCGCCGCTGCCAGCAACCAGGCGTCGGTGACCTGTCGGTGCCCGAGGATGCCCCCAGTGCAGGCAACAAGCACCTGGTCAAACCCAAAATCGAGTGGCACGAAGCGATGCGCCGGGTGCGCCGTATTGCGCAACAGGAGTTCGGCCACTTCGCCTATGCCGATGGAGCGGCCCGAGAAGACCTGCTGAGAAACGATGCGTACGAAAGCCGCCTGGGTCAGCGCGGTCGTGGCCCACCCCTTCTTGGCGTATTGCCTGAACCAGGCGAGCATTTGCTCATGATGCTCGTGCGTTGGCCAGCACAGGGCGATCAGCGCATTGGCGTCGAGCAAATGGCTCACGCCGACTCGTCCAGCATCGCTTGTACCTGTTGCGCCGAGAGCCGAGGCGTTTCCACGGGCAGGTCAAAAACCCATACGCCGTCCACCTGCTTGAACTTCAGCCTGTTGGCGCTGCCGAGGCGGATAAGCTCGGAGACGGCCTGCCCAAGCTTGAGCGCGCGGGCCCGTGCATACGCCTCCGCCACCGCGTACGCATCATCTTCGACGTTTATGGTCGTTCTCACGAAAGATGCTGTTTATTAAAAATGATGCATCTTGCCAAAACTCGCATCATCGGTCAAGAACACCGGGGTCTTAAATTGACACAACCGTTGACGCCA
>CAWBGE010000015.1:0-67466 GCA_963788185.1 uncultured beta proteobacterium
ACGTCTGGAGTGCGTGCGATGGTCCGCAACTGCCGCGCGAATTCCTGGTTCCTCGCGCCGAGCCCGCGGGTGATGTCCGCGTGCGCGTGGTCGCGGGAGCGCCCAACGCGGCCGGCACCTATCGGCTGGATCTCGTGATCGCCAGCCTTGCACGTCGTCATCTCTGGTTGACCGATGCTTATTTCGTCGGCACCGCTGTCTACGTACAGGCACTGGCCGCAGCTGCGCACGATGGCGTTGATGTGCGTCTGCTGGTGCCCGGGTCGAGCGACATCCCGATCCTGTCGGCAGTCTCCCGTGCAGGCTACCGGCCGTTGCTGGAGGCCGGTGTACGCGTGTACGAGTGGCGCGGCACGATGCTGCATGCAAAGACTGCGGTGGCTGACGGTCTCTGGGCGCGAGTGGGCTCGACCAATCTCAATCTCGCGAGCTGGATGGGCAATTACGAGCTCGATGTGGCTGTCGAGAACGCTGCATTCGCGGAGCAGATGGCGCGGCAGTACGAGGCGGATCTCGAGCGTGCAACCGAGATCGTCCTGACGCCACGGAATCGTGTGCGGCGCGCCGAGGGGGGCGCGCACCGGAGGCAAGGCACGCGTTGTCCGGGAGCGCCGGGCGCGCAGCCGCTGGCGCGGTGAGCGTCGGCAGCACGCTCGGCGCGGCGCTGACCAATCGTCGGGTGTTGGGCCCCGCGGAAGCCGGCCTCCTTGCACGAGTCGGAGTGTTCGTCGCCGCGCTTGCGGTCATCGCCGTCGTCTGGCCGCGCGCGGTCGCGTGGCCGCTGGCGGTCGTCGGCGCCTGGCTCGGTCTCGCCTGGATCGGACAGGCGATGGCGCTTCGACGCGGCCGTGTCGTGCGTCGGATGCGCAGACCGCGGCCGCGAGCCGCGTCCTCTCGGGACGTTGGCAGGAAAGAAGGTTGATCTGGTATACTTAGAGTTTAGCGCCCGTAGCTCAGTTGGATTAGAGTACCTGGCTACGAACCAGGGGGTCGTGGGTTCAAATCCTGCCGGGCGCGCCAATATTCAACGACTTGGCCTTGAAAACCAGGTCTTCCCAAGCGCTGTGGGACCGCTGTGGAAGCAGTTATCCACCGGTCCCGAGCGACGTGTCGCGAATCATCGACTTGGCGCGCAATACCAGGTCCTCCTGCTTCCTGTCGTGGAACGCAGGTCGCGGTCTGCGTGCGTCCGCGGCAACTGTCGGCGACGCGCAGTAAGGTCTGGGTCCCGCCGCGGCTGAGAATCAGATTCGCCTGTTCGAGCAGGCGGCCCACATCGGCACTCGCGTAGTGCCCCGCCATCGAATGGTTGGCGTGGCCGAGCAGAACTTCACGATCTTCGGCCGAAACCCCGGCGGCACGCAGACGGCACGCGAAGGAGTGACGAAGATCGTGGACGCGAACCAAGGGCAGTCCGGCGTCGCGCCGTGCCTGCTGCCAACCGGTGTTGTTCATGGTGCCGATGCGCCTACCGCGATAGGGGAAGATCCAGACGGGGTGTTTCCCTCGCTGTGATTCGATGATCGACCACGCGACATCGTTCAAGACCACAACGTGCGGTCGCTTCGTCTTGAAGGCTTCCGGCGGGATCACGAACACGCTGCGGCCGACCTCTGGTACGCGGACCTCCCACTGCCACTCCAAGCCGCATACGTTGCTGTCGCGCAGTCCGGTGTTGACGCCGAAGAGCGCCATGCGCCCGAGATGCGCGGGTAGCCGGCGGAAGAGGGCATCTTGCTCCGTCCACGTGATGGGATAGGGCAATCGCGGATTCTCCGACAACATCGTGATCAGTGGCGGCGTTCCTTCGAGGTACGGTCGTCCATCCCGGTCGCGATAGGAGCGGCCGGCACGGTTCAGGATGGTGCGCACGACTTCGAGGCTGCGATTGATGGTCGTTGGACCCGCGCCAGCAGCCAGCCGGGACTTGATGAATGGTTCGAGTGTCTGGTCGTGGACCTGCTGCGGTTCGAGATGGCCGACGTGCGGCTGGAGCAGCGCAACGTGCCATCTGATGATACCGATGCTGCGCTTTGCGCGGGACTGCTCGATATAGCGCCCGGCGCAATGGCCGAAGGTCGGGCGCGCGTGCGCCTTGCGGGCGAGGTCCGACTCGACCCGTGCGATTTCCGTGAGGAGGCGCTCCTCGGCGTGCTCCTGAGTCACGGCGCCGACGCGTAGTCCGATCCGGACCCCGAGATGGCGCTTGTCGATGAATCGTCGGCCGTCGGCGAGGACGGTGATGCCCGGCGTGCGTGTGGCGGTCATGTGCTCCTCCTGTAGGGAGGGGTATTTTCGACAGGGGCCGGCGACTGGGCAACCTGCGAGCCAAACAAGAGGCTTCTCCGACCGACTGGTTCGGAGGCCAGCGTGGGGCAGACTTGCGGACGAGGCTGATCGTCGACCAGCAGGTGTACCCCGACGCCGCCTGGCCATCGGTTTCAGACTGTAAGGAGCCCGTCGCCGACGCCGCGGCGAAGAGTCCTTCGAACTTCTGGGAAGCCGACGTTCGTTTGTCGTGCCTTTGTGGCTAGTCGCCGCCTTGCATCGCTCCTGATTTCAAACGGCAAACACCCGGCGATGCCGCAAGCAATTCCGAAAACATCGCCGCCGCGACACTTCGCGCGCTGATCGGTCGTACTCCCCTCGGCACGATCCATCTCACCGGGCCAAGGAAGCGGGTCGCCAAGTCTTCGGCACGGCGCGCCGGCTGCCCCAATGCGCCGCGGTCGCCCAGCAGCAACGATGGCTGCGCGATGACGACGGTTTCGTAGCCGAGCTGCGCGACAGCGGCTTCCATCTCGCCTTTGACGCGGTTGTAGAAGACGCGGGATCTCGGATCAGCGCCCATCGCTGACACAACCGCAAGGCGCTTCGCTCCTACGGCCAACGCGCCCCGGGCGATGTTTACCACGTAATCGAAGTCGACTTGCCGGAATGCGTCCTCCGATCCAGCAACCTTGATCGTGGTGCCCAGTGCGATGAACACGTCGTCCGCCGCCGGGAGCGCGGGATGCAGCAGTTGGGCGAAATCAACTTTTTGAACCTTCAGCTTGGCGCTGCGCGGTAGGTTCGATGTCACCCGGCGCACGACCAGATGCACCTTGCGGTATCGGTCGCTTGCGAGCAGCAGCGATAGAAGCGCACGACCGACGAGTCCGGTGCCACCCACTAGCAGGGCAGTGCGTTTTATTCCCACTTGGGTATTCATGGAAGCACTTTACGCGCGCGGCCGCGCATTGCCACCTATCTGCCCAAAGGCGGCCCGTACGGCTGACCACCTACGCCAGCGGCATTAGCCATGCCGCGGCCACGCTGAGTCCCGGTTGCTCCGGAGGGGCCAATTCCTGCCACAACGCGCCACACCGCTGCTGCAACTAGACGTTCAGCGCCGCGAGATCGGCAAACGCCGGCGCGTCGTGCGACAGCCGGTGCCGGGAGCCCTGCAGGATATTCTCGATCTGCTCCTTCTTCCACCCGGCGGCGGGATTGCATGCAGAACTCGGCCTCGAACAGATAGTGGCTGACCATCGCCGAGAAAGGGCCGTTGACACCCGCGCCTTGCCGACCCGGACCCGGTCCACCGCCGTCTACATGTTGCCCGGGATGCCGCGGCGCGGAACGCCGCCGAGGACGGCGAACGCGTGGACGAGGGCGTCGAACAGCCTCTCGTGGGTCTGCAGCGGGTAGGCGCGCAGGACGAATGCCCGGCTTTAGGTCTGAATCGCCAGGTCCACCGCTAGGGGTTCGCTACATTCGACGGGACATTTTCGGCCGGCGCCAACCAGCGATCGCGATGTCCGCCCGGCAAGCGGCGCGAATACCACCACATCGCACTCCACGGTTGACACGGACTGGGGGGTGCCAATAAAATGGAACGGTGTCCCGTATAGCGGGATAACGTGGCCGACGGCCGAACGGCGAGGCGCGGCTCAGTCGGAGTCGCCGCCAACGAACGGGAACGGGAGACAAAAAATGACCAACGAGATCGCCCAGTCGGTGCGTACGCTACTCACCGGCATCCTGCCGCCAATCGCCATGCCGTTCGACCAGGACGGAAATCTCCTCCCCGACGGCCTCAAGCCGCAGATCGACCTGATGATCGCCAACGGCGTGCGCGCCATCGTGGCCGGGGGCTCCACCGGTGAGGGCCATACGCTGTCCCGCGACGAGTTCGCCATAGCGATGAAGGTTGCCCATGACGCCGTCGCCGGCCGCGTGCCCTTCGTCGTTGGCTTGATCGTCAACTCGACCAAGGAGGCCGTCGAGCGTTTCGAACTGCTCAAGGGCCTCGACATCGCGGCACTGCAGGTCACGCCGGTTCACTACCTCTTCAAGCCGCAACTCGAATCGACGATCAACCACTTCCGCGTGATCTGGGAGAAGACGAGGACGCCCATCCTCATCTACAACGTCATCCCGTGGAACTACCTTTCGCCCAGGGACATGCTGACCATCATGGACAGCGTTCCCGGCGTCGTCGGCATCAAGCAGAGCTCCGGCGACCTCAAGACGCTGTCCGACCTGCTGCTCGATGCGAAGCCCGAGAACGTGATTCTGAGCGGTATTGACGCGCTGCTGTATCCGGCATTCACCCTGGGTGGGCACGGCGCCATCAGTGCGTTGACGTCAGCGCTGCCGGGCGTGAGCGTCAAGCTCTTTAACGCCGTCGCAAGAGGCGACCACCCATTGGGAAGAGACATCCACTTCAAGCTCAACGCGCTCTGGAACGTGCTGCGCCACGACAACCTTCCGGCCTGCGTGAAGTACATCCAGTCACGTCAGGGCTTGCCGCTGTTCTATCCGCGGCCTCCGATGGAACAGGTTACCGATCAGCAGAAAGTCGAGATCGACAGGTATCTCGCCCCACTGTTGGTGCTCTAGGCCGCGGATTCGCTGGAGCGTCTGCGCCCCCAGCAACTCGCACCCTCGAGTTAAGGCGAAAACGGCCATGTCTTCGGTTGGTCGATGCGTAGCGGACGGCTCGGCATGAAGAGCGACGCCAAGGTTCCGACGCGGAGCCGGCCGGGGGAGGAGAACCTCAAGTCCCTCACCAAGGCGGCTGCCATCCTGAACTGTTTCTCGACCGATCGCCGGTCCCTGTCGCTGGCCGAGATCTGCGCGATGCTTGACTATCCGCGCAGCACGACGCACCGGTTCTTGGCCTCGATGCGGGAGGTCGGACTCCTCGACCAGGACAGGCAGCGCGGCGATTACCGACTCGGCATCCGCCTGTTCCAGCTGGGCAACACGGTGCTGGCCAATCTCGATCTGCACCGCGAGGCGGCGCCGTTCGTCGAGACGTTACAGCGCCTGACCAACCTGACGGTCCATCTCGCCGTGTTCGACGGGCTGCGCGCCGTCGTCGTTCGACGGCTAGAGCCGTCAGGCGACCTCCCCCGACCGGCGACGTTGATCGAGAACGCGCCGTCCTATTGCACCAGCGTGGGCAAAGCCATTCTGGCCTACCAGCCCAGGGAAGTGGTCGACCGGGTGATTGAACTCGGCCTCGAGCCATTCACCGAGAGTACGATCATCAGCGGTCCGGCGCTGCTGGCGGAACTGGAGCGGACGCGGGAGAGAGGGTATGCGCTGGACCAGGGCGAGCACCAGCCAGGGCTCCTGTGCATCGGCGCTCCCATACGAGACGAAAGCGAGCGCGTATTTGCGTCGATCAGCGTCAGCGGTCCGACCTGGATGATACACATCGAAGAGTCCGGCGAACTGTCGAAGATCGTCGTCCACAACGCCAACCAGATCTCTCGACGGTTGGGTGCGTACACATGACGCGTCCCGGTCAGGGGCGTGCTGGGGCTGTGGTCGGCACATCGACGGCGCGTGGACATTGCGGGCCACACAGCCCGGTGCGTCGCGAGGGCCGCGTCGGGCGCAGGCGGTTGTCATGTTTTCTTGAGACGAACGTCGTCGGCGCTGGACGCATGCAGTGGCACAGGTGTGTTGGGACGCAGGTATGTTGCTGTGCCGGATTTGGGTCGACGCCAGTTTTCGGACTACCATTTCACATTCTGGGACGGCTGTCCGCGAACCGGTGCGTTTTCGGAACGAATGGCAAGTTGATCAAGGGAGGGATGATCCATGACTTTTACCAGGCGTCGTTTTGTGTCTTCCACCGTCGCGTCGGCCTCGCTGTTCGCGTTAGGCGCTTCGCCACTCCGTGCTGCCGGGTTCCCTGAACGAGACATCACGCTCGTCGTGCCCTGGGCCGCCGGCGGCGGCACCGACGCACTCGGGCGAACGCTGACGAAGAACGCGAAGCAGTACATCGGGGTCAACGTGGCGGTCGTGAACCGCCCGGGCGGGACGGGTGTCGCCGGCATGCAGAGTGTCGCCACAGCAAAGCCCGACGGCTACACGATCGGCCTGGTGACCTTCCATCTTTCCAGCTATCGCCTGACGGGACTGAGCCAGCTATCGTTTCGGGACTTCGAGCCGATCATGCTCCTGAACCGGTCTCCAACGGGCTTCTTGGTGAAGGCCGACTCGCCCTACAAGTCGATGAAGGACCTGGTCGACTACGCGAAAGCCAACCCCGGCGTCGTGACGGTGGCGACCTCCGGAGCCGGAGCCGTCCCGCATCTGTCTGCCGCACTCCTGGCCAAGCAAATTGGCATCAAGCTCACCTTCGTCCCGTTCGACGGCGGCGCTCCGGCGCGCACGGCGGTGCTGGGTGGCCACGTCACCATGTTGGCGGTAAACTCCGAAGAGGCACTGCAGTTTTACAAGTCCAAGCAGCTTCGGTTCCTGGCCCTCAACACCGACGAACGGCACTCCTCGTTCCCCGACGTGCCGACGATCGCCGAGGCCGGCTTCCCGCTTAGCACGTTGCTGCTCGACTGGCGCGGGCTCGCCGCCCCGAAGGGAACGCCGCCGGCGATCCTCGATGTATTGACCGTCGGCTTCCGGAAGATGGCCGACGATCCGGACTACAAGCGCCTCATGGACGAGATGGCGCTGCCGCGCGCCAATGCGGAGCGCGAGAAGTACAGCGCGTTTCTCGAAGGCATCGAGAAGGCGCTCGAGCCTGCCCTGGCGGAGGTCGGTCTGCTGAAGAAGATCTGATCGACCCCATGAAGCCGCGAAAACGTACCGGCGACACTGTCGCCGGTACGGTCCTCTGGACGATGGCCGCAATCATCGTCCAGCAGTCGACGACCTGGCCGGTCGCCGGGGACGTGGCGGGCGACCCTACCGTTTTTCCCCGCGCGCTCGCCGCGATCATGTTCGCCTGCGGATTAGCCCTCTTCGTCTTCCGCCGCCCGCCTCCCGAAGGCGCGGGAGGAACGCGTGAGCACAGGCCAGCGCTGACGCTGGCCGCGGTTGGCGCGACCATATTGCTCGCTTTGTCGCTCGAGCCGTTCGGGCTCGTGCCCGCGGGGATCGTCTTCCTTGTCGTCGCGCAGCGCATTGCCGGGGCTCCCTGGCGAAGCGCGCTGCCTTTTGCGGTGGGAACGCCGATCCTGATATGGCTTGTATTTGTCACGGCCCTGAACGTCCCGCTGCCGCGGGGCGAGATCTGGCTCCGGCTCTTTTCCTGATATCGAGGCGAGGCGGCTCCCCGACATGTTCGACGCACAGTTGTTCCTGGCGGGCTTCGTCACCATCGCCAGTCCGCAGGTGTTCCCCTTCCTGATCGCGGGATCGATGATGGGGATCATCGTCGGCGCCATTCCGGGCCTTACGGCAACGATGGCGATCGCGCTCCTGATTCCGTTCACCTTCGCCATGCAGCCGATCGCCGGGATCGTGATGCTGCTCGCCATCTATGCATCCGGCATTTATGCGGGCGGCATCGCCTCGATCCTCATCCGCACGCCCGGAACGCCCGCCGCAGCGGCAACGCTGCTCGACGGCTATCCGATGGCGCAGAAGGGGGAGGCCGGCCGCGCGATCGGAATTGCCACCATTTCGTCGGGCATCGGCGGCCTGTTCTCAGCCTGTGCGCTCACGCTTTTCGCGCCGATCCTCGCGACCGTCGCGCTCCGCTTCTCCGCTCCCGAGTATTTCAGCCTCGCCTTGTTCGGGTTGGTCGTCACGATGAGCCTGTCGGGGAATTCTCTCCTGCGCGGCTTCGTTTCCGTGCTGATCGGCCTGACGGTCGGCCTGATCGGGATCGATCCGATCGGCGGATTCCAGCGGCTGAATTTCGGCTACGCCGAGCTGAGCGGCGGCTTCAACTTCGTCGCGGTTATGATCGGGCTCTTCTCACTCGCGGAAGCCTTCCGCCAGATGGAGCAGATCGCAACGCTCCCGCCGGTCCCGCCCGCCGTCCGCAACGTGCTGCCGCGATTTATGGAGATTGCGGGCATGTGGAAGGTGTATCTGCGCTCCTGCATCTATGGCCTGCTCATCGGCATCACCCCCGGCGTCGGCGCCGAGACATCGAGCTTCCTGGCCTATGCCGAGACGAAGCGGACGGCGAAGGATCCGTCCCGGTTCGGCAAGGGCGCACCCGAAGGCGTGGCGGCCGCCCAGGCGGCGGAGAACGGAAGCACGGGCGGCGATCTGCTGCCGATGCTAACGCTCGGCGTGCCGGGCGACGCGGCGACGGCGGTGCTGATGGGCGCATTGACCATTCACAACCTCCAACCCGGCCCGATGCTGTTTCAGGAACGGCCCGACCTCGTGCACCAGATCTTCGCCGGCATGATCTCGGCCAACATTACCTTCGTGATTCTCGGCCTGGCCGGTGCCCGCCTGTTTGCCAAGATCGTGCAGATCGACCGCCGCGTTCTGGTTCCGCTGGTCTGCCTGCTCAGCCTGATCGGTGCCTACGCGATCGATAACAACCCGATGGATGTCTGGGTGACCCTGGTCTTCGGAGTCATCGGCTGGCTCATGCAGCGCAATGGCTTTCCGGTCTCGCCGATCGTGCTGGCGGTGATCCTTGGCGGGATGATGGAGTCCAATCTCCGCCGCACGCTGGTGATGGGTCTCGGAAGTCCGGCAATCATTCTCCAGCGCCCGATCGCCTTGTTCATTCTGGCACTGGCGGCGTTCAGCCTGTTCGCCGTGATCCGCCGAAATGTGAAGGACGCTCGGAGCCGCAAGACCGGCTCCGACCCCGGCACTTGATATGCGGCCGGCCGGTCCCGCGGTATGTGTGGGAAAGGCGAAACCGTTCGACCCGGCAGGTGCATCGCCGGACTGACCTGACCGGCGGAGGCCGGCACTGAGGACATCTCGATGAACGACATGTTTGCTGTCAAGGATCGCATCTGCATCGTAACGGGCGGGCTCGGCCAGCTCGGCACGCAGTTCTCGACATCGCTGGCGCAGGCCGGTGCGAAGGTCGCTATCTACAGCCGGCGTCCGTTCGGGGGCGCGGACCTGGAAAAGAAATTCCCCGGACTGACCGACCGAATCAAGGTCTACGTCGCCAGCGTCACCGACAAGGCAGCGCTGGAGGCGGCGACCGTGGAGCTCATTGCCGAGTGGGGGGTTCCCCACGTTCTGGTTAACAATGCAGGTATCGACTCCAAGCCGACCGGTTCGGCCGATCAGAACAGTCCCTTCGAGATCTATCCGAAGCAGT
Organism: uncultured beta proteobacterium; assembly: GCA_963788185.1. Classification (GTDB taxonomy): domain Bacteria; phylum Pseudomonadota; class Gammaproteobacteria; order Burkholderiales; family Casimicrobiaceae; genus CAIWHR01. The sequence continues at coordinate 9,554 of CAWBGE010000015.1, forward strand.
ATTGGGACGAGGTTATCGACACGAATCTGACCGGTGTGATGCTGTGTTGTCAGGTCGTCGGTCCGCGCATGGCCGAGGCGCGGCGCGGCTCCATCATCAACGTCGGGTCGATGTACGGCATGGTGTCGCCGAACCAGTCGCTCTATGCCTACCGCGAGAAGCGTGACGGCAAGCCTTTCAAGAAGGCGATCTCCTATGCGGCGTCGAAGGCGGCGCTGCTCAACCTGACGCGCTATCTCGGCACCTACTGGGCGGAGCAGAACGTGCGCGTGAATCTCATCACCTTCGGCGGCGTCAAGACGGCGAACTTCGACAAGGAGTTCGTCGACGCTTTCCTCGAGCGCGTGCCAATGCGCCGCCAAGCCGAGATTGCCGAGTTCAGCGGTCCGGTCCACTTCCTCGCGTCCGATGCGTCGTCGTACATGACCGGCTCGAACGTGGTCGTGGATGGCGGCTTCACCGCCTGGTGAGCGTATCCCCGATCAGCCGCAAAGGACGGACCGGAGGGTCCGACGCGAATCCATGACAGCAACGATTTCCCGGCCGCCCCGGCTCGCCGGCCTCCATGCGGCCCTGATGACGCCCTACGACGAGGCAGGCGAGATATCCCGCTCCTGCCTCAAGCAACTCGTCGACCGCGCGCTTGCGCATGGCCTCGACGGGATCTACGTCGGCGGGTCGACCGGCGAGTCGCTCCTGCTCGGCGCGGATGAGCGGGAACTCGTCTTCCGCGACGCGGCGGAGGCCGCGGACGGGCGCGGCGCCCTGATTGGCCACGTCGGCGCGATCTCCACCCGCGAGGCCGAACGGCTCGCCCGCTGCTGCGCGGCAAGCGGCTACCACGCGGTCTCGGCGATTCCCCCGATCTACTTTCGCCACTCCAAGGCGTCCATCCGCGACTATTATGCGGCGATCGTCCAGGCGGCCGGCGGCCTGCCCCTCGTCGTCTACAACGTTCCGGCGATGACTGGCATCGAGTTCAAGCTTGCCGACCTCCAGGACCTGCTGCGATTGCCCGGCGTGATCGGCGTCAAGCAGACGTCGAACGACATGTACCAGATGGAGCAGTTGCGCCGGGCGTTCCCGGACCTGCTGCTGCTCAACGGCTTCGACGAGATGCTGCTCGCGGGGCTCGTCTCCGGCGCAAATGGTGGCATCGGGAGCACCTACGGCCTCATGGGACAGCGATGGGTCGAGCTGCGCCGCCGACTCGAGGCCGGCGACGTCCATGGGGCGCTCGAGATCCAGTCGCGGTGCAACGCGGTGATCGACGTGTTGGTCGAGTTCGGCGTCTTTCCCGCGCTCAAGTACCTCATGGCCCGGATGGGCGTCATCCGGACGACGCGCTGCCGCGCGCCGATGGAGACCCTCGGCACGACGGTCGAGCGGCTCGATCGGATCGCGCGCGAGCTCGCCGACGAGGTCGGGCGCGCGTGAGTCCGGGCAGTCCAGCCCGACACCGCTGAACGGCTGTCATTCGACGCGGATCCGACTGAAGCGTCGCTGCTGAAGCGCCACTGGAGCGAAGCTACCCACCTAACCCCCGTCCGACTTTGCGGCGCCACCTCTGGTCGTCGTTGCCTTCGTCATGGGACGCCGCGCATCGACTTTCACCGCGGGCTTCTTCAAGGCCGTACCGGATCGCCCCGGGCGGCCGGCGTGTTTGGGCTTCGGTATCGATCCTTGCGTCCTGCGGGACGCCAGCTTCGCTGCTTTCGCGGCGGCGTCAGCGTCGTACCCGAGACGGGCGGAGATAAGCTCCGCGTGCTTAATCACCAGCGGGGCGAGGCCGTGCAGGCGATCGTCAGGAAGCCGCTTGGCAGGGCCGCTGACGCTGATCGCCGCGATCACCTTGCCCGACGTATTGCGGATCGGGGCGGCGACGCAATGGACGTTGGCCTCGACCTCCCCGAGGTCGAGCGAGTAGCCCCTCGCTCGAATCGCAGCGAACTCGGCACGTAGGTCCTGCGAATCGGTGATGGTGTTGTGCGTATATGCAGGCAATCCGAGCCTGATGATCCGATTGATTGTCGGCTCGGGCTGGTACGCGAGCGCCGCCTTGCCCACGCCGGTGCAATGGCACGGCGAGAACTCCATCACGATCGTCGAGTTCTGGGTTCCCGAACGACCTCCGGCGGCTCGGTCGACGAAGCTCATCCGCCACCCGTCGAAGACACAGAGATGGACGTTCTCGCCGGCCTCGTGGCCCAGAAGTTCCACATGGGCGCGAGCCTCGGTGTGGATGTCCATGTTGAACAGCACCGTGTTGCCGAACTCGAATAGCTTGAGGCCCAATCGATACTCGCTTCGGTTGCCGTCCTGGTCGAGCAGTCCGATCTGGCGCAGTGACGCCACGAGCCGGTGCGTGGTGCTTTGGGGAAGTCCCGAGCGCACCGCCAATTCGGTGACCGACAGCGACCGATCGACTGTCGAGAAGCACTCGAGGATCGTCATGAACTTCTGAAAGGACTTCACGCCGTAGTCGCTGGCCATGGGAGTTGACTCGATGTGCGTGGGTAAGGACGCAACGCAATCAACTCCTCGCGTCGCGGCCCGTGGCAAAGGTGCCACCTCGTTCAAGGAGTGGCGCCTAACAAGGATAACCCGAATCGTGAAATTCCCGCAGTGCGGGAAAAAGAACTCCGAGGCTATCGCGTGCGCAACGCGTTCGTCGCTCCGGTGCACGCGGGATTCTCTCCTTCGTTCCGAAGGAATGTCCGTTCAGTTGTCGGGGTGGCTTCGCGACTGGACGTCGATGAACATCCTATTGACGTAACCCGCATTACGGGATAACCATGTCATGGTGCGAGGCGAACGGGCCATGTTCCGTCTTCCCCGGTCGACCGGAGTCCGTGCCCCGAAGGCGTCCGCGCATTGCTGTGCCGCTCCAGTCCCGGCCGTTGCGCGCGATTGCCGCAGGCCGGCTCCTCAGGAGCGACGCCGCTCGATCCGATCATTCCCGCGAAAGGCAAGCCGAACCATGAGCAAACTGAAAGGCGTCATTCCCGCTCTCACCACGCCGTTCGACGCCGCCGGTGAGATCGACGAGGCCAAGTTCCGCAAGCAGATCGAGTTCATGCTGAACAAGCGTGTCCACGGCGTCTGCGTCGCGGGGTCGACCGGCGAGGGGCACGCGCTGGACGCCGACGAGTTCCGTCGGTTGGCGCAGATCACCGTCGACGAGGTTCGCGGCCGGGTTCCCGTCGTCGCCGGCATCATCGCCAATTCGACGCGCGAGGTGATCCGGCGCGGCAAGGCGGTCGCCGACCTCTCGGTCGATGCGCTGCAGATCACGCCGGTCCACTACGTGTTCGTGCCGGACGACGAGTCCAACTTCCAGCACTTCAAGACCGTCTGCGAGGCGTTGGGCAGGCCGGTGGTGCTCTACAACGTCGTCCCAACCAACCTCTTTTCGACGCAACTCGTGCTGCGGATCCTGAACGAGATCCCGCTGGTCGTCGGCATCAAGCAGAGCCAGGGGCACATCACGCGCGTCGCGGAACTGGTCGCCAATGCGCCGAAGGACAAGGTGATCCTCGCCGCGATCGACAACCTGCTCTACAGCTGCTTCTCGTTTGGCGCGCACGGCACGCTGGCGGCGTCGCCGACTGGGGCGCCCGGCCCCATCGTGCGGCTCTGGGACGCGGTGCAGGCGGGCGATCACAAGACGGCGCTGGCCATCCACCATCGGCTGGTCAACTGGTGGTCGGTGCTGACGCACGGTAACCTGCCGGCATGCATCAAGTACTCGCTTTCGCTGCAAGGGCTCGACTGCGGCGTGTCGCGGCAGCCGATGGCGATGCCGGACGCGGTGACCAAGGCGGCTATCGAGCGCACGATCCGCCCGCTGCTCGAGTTCGACATGGCTTGATCGGTGGACCGCTCGTGCGAATCCGTGCGGGGCGGTCCGCCCGAGTTGCTTTGGTTCAGTTGTCCATAATGCGGGCAATAAGGCGTGGCGAATTCCTGCGGACAATGCCGGAAGGGGGTGATGCTCTCAACCGATGCGGCGATTCGATCCGTCGACAGCGCTCGGCAAAATATCATAACGATATGATTAATTGTGTTTGACTTGTTGGCTCGAGAATGATGTTGCGGAACGCGCGGCGCTGAGGTAACGTCCGATCGTCGAACAATGTGACCATTATGCGGGCGTATACACGGCGGAAGTGAGGCCAGTGGTGAACCTGCCGGGGCGCCAGCGTGGCCCGTGTCGGCGTCCTTCGTGGCGGTACCACCGTAGCTGGAAGAGCGCATCTGGGTCGTGCTGAAGGCTGCCCTCGCAGCCGACCTCCCCATCTAACGACGAATCACCTAGCACGACAGGAAGTGGACGATGAAGAAGATACTGAATTCTCCCTTCGCTTATGCACAGGAGACGCTGGAGGGGTTGTGCCTTGCGTTTCCGCAGTACTACCGCTTTGCGCAGGCAAGCAAGCGGGTGATCGTGCGTGCTGCGGCGCGCAAGGCGGGCAAGGTCGGCATCGTCTCGGGTGGTGGCTCGGGCCATCTGCCGGTGTTCACCGGTTACGTGGGCGCAGGCTTCCTTGACGCCTGCGCGGTTGGCGACGTGTTCGCGTCGCCATCGGCCGAGGACATGGCGATCGCGATGCGGGAGGCGAATGCGGGTGCCGGCGTGCTGCGGCTGTATGGCAACTACGGCGGCGACGTGATGAACTTCGACATGGCCGGCGACTTCGTTGCGATGGAGGACATCGCCAGTACGACCGTGCTGCTGACGGACGACGTCGCCAGTGCTGACGAGCAGAACCGGCAGAAGCGGCGCGGGGTCGCCGGGATGGTCTATGCGTTCAAGATCGCCGGTGCTGCGGCTGAAGCCGGGCTGGACCTCGACGGTGTCACCAAGGTGGCGCAACGGACGGCGGACGCCTGCCGGTCGATCGGCGTCGCGATGACGCCGTGCACGGTGCCGCAGGTTGGCAAGCCGACGTTCTCGGTTGGCGAGAGCGAAATGGAGATCGGCATGGGCATCCACGGCGAGCCGGGGGTGCATCGCGGGCCGTTGCAGTCGGCCGACCAGATCGCCGACACGATGATGGACCACCTGCTGGCCGCTGGTTCGGTGGGCCGCGGCGCGCGGGTCTCGGTGCTGGTCAACAGCCTCGGTGCCACGCCGGTGGAAGAGCTGCTGATCATGTACCGGCGGATCCACGCCCGCCTGACCGATGCCGGCGCGACGATCGTCCAGCCGCTGGTCGGGCGTTATGCGACGTCGATGGAGATGACCGGCGCCTCGGTTACGCTGCTGCACCTCGACGGCGAGCTGGAGCGCTACCTCGCTGCCCCTGCCGACTGCGCGTTCTGGCGCGTGTAACCATGGCGCTCACCGTGCAATCCCTCCGGACTGGGATGGGCAAGGTTCGGACGGTGCTGGAAACCGAGTACGTCGCGTTGAGCGAGCTGGACGGCAAGCTGGGCGACGGCGACCTCGGGCTGACGCTGGTGAAGGCGTTCCGTCAGCTCGACGATGTCGCACCGTCGTTGGAAGACGATCTCGGCCGCGCTTTCGGGCGCTGCGCGATGGAGGTGACCAAGGTGGCGAGTTCGAGCTTCGGCACACTGCTGGCGACCTCGCTGATGGCGGCGGGAAAGCGGGTGAAGGGCCAGACCTCGCTGCCGTGGTCGGAGCTGTCGATGCTGCTGGACGACGCTTTGGCCGCGATGATGGCGCGCGGCAAGGCGAACCTCGGGGAGAAGACGGTGCTCGACGCTGTGGCTGCCTGTGCCAACGCGGTCAAGGGAATCGACGATCCGGCGGAGCAGCGGGCGAGGGCGGTCGAGGCGGTGGATGCCGCGCTGCGCGAATTCCACGGCCGTCGCTGCATGGTCGGGCGGGCGCGCATCTTCGGCGACAAGACCGTCGGCATGGACGATCCCGGCATGGTCGCGTTCCAGACCATGCTGCGGGCGTTGTAGCTCAACCAACGGGTTCCGACGATGGCATCGGTGAGCTTGCTCAATCCGGGCACGTTGGTCTGAGATGGCGCGTGTCTTCCGCGCGCTGGAACTGCTGCTGGCCGCGCTGCTGGTGCTGATGGTGATTCTGGTCTTCAGCAACGTCGTGCTGCGCTACGGCTTCAACTCGGGCATCACGGTGTCCGAGGAATTGTCCCGCTTCTGCTTCGTGTGGCTGGTATTCCTGGGTGCCATCGTGGCCATGCACGACAACGCCCACCTCGGCATGTCGAACGTGGTGGACCGCCTGCCGCGCGGAGGCAAGGTCGCGTGCGCGGTCATCAACCAGGTGCTGATTGTGGTGTGCTGCGTGCTGCTGGTGTGGGGCACCGCTCGCCAGCACGAGATCAACGCCACCATGCACGCGCCCGTCACGAACCTGTCGATGATCTGGATTTTCGGCATGGGCTACCTGACCGGGACGGCCATCGCCTTGCTGGCCCTGTACAAGCTTTGGCGCATCGTTACCGGGACGATCAGCGATGAAGAGCTGATCGGTGTTGCGGAAGACGAGGCGCTGCCGGAACCGGGCCATCAGGGGGACGCGCGATGACGCTCGTCCTCTTCACGCTCGCGCTGATGGTCCCCATGGCGCTGGGGCTGCCCATCGCGTTCTCCCTGATCCTCTGCGGCGTGGCGCTGATGTTGACGTCGGGGCAGTTCGACACGACGTTGGTGTCGCAGAAGATGATCGAGGGCACCGACAACTTCCCGCTCCTTGCGATTCCCTTCTTCCTGCTGGCTGGCGAGCTGATGAACGCCGGGGGCATCTCCAAGCGCATCGTCAACTTCGCGCTGTCCTTCGTGGGGCACCTGCGGGGCGGCCTGGGCTACGTCGCCATCTTCGCCTCGATACTGATGGCGGCTATCTCCGGCAGCGCGGCGGCCGATGCGGCGGCCATCGGTGCGCTGCTGATTCCGATGATGCGTAGGGCCAAGTACGACATACCGCGCGCGTCCGCGCTGATTGCCGCGGGCGGCGTGATCGCGCCGGTGATTCCACCCTCGATCGGCATGATCATCTTCGGCGTGATCGGCAACGTCTCGATCGGCAAGCTCTTCATGGCCGGCATCGTGCCCGGCATCATGATGGGCGTGTCCTTGGTGACCGCCTGGGCCTGGGTGGCGAGGCGCGACAAGGTCGAAGTGCTGCCGCGCCAGAACCACGCCGCACGCTTGCGGGCCGGGATCGACGGCATCTGGGCCTTGACGATGCCGGTCGGCGTCATCGGCGGACTGAAGTTCGGCATCTTCACCCCGACCGAGGCTGGTGTCGCGGCCTGCGTCTACGCGTGGGTACTGGGTGTCTTCGTGTATCGCGATCTGCGCCTGCGGGACTGCGTGCCCTTGCTTGTCAGCGCGGCCAAGAGCACGGGCGTAGTCGTGTTCCTCCTCGCGTCGGCGCTGGTGTCGGCCTTCCTGATCGCCACGTCGGATTTGCCCGCCCAGGTCGGGGCCATACTCGCACCCTTCACCGGCAACAAAACGCTCCTGATGGCGGTGATCATGTTCCTCGTGGTGGTGATCGGCACCGCGCTGGACATGGGCCCCACCATCATGATCCTGACACCGGTGTTCATGCCCATCATCAAGGACGCGGGCATCGACCCGGTCTATTTCGGCGTACTCTTCATCATGAACAACGCCATCGGCCTGATCACGCCCCCCGTGGGCGTTGTCCTCAACGTCATTTGCGGCGTCTCGAAGATCACGATGAAGCAGGTGATGGATGGGCTCTGGCCCTTCCTGTGGGCCGAGCTGGCGGTGATGTTCCTGCTGGTCGCGTTCCCGTCGCTCGTGTTGGTTCCCCTGAAGTGGTTCACGTGACTTTTCCCGCGTCCTAGGCGATTCTACTGCCGGTGAGGGTGCCACCTCGCCGGTTTCCGTCCCCACGATCCATTGGAGGTATCGATGAAGACCCGATCTATCCTGACCCTCGCGATCGCTGCAGCCCTCGCAACCGGGGCGGCCCACGCACAGTTCCAGGACCGCACGCTGCGCATGGCCAACGCCTCGCCCAAGGACCACCCGATGACGGCCGGTGGAAACAAGATGGCCGAATGCACGCTGGCCAAGTCCGGAGGCAAGCTGAAGGTGCAGGTTTTCGCCGATGGCGTGCTGGGCAGCGACCTGCAGGCGGTGGCAGCGGTGCGCACCGGCACCATCGACTTTACCAACAGCTCGACGTCACCGATCGCCGGCGCGGTGCCGGAACTCGGCGTGCTGGACCTCCCGTTCCTTTTCAACAACGCCAAGGAGGCCGACGCGGTGCTCGACGGCAAGGTGGGCGACTGGCTCGCGGCCAAGATGCCGGCGATCGGGATGATCCACCTTGCCTATTACGAGAACGGCTTCCGTCACTCGACCAACTCCAAGCGTCCGATCACCAAGCTGGAGGACTTCAGCGGCATCAAGATGCGCGTGATGCAGAACAAGGTCTACATCGACACGTTCAACGCGCTGGGTACCAACGCCGTGCCGATGGCCTTCACCGAGGTGTATTCGGGCCTGGAGACCAAGGCCGTCGATGGCCAGGAGAACCCGTACCTCAACATCCAGAACATGAAGTTCTACGAGGTGCAGAAGTACCTTTCGCTCACCAATCACAGCTACAGCGCCAACATGATGATCTTCTCCAAGAAGATCTGGGACACGCTGTCGCCGCAGGAGCAGGGCGTGCTCAAGGCGTGCGCGATCGAAGGCCGGGACTTCGAGCGCAAGCTCAATCGCGAGAAGGAGGACGCGAGCCTCGCGTTCCTGAAGGCGCAGGGGATGGTGGTCAACGAGATCTCCGCCCCCGAGATGGCGCGTATCCGGGAAAAGACCAAGCCGATCTACGACAACGCATCGAAGACCATCGGCGCCGAGGCGATGAACATGATGTTCGACGAGCTCAAGCGCATCCGCGGTCAGTGAGGCTGCCGCAAGTCGAACGAGGGGCACGTCCTGCATTCACGTGCGGGGCGCGGCACGACGGCAAGGTGGCTGCATTCCGGGCAAGCAGCCGAGCCGCACCGGGCTGAAGAGCGCGGGGGGCGCCGCCCAGACGGCGTCGCTCCCCGGGATCCCCAAGGAAGTACTCGACCGCAGGATCGGCCGATGGCCCCATCACAGCGATTGGCCCATTGGAGTTGATCGGCCATGAACGTGCGAATGATGTCCGACGTCGAGACCCTGCCCGAAGCGAGTGGCAAGGACCTTCCGCCGCCATTGGCCGAACTGTCGCGGAAAATCAGGGGACGAATCCTGGTCGACCGGATGAACCGGGTGGTCTATGCGAGCGATTCCTCGTCCTATCGGGAATTTCCGATGGGGGTCGTGCTTCCACAGGATGTCGAGGACCTCAGGACCATCGTGCAGCATGCGGTACGGCACGCCATCCCGCTAATCGCGCGCGGTGCCGGAACTTCCGTCGCGGGCCAGGTCGTCGGAAGCGGTCTCGTCGTCGACATGCGTGCATACGACCGCATCCTGTCGTTCGATGCCGGCGCACGGACCGTGCGTGTCGAACCGGGCGTCATACGCGACAAGCTCAACGACTGGCTCGCGCCGCACGGTCTGCTCTTCGGGCCGGAGACCAGCACCACCAACCGGGCGTTCATCGGAGGTATGGTCGGCAACAATGCCTGCGGGATGCATTCGTTGATCTGGGGGTCGACCCGCGATCATCTGCTTTCCTGCAAGGCCATCCTGGCCGACGGCAGCGACGTAGTGTTCGAAGCGCTCGGGCCGGACGACTTCCATGCGAAGCGGCGATTGCCAACGCTCGAGGGCCGCATCTACGAGGGTCTGTACCAGAAGCTGTCCGATCCATCGGCGCGCCGGGAGATCGAGGCCGAATTCCCGAAGCCGCAAATACGGCGACGCAACAACGGCTACGCGATCGACCTTTTGTTGCGGTCGAACGTCTTCACCCCGGGCGGCCCCGACTTCAACATGTGCACGCTGGTTTGCGGATCGGAGGGCACGCTTTGCCTGGTCACCGAGGCGACGCTGCGGCTCGTGCCGACACTGCCGCCGGTCGTCGGTCTGGTTTCCGTGCATTTTGCCAATGCAGCGGATTCGCTGAAGGCGACGCTCGTGGCGCTGAAGTACAAGCCGACCGCTTGCGAACTCATCGGCGATTTCCACCTGCAGCAGGTCATCGCCAACAACAAGGTCAACGCCAACAATGTCGTCGCGCAGTGCAGCCGTTGGATCGAGGGCGAGCCGAAGTCGGTGCTCGTCGTCGAGTTTGCGGCGACGACGCGGGAAGAAGTCCAGGCACAGGCCGCTGCGATGATCGACGAGGTCAAGGGCCTCGGGCTGGGCTACGCCTGGCCTTTGTGGTTCGGCGACGATGTCGAGCAGATCTGGTCGCTGCGCCGCGCGCTCGGCGGTATTCAAAGTTCCCGTCCGGGCGATGTGAAGCCGTTCGATTTGATCGAGGATTGCGCGCTTGATGTCAACGACTTGCCCCGATACGTCGATCAACTCGAGGCGATGCTGACACGGGCCGGCGTCCCATTCACCCAATCGGCGCACGTCGGGGCAGGGGAGTTGCACACCGTCGTTTTCCTGAACCCGAAGACGAAGGAAGGGCGACAACAATACCGTTCGATTCTCGAAGACACGGCCGGTATCGTGAAGTCGTTCCGCGGTTCTCTGTCCGGCGAGCACGGCGATGGGCGAATGCGCGCCGAGTTCCTGCCGAAGATGATCGGCAAGGTGAACTATCAAGTCTGCTGCGACGTCAAGGACCTGTTCGACGCGAAAGGCCTCCTGAACCCCGGCAAGGTCGTCCGCGCGGCGCCCATGGACACTTCGCTTCGCTACTCGCCGGAATGGCCGACACCCGAGCCGCAAACGTATTACGACTGGAGTCGTGATCTCGGTGTCGTTCGCGCGGTGGAGCGTTGCAACGGCAACGGCGAGTGCAAGAAGTCGGGCAACGGGGCGATGTGCCCGAGCTACATGGCGACTCGCGACGAGAAGGACTCCACCCGTGCGCGCGCGAACGTGCTGCGTGAGTTCCTGACGCATTCGAGGAAGCACGATCCCTTCGATCACCAGGAGATTCGCGATGTCCTCGACCTTTGCCTGGCTTGCAAGGCTTGCAAGAGCGAGTGCCCTGCCGGCGTGGACATGGCGAAGCTCAAGGCCGAGTTCCTGCAACACTGGCACGACGCCCACCCCGCTTCGCTGCGGACTCGTCTCATCGCGAATTACGCGTCGCTGATGCGGTTCGCTACACCGATCGCACCAATCTTCAATCTACTCGCGCGGAACCCGGCGACGTCGGCGGTGATCAAGGCCGTGCTGGGTTTTGCCGCGCCTCGCTCGATACCCCCGCTCTGTCGCGTGACGCTGGAACACTGGTACCGCGACCATCGCGAATCCGCACGTGGCCGGCAGGGGCGGCGCGTGCATCTCTTCTGCGACGAGTTCACCGACGTCAACGATGCGCACGTCGGCATCGCGGCCATCAAACTCCTCGCGACGCTGGGCTACGAGGTGTTGCTGGTGCGTCCGGCCGCCAGTGGCCGGGCGGCGATCTCGCAAGGTTTTCTCAGGAACGTGAAGAAGCTGGCGGAACGCAACGTCGAAGCCCTGCGCGGCATGGTCGACGACGATGCTCCGCTGGTCGGAATCGAGCCGTCGACCATTTCCTGCTTCAAGGATGAATATCCAGACTTGGTCTCACCGGCGTTGAGGGACGACGCGCGTGCGCTGGCCGCGCGAAGCTTGATGTTCGAGGAATTCATCGCACGAGAGATCGATGCGGGCCGGATTGCACCCGACGCGTTCACCGACCGGACACGCAATGTGCACGTCCACGTCCATTGCCATCAGAAGGCGCTGTCCTCCAGCGACCCCGTCGTCCGTGCGCTCGGTTTGCCGCGGCACTACAAGGTCTCGGCGATACCCAGCGGCTGCTGCGGTATGGCCGGCGCGTTCGGCTATCAGAAGGATCACTACGACGTGTCGCTGAAGGTGGCGGAGCAGGTTCTGCTTCCGGCGGTCCGAGCCGCAGCAGCTGACGACATCATTGCCGCGTCGGGCACCAGTTGCCGACATCAGATCAAGGACGGTTCCGGCAGGCACGCGAAGCACACGGCCGAAGTACTTTGGGAGGCGCTGCAGGGGTGATCCGGGCAGAGTGAATGCAGGGCCTGCTGGAGGATTTGGTTACGGTTCAGTCGACGACGTACGTCGTTCCGGCGGTATTGAGGATGAATTGATCCGGCATTTCCCGCGCGAATGCGGCGATCGTCTCGAACCCCGTGCAATGCGTTGGCACGACATACTCCGGGTTGATGGCCTTCATGTCGGCAATCGTTCTCTGGATGATCCCGGGGTCGGCACCGGTCAGGTGGAATCCACCGATGACCATATGAACCCTTTCGATGCCGGTAATACGCTGTGCCTGCCGTACCGTATTGATAATTCCACGATGCGCACATGCGGACAGCACGACCAGTCCTTTGCCCCTCGCGTTCATGAACACAGCCTGCTCTCCGGAAAACGTCTCCGGAACGTATTCCGCGCCCTTCCTGGCGACGAACGATAGTGGGATCGCTTCGTACTCGGTCACTTGTTCGACGCACCCGGAGAGGTATGCGCCTGGGATGATCGACGTAGGCTCCTTCGTCTCGACAATTCGCACCACGCCCAGAGCCTCCACCTCGTTGCGGTTCAGCGCCAGCAGACTCGCGACACTTCCATCCGCGGCCTTGAGGTAGGTCCCTTCGAAAAAGCCCTCACCGACGTAGAGCGCCAGATCATCTCGCCACTCGCCTTTCTTCGCCTTCAGGATCTCGATCAGGGCCGCCTGGTGGTCCCAATGGTCGTGACTGACGGCAAGCGCCTCGACCTCGCCGAAGTCGACGTTCAGCAGTTTCATGTTCTTGAGCACGCCGTGGGCGTCCGATCCGAAGTCGAAGAGACAGCAATGTGCTTCGCCTTCAACAACAGTCGTGACCCGATAAGCCAATCCGTGTTCGCCGTGCGCAGCGATGTCCAAGGGAGATGCCGTGCGCCTGAGCCGGTGGGCGATCTTGCAGTCGGGTCGGGTGACGTCGGCCAGGTTGTCGGTAATCACGGAGATGACGAGCCTCTCCGCTTCGGGAATCATGATGACAGGCTGTGCCATGGCGGCTCCGGGCGTGCAATCGGCTGGCGAAACGTGGTCCGCGACTGTCGGTCTTTCCAAATGTCGACGGTGAACTGAATTCGCGTGACTCCGGGATTGGCGCGCGGCATCCCAAGGATCGGGCATCGCGCTGATGCTGCTCCTGCACGATTTCCTGCTACGCGTCACCAACCTCGCCGCGTCGCCGCAAGGGCGCTGTCCTCCGTGACGATGTCAATCCACACGACGCCGGCGATCCGCGATCGCTGATCCACGCGGCTCGACCGGTTACGGCATTCGCCGGGAAGAGGGGCTACTTCATATCCACGGGCTGCCTCCGCTCGGAGCTGAGTTGAGCCGCCTCGAGGACGCGAACGACTTCCAGGCCGAATGCCGCGTCGCACCGATGAGCGGTTTCCCTGCCAGCGATCATCCGAACCAGATCCCCGGCGGCCTCAGATAGTGCTTCCGGACGCGCGATCGTCGGCTCCGGCAGCGTGAGCGTTCCGGCGTCACCGTCGAACCGGTACACGATGCCCGCATCCGATGGGGGAGCCCTGAGGGTCAGGGAGACGTCGGCGGTTGCACCACCTTCGTGAATCGTCTGGAACCTCGAAATCCCATCGGGTTCTTGTTCGGCCATGATCCGAAGAACCGGCCCCAGTACCGGGAGGAGGATGGACAGCACGTGCGGGCCAATGTCCCACAGCTCGGCGCCAACTTGTTGCCGCCAACGCGAGTTGGTGAAAGGAGTCGAACTGCTCAACACGGCGGAATGGACTCGTACCGACGCCGTCTTCCACCGTCGGTGGCTTGCCTCATGGATCGAGCGCTCGATGATCGGAACGAAACGGCGCATGAAGAACACGACCGAGGCGACGCGTGCCTTCGCAATCGCGTCCGCGGTCGACGCTGCGGTCTCTACCGACAGCGCCAGCGGCTTCTCGAGCAACAGGTGCTTGCCCGCACGGGCAGCGGCGCAGGCAAGTGCAGGTTGTGCTTCCGGGGCCACGGCGATGCTCACCGCATCGACCGCCGCGAGCATCTCATCGAACGTTGCGAAGCTCCGGACTCCAGTGGCGCCGGCCATGTTTCGCGTTGCCTCGACATCGCGGCCCCAGATGCCGACGAGCTCCACATCCGGTCGTGCCATGAGTCCTCGGACGTGAACCTCGCGAGCCCAGTACGCGGTTCCCGCGACGCCGAATCGAACGGACATGACGATCTCGCAAGTCAGTGGGTAGAGGGGTCAGCTGATACGGAGAGCGTCTGCACGATACCCAAGCTGTGCCGAAATGGCATCAGCGTAGTGAATGACGAGCTCTCCCAACTCGGCAACTCGAAACTCTGTCACCTTGCGGGCCGGCCCGCTGATGCTCAACGCCGTAAACACTCGGCCGGAAAGGTTGCGGATGGGGACGCCAACAAAGCGGATGCCGAGCTGCTTGGCAATGCACGCGACCGAAAGGTAGCGATCCAACGTGGAGAACCAGTCGATGATGGCGATCGCCTTCTCGAGCGAGCGTACGGAATCCTCCCTCCGCCGATTTGCACCGGACGCAGAGACGGCGCCGATGGTAGGAAGGTCAGCAGATGTCATCGCCGCTTCGGACCCTTGGGGCATCACAATGAATGTTCGTATGGTGGGCAGATTATCGCAATGAGGTATTGCAGAACATCGGCACATGTGCGACCCGCTGAGCAGAAGCATTGACCGCGCCATTTCAGGTCTTCTGGACCTTCCGGATACGTGTTGCAGGTGGACGGAGGACAATATATTGTCCAGAATTCGAACCGGGGGCCCAAATTTTGGGCATTGTGATTCGCATTGACAGCAACAGCAAGTCCTTCCAAGGCGGCATGGAGCGCTCGCCGTCGGTCGGGGCGGTGTTCAATGTTGTCTGCGCTGTCGGGCGGATTCCGACGATCGGAGCGATCAAGGGAGTGGGTCCGTTCAATCTTGCCGAGACCATCGTGTTGTTCCTGCTCGTCGCCTTCCCGGAGATCGTCTTGGTCCCACCGCCGTGGATGGCGGGGTAGGTCAACGACGCGCTGGTGATACTTCGAGAACGTCGTGCGTTCTCACGTCTATCGGAGTAGCGCATGCACAGAAATCTCATCGAGGGGCGAGTGGGTCGAAGGCGCCCGCGTCAGGCAGACCATCAACCCGTCGGATACACGAGACATCATCGGTGAATTCGCGCTGTCCGATCGGGAGCAGACGCGTGCAGCGGTCGCGGCGGCATGCGACGCGTTCCAAGGTTGGTACGGATCAAGCCCGCAGCAACGCTTCGACGTGCTGGACGCGGCCGGCACGGAAATCCTTGCCCGGCGCAACGAGCTGGGCGATCTGCTCGCGCGCGAGGAGGGCAAGACTCTGCCCGAGGCGATCGGCGATGTCGTCCGTGCCGGCAACATATTCAAGTTCTTCGCCGTCGAGGCGCTGCGCACGATCGTCAACGTTTCGATCATCGCCCCGTCCAGGCGGCAACGGCCGGCCCACGTGGCGCCAATGGCCCGCGGGACGCGGGCCCGGCAAGTAGTAAGTGAACCATCGATCGAGTGGACGTTGCCTTGACTGCGAAGACATTGCCTGGTGTAGAGACGTTTCCAATCGAGGGTCCACCGGAGCTGCCGCCACGTCTTGCCGAGTTGTCGCGAAGAATCAAGGGCCGGATCTTCACCGACCGGATGCACCGGATCATCTACGCGAGCGACTCCTCGAGTTACCGGGAATTCCCGATGGGAATCGTGGTGCCGGAAGGCGTCGAGGACCTGCGGACGATCGTGCGTTACGCGGGTGAGCACCGCATTCCACTCATTCCGCGCGGCGCCGGAACCTCGCTGGCCGGGCAAGTCGTCGGCGACGGCCTGGTCGTCGACCTCCGGAAGTTCGACCGGATCCTCGGATTCGACGCCGAAGCGCGGACCGTCCGCATCGAGCCGGGTGTCATCCGGAACACGCTGAACGATTGGCTCGCGCCGCACGGCCTGCTGTTCGGCCCGGAGACCAGCACGACCAACCGCGCCTTCGTCGGCGGCATGATCGGCAACAACTCCTGCGGGATGCACTCGCTCATCTGGGGATCGACGCGCGATCATCTGGTGTCCTGCAAAGCGATCCTCGCCGATGGCAGCGACGTGGTGTTCGAGGCGCTGTCCCCGGAAGCGTTCCACGCCAAGTGCAAGCTGCCCACGCTCGAGGGACGCATTTACGCCGATCTACACCGCCGGCTCTCGGACCCGACAACGCGCCGCGAGATCGAGGCCGGATACCCCAAGCCCGAGATCACCCGCCGCAACAACGGTTACGCGGTCGACCTGCTGCTGCGCTCGAACGTGTTCACGCCGGGCGGGCCCGACTTCAACCTGTGCAAGCTCATCTGCGGGTCGGGCGGGACGCTCTGTCTCGTCACCGAGGCGACGCTGCACCTGGTGCCGGTGCTTCCACCCGTGCTCGGCCTGGTGACGATGCACTTCAATGACTCGATCGAGTCGATCAGGGCGACGCTGGTCGCGCTGAAGCATAAACCGTCGGCCTGCGAACTGATCGGCAACTTTCACGTCGAGCAGGCGCTAGCCAACAACAAGGCGAACCCGAACAATCTCGTCGGCCAGTGCAGCCGCTGGATCCAGGGCGAGCCGCAGACGGTGATTGTCGTCGAGTTCGCCGGCGCCACACGCGAGGAGGTCGAGACCCGGGCGAACGCGATGGTGCAGGAGATCAAGGGCCTCGGCATGGGCTACGCGTGGCCGCTGTGGTTCGGCGACGACGCCGAGAAGATCTGGACGCTGCGCCGGGCGCTGGGTGGCATCAACAGTTCCAAGCCCGGCGACGTCAAGTCGTTCGACCTGATCGAGGACTGCGCGATCGACCCGCCGGATCTGCCCGAGTACGTCACCCAACTGGAGGCGATGCTCGCCCGCGCCGGCGTGCAGTTCACTCAGTCGGCGCACGTCGGCGCGGGCGAACTGCACACCATCGTCTTCCTCAACCCGAAGACCAAGGAAGGCCGCCGCCTCTATCGCTGGATCCTCGACAACGTGGCCAGCCTGGTCAAATCCTTCCGCGGGTCGCTCTCCGGCGAGCACGGCGACGGCCGGATGCGCGCCGAGTTCCTGCCGAAGATGATCGGCGAGGCGAACTACCGCCTCTGCTGCGACGTCAAGGACACCTTCGACCAAGCCAACATCTTCAACCCCGGCAAGATCGTGCGCGCGCCGCCGATGGACACTGCGCTGCGCTACTCGCCGGAGTGGCCGACGCCCGAGATCAAGACCTACTTCGACTGGAGCCGCGACCTCGGCGTGGTTCGCGCCGTGGAACGGTGCAACGGCATCGCCGAGTGCAAGAAGATCAACAACGGGCTGATGTGCCCGAGCTACATGGCCACCCGCGAGGAGAAGGACTCGACGCGGGCGCGCGCCAACGTGCTGCGCGAGTTCCTGACCCATTCGAAGCAGGCCAACCCCTTCGACCACCAGGAGATCAAAGCCGTCCTCGACCTCTGCCTCGCCTGCAAGGGCTGCAAGAGCGAGTGCACGGCGAACGTCGACATGGCGAAGTTAAAGGCGGAGTTCCTGCAGCACTGGCACGACGCGCACCCGGCGCCGCTGTGCATCCGGGCGATCGCCAACTACGCGACGCTGATGCGGCTGACCACGCCGTTCGCGCCGGTGTTCAACATTCTGGTCGGCAATCCGCTGACCGCGGGCGTCATCAAGTCGGTGCTCGGCTTCGCCCCCGAGCGCTCGATCCCGAAGCTGTGCCGCGTCACGCTGGAGGACTGGTACCGGAAGAGCCATTCCACCGCACCGGGCGGGAACGGCCGCCGCGTGCACCTGTTCTGCGACGAGTTCACCGACGTCAACGACGCGCACGTTGGGATGGCCGCGGTGAAGCTCCTCGCCGCGCTCGGCTACGAGGTGCTGCTGGTGCGGCCGGCGGCAAGTGGCCGGGCGATGATCTCGCAGGGGTTCCTGAAGAAGGCGAAGGTGCTGGCGGAGGCTAACGTCGCATTCCTGCGCGAGGTGGTCAGCGACGACGCGCCGTTGGTTGGCATCGAGCCCTCTGCCATCTCGTGCTTCAAGGACGAGTACCCCGACCTGGTCGCGCCGGAACTGCGGGAGTCCGCCAGCGCGCTGGCCGGCCGCAGCCTGATGTTCGAGGACTTTCTCGCCCGCGAGATCGATGCCGGCCGCATCACGCCCGACGCGTTCACCGACGCGGCCTGCAATGTGCGGGTCCACGTGCACTGCCACCAGAAGGCGCTGTCATCCACCGATCCGGTGATCCGGGTTCTTGGCCTGCCGCGCAATTACAAGGTGTCAGAGATCAAGAGTGGATGCTGCGGGATGGCCGGCGCGTTCGGCTACCAGAAGGACCACTACGCGGTGTCGATGAAGGTGGCCGAGCAGGTGCTGCTGCCCGCGGTGCGTTCTGCCGCGGCCGAGGACATTATCGCGGCCTCGGGAACGAGTTGCCGCCACCAGATCGCCGATGGGGCGGAGTGCCGTGCGAAGCACACAGCGGAGATCCTCTGGGAGGCGCTGAAGCGATAGCGAGGCAGCGGCGATGGGCATGCCCCCGACTGATCGACCGCGTCTCGGTCGTGCATCCCCGATCAGTCGCTCAGGAGGGCGGCCTGGCGATACCCCAACTGCGCCGAGATGGCGTCGGCGTAGTGGATGACCAACTCTGCCAACTCGCCAATCCGGGAGTCGGGAACCTTGCGGGCAGGGCCGCTCACGCTCACCGCGGCGAACACGCGACCGGAAACGTTGCGGATGGGGGCGCCAACACAGCGGATGCCGATGGAAAGCTCCTCGTCGTCCACCGCATAGCCGCGCTCCCTGACCAACGCAAGTTCCTTCAGAAGCGCATCGCTGTCCGAAATGGTGTGCGGCGTATACCGCATCAGACCTTGGGCGATGATCTTGGCGATGATCGCGGGTGGTTGGAACGCCAGAATCGCCTTACCGGTCGACGTGCAGTGCGCCGGCGCCGCTTCGATCACTACCGTAGTGTTCGCCCGGTTGCCGTCGCATTCCGTCCGATTCACGACGGTCGACCGGATGCCGTCGAAGACGCAGAGATGAACCGAGATGCCGCTCACCTTGGTCATTGCTTCGACGAAGGACTTCGCCTCGCGCTGGAGCTCCATTGTGCCAAGTACGGTGGTGCCGTACTCGAACAGCTTCATCCCCAACCGGTAGTGATCCCGTTCACGATCACGCTCCAACAGGCCATGGTCGCGGAGTGTCGAGATGATCCGATGTGCCGTTCCCCGGGGGATGCCGATCTGCTTGGCGATGCTCGCGACCGAAAGATTGCGGTCTACCGGCGAGAAGCAGTCGAGGATGGCGATGGCCTTCTCGATCGAACGGACATGGTCGTCTCGCCGCCCCTCGTCGGGGACTGCGACGGCTTCCGGTGGGCGAAGGTCGCGCGTGTTCATGCGTGGTCCGCCATGGATTGCTTCCGCCGTGGTCGGTCGTGTGCCGGGCGATGAACGGACTCGACGTCCTCCCGACCAATGCCCAGCAAAGCAAGTGTCGGAGCGAGAATTCTACACGTGGCCTCCGGTCCGAGGCGCCCGCCGGCGGGAGCGGCGACGCCCGATCGAAGTGCCGGCAACCTGGCGCCTCTTGCCTGCACCGCGGCCCTTGGCTTGGGATCGCGTGCCCGCCACGCGACAAGCGGGGCCAGCGCACCGGGCGGTTGCAGTTGCTCGTTCGCCGACCCGCTCACCGTGCTGATCACTATCCTGCCGTCGAGCACGGCATCGGGTAGACGATCGCGGCGCCCAATCTCACCTCCGGCACGCTCCGGGCGTGCAACGCGCTTCCCAAGTGGGATGGGCGGGTGACGCCCATCAGCCGACCTGGCCAAAAGCAGCGCAAATTCAAATGTTCGTATATTGGGCAAAAGAAACTGGAGCGCTGGCGATGGTCCAAGCGCGCGACGGCGGTCGTCGCGACGCAGTAATACATTGTTTATTATATTTTTCATGCAGTCAATCCTGGAGAGGTTGCAAAGCTTGGCGGGTGTGTGTACTGTCGCAAATGCGAACCATAAGACCATAATACGGGCATAGAGTTCGCGCAGGTCGCAGTGACCGGATTCTTCGCGGTTGGCGTGCAGCGCTCGCCGCTCTTCACATCCCGATGCAAGCCAAAGGAGTACCGATGCCAGATCTATTGACCAAAGACGACCTTCGCGGAATCATTCCCCCGGTTGTCTCCCCGTTCACCGCGGACGAGGAACTCGACATCCCCGCGTTTCGCGCCGAGATTCAATACCAGCTCTCGCTCAATGGGGTTCGGGGTCTCACCATCGGCGGCAGCACGGGCGAGGGCCACGCGCTCGAGTCCGATGAACTGGGCACGCTGGTGAAGGTCGCGGTTGAGGAGGTTCGGGGAAGGATTCCGATCATCGCCGGGATCATCACCACGACGACCCGCAGGGCGGTGCGGTACGCCAAGGCGGCGCGCGAGGCGGGAGCCGGGGCGGTGATGGTGACGCCGCCGATCTACCAGATCGCCTCGCCGGAAGGACTGGTGGACTACTACAGCGCGATCCATCGTGAGTCCGGCATGCCGTACATCGTGTACAACGTGCTGCCGCACGCGCCGGTGACGCCGGACGTCTACCTGAAGCTGGTCGAGCAGAAGACAGGGATCATCGGGACCAAGGAGAGCATCGGTGGTTCGCTGGAGACCTTGACCGAGTTGTTGCAGACTGTCGGCGACCGTATCTCCGTGACGTGGGCCAACGACTGGCTGCTCTACCCGGGCTTTGCGATCGGTGCTACGGGATCCATCTCGGGTGCGGCGGCGATCCTGCCGAAGCACTCGATCGCGCTGTGGAATGCGGTGCAGAACAGCGACATCAAGACCGCGCGGCGGATGCACTTCCACATCACCAATGTTTCGAAGGAGATCAGCAAGTACAACTGGCCTGCCGGGGTGAAGCTGGTGGTGAACCTTCAGGGGCGCAAGTGCGGTCCGTGCCGGCGTCCGTTCGTGTCGGTGCCGCCGGAGCAGGAAGCGCGGATTAGGGCAGCGCTGAAGATCGCGCTCGCGGACGATCCCGCGATCTAAGTTCGTTCAAGTCCGTCCACGACCGATAGTCGCCTGCGGGCGCAAGAGGAGGAAAGCATGTCCAAGATCGAAAATGCAGAGGGAACCGGTACTAGCAGCGCACCGTCCGAGGGTGTGAGCCGTCGCGACGTCATCAAAGCCGCGGTTGGCGGCGGAATCGCGCTTGCCACGGGGCTGTGCGCGCCGGCCGTTATCGGGCAGGCACGCCCGTTTTCGGGTGTCACGATCCGAGGGGCTTGCTTCCAGCATCACTTTCAGACC
This sequence comes from uncultured beta proteobacterium, assembly GCA_963788185.1. Lineage (GTDB taxonomy): Bacteria > Pseudomonadota > Gammaproteobacteria > Burkholderiales > Casimicrobiaceae > CAIWHR01. The sequence goes on from CAWBGE010000015.1 coordinate 31,005, forward strand.
GGCATCGCCGAGTTGCTTCCCGAGTTTGAAAAGCTCACCGGGATCAAGGTCAACCTGGAGCTGCAGTCGTTCCCCATCTACAATCAGCGCATGGACCTTGAGTTGTCGACGCAAGGCTCGAGCTACGATTTTTGCAATGTGACCTTCCCTTACTCCGGTCGTTGGATCGGGTCCGGTTGGATCCACCCACTCGACGAGTTCCTGAAGGATGCGAACGCGACGCCGCCGGACTGGAATCCCGATGACTTCGTAGGGGGCGCGCAGACGGCGTTCCGGGACGCGCAAGGGCGCACCTACGGCTTCGCCTGGGTCGCTGGTGTAATGATGATGGGCATTGCGCGCATGGACATCCTCGAGAAGGCTGGTCTCAAGGTTCCGCAGACGACCGATGAACTCCTGAAGGTGTGCCAAGCGACGCACACGTCCCAGACGGCCGCATTCGTCAACGACAAGCTCCATCATTGGGAGTGGCTGCCTTACCTGATGGCTTTCGGTGGTAGCGTGTTCAAGAGCGTGCCCAACGATCTGACGCCTGCGCTGAACACGCCGGCCGCGATTGCGGCCGCCCAGTATTACGCCGACATCCTCGCGAAGTACGCCCCTTCAGGCGTCCTGTCCTACACTGACGACCAGGCTCAACGGGCTCAGATGACGAGCCGCGCCAATATCCGGACGACCTCGGTCGACTGGCTGCTCGCGCTGGGCAAGTCGCCTGAGAGTCAGGTGAGAGACACCGTGCGGTTCGCGCCGATGCCGGCGGGTCCGGCTGGTCGTTTCCCTGCGGTGAACGGGAATGCGTATGGAATACCTGCGGGTGCCAAGCAGAAGCGCGCTGCGTGGGAATTCATTAAGTGGGCGCTGTCGAAGGATATGGTTCGGCGCATGGCACTGGAAAAGAACCAGCTCTCGACGGCCCGTCGTTCCGTGATCAGCGATCCCGAGTTCCGCAAGATGATGATGGTCAATGGGCAGGATGTCGCTTCGATCTATCTTGAAACCATGGACCAGACCGGCAAGGGCGGCTACATGCGGTATCGGACGCTCCCGGTTTTCCCGCAGGTCGGCGAGAAGATCAACAAGGCGATCGAACGGATCGCCTCGGGACAGTCGACCGCGGCCGTCGCGATGGCCGCCGCACAGGAAGAGGCCATTGCCGACTTGAAGAAATCTGGCGTGCTCTGACGCCGAAGGGCCTTGGGTATTTGCGCACTCGACTCGATGAGTCTAATAGGCGATGTCTCGCTGTCGACGCCGAAGTCGCCAAGGCCTTCGCGTCGGGGGTCGACTGCACGAGGAGGAACGGCGGGAGGCGGGTACTTCTGGTACCTGTTTCCTGTGCTCGCCTTCATGTTTCTCGTCACGCTGCTTCCGGTCCTCTATCTCGTTGTTACGAGTTTCACACCCCTGACGTTGACCCAGCCCTCCACGATAGGGGACTTCTCGACGCCGCTGAAGAACTACACGCTGCTGTTCTCGGACACACGGCTGCACGAGAGCGTGTGGACCCAGGTGAAGTTGTCGGTGTTCACCGTCTCGCTGCAATTGCTGCTTGGACTGGGGGCCGCGCTGCTGCTGCACTCGCGGTCATCGTCCACCGATTTCCTGCGAGCGGTTTTTCTCGTGCCGATGGTATTACCGCCGATCGTCGTGGCAGTCATCTGGAAAGTACTTTACTCGCCTGACATCAGCCCAGCGTGGTGGCTGTTCACCAAGTTGAACTGGCAGGTGCCAGCACCAATTTCCGACGCGCGATTGGCGCTGCCGGCGATCATCGCGGCAGAGACGTGGGAGTGGTTCCCGTTTACGATGCTGATCATCCTTGCCGCGCTGAAGACAATGCCGGAGGATTGGTTCGAGGCGGCCCGGATCGACGGCGCCGAGTTCTGGCAGATCACGTGGCATATCACGCTGCCCAATCTGCGTGGCGTCTTGCTGGTGGCGGGTCTATTCCGGCTGATCGACAGCATTAAGACGTTCCCGCTGATCTACATACTGACCGAGGGCGGGCCGGGCACGACAACGGAGGTCACCAACTACTACGTCTTCGTGCAGGCGTTCAGCTTCAGCTTTCTCGGCTACTCGAGCGCTGTGAGCGTGATGCTGGTCATCAGCGTAATCGCGCTGAGTTGGTTCATTGTGCGAACAGTCGAGGGTGGGGCAAGGAATGGGTAGCACAGCTCAACGCGGTTCGCTCGCGCGCGAGCAGCTACGCCAGCGAATAGTCCGCGTCGCGACCGTGCTGCTTGCGCTCGCGACGGCGATGCCATTCCTTTGGTTCGTGCTTCTCGGCTTTAAGAGCGGCGAGGATATCCTCGCGGGGTCGACACGGATTCTGTTCACGCCGACGCTGGCCAATTACAAAGGGCTCCTGAACGGCAAGTTCTTTGAATCGTTCGGCAACAGCACAATCGTCAGCGTGTCTTCGACCGTGCTTTCGCTGCTGATCGGAGTTCCCGGCGCCTACGGTCTCTCTCGGGTCTCCATGGGGCACGGTCGAATGATCTCGATGGCGGTCCTTGTCTCGCGGATGTTGCCGCCCGTGGCCTTTGCGATCCCTTACTTTCTCGTCTATCGTTACGCGGGGTTACTCGACACGCGGACCGGGCTCGTCATAATTTACATGACGTTCAACCTGTCTTTGGTCGTGTGGCTGATGCGCAGCTTCTTCGACAATTGTCCGCGTGAACTGGAGGAGGCGGCCGCAATCGACGGCGCGTCGCGTTTCGAGATATTCCGCATGGTAGTGCTGCCGATCTCCGGTCCCGCCATCGCGACGACGGCGATCCTCTGCTTCCTCTATGCCTGGAATGATTTCTTCTTCGCGTTGACACTGACCCGGTCGCAGGCGGCCACGGCGCCGATCCAGATCGTCAACTTCATGAACTACGAGGGCTGGGAGTGGGGCAAGATCGCAGCGGCCGCGACTGTGATCATGGCTCCCGTTCTTCTGATTTCGCTGCTGCTTCGCCGCTACCTGGTATCTGGGATGACTGCCGGAGCGGTCAAGCAGTGATACACCTTTGCTTACCGACGACAGGAAGTGGACGATGAAGAAGATACTGAATTCTCCCTTCGCTTATGCACAGGAGACGCTGGAGGGGTTGTGCCTTGCGTTTCCGCAGTACTACCGCTTTGCGCAGGCAAGCAAGCGGGTGATCGTGCGTGCTGCGGCGCGCAAGGCGGGCAAGGTCGGCATCGTCTCGGGTGGTGGCTCGGGCCATCTGCCGGTGTTCACCGGTTACGTGGGCGCAGGCTTCCTTGACGCCTGCGCGGTTGGCGACGTGTTCGCGTCGCCATCGGCCGAGGACATGGCGATCGCGATGCGGGAGGCGAATGCGGGTGCCGGCGTGCTGCGGCTGTATGGCAACTACGGCGGCGACGTGATGAACTTCGACATGGCCGGCGACTTCGTTGCGATGGAGGACATCGCCAGTACGACCGTGCTGCTGACGGACGACGTCGCCAGTGCTGACGAGCAGAACCGGCAGAAGCGGCGCGGGGTCGCCGGGATGGTCTATGCGTTCAAGATCGCCGGTGCTGCGGCTGAAGCCGGGCTGGACCTCGACGGTGTCACCAAGGTGGCGCAACGGACGGCGGACGCCTGCCGGTCGATCGGCGTCGCGATGACGCCGTGCACGGTGCCGCAGGTTGGCAAGCCGACGTTCTCGGTTGGCGAGAGCGAAATGGAGATCGGCATGGGCATCCACGGCGAGCCGGGGGTGCATCGCGGGCCGTTGCAGTCGGCCGACCAGATCGCCGACACGATGATGGACCACCTGCTGGCCGCTGGTTCGGTGGGCCGCGGCGCGCGGGTCTCGGTGCTGGTCAACAGCCTCGGTGCCACGCCGGTGGAAGAGCTGCTGATCATGTACCGGCGGATCCACGCCCGCCTGACCGATGCCGGCGCGACGATCGTCCAGCCGCTGGTCGGGCGTTATGCGACGTCGATGGAGATGACCGGCGCCTCGGTTACGCTGCTGCACCTCGACGGCGAGCTGGAGCGCTACCTCGCTGCCCCTGCCGACTGCGCGTTCTGGCGCGTGTAACCATGGCGCTCACCGTGCAATCCCTCCGGACTGGGATGGGCAAGGTTCGGACGGTGCTGGAAACCGAGTACGTCGCGTTGAGCGAGCTGGACGGCAAGCTGGGCGACGGCGACCTCGGGCTGACGCTGGTGAAGGCGTTCCGTCAGCTCGACGATGTCGCACCGTCGTTGGAAGACGATCTCGGCCGCGCTTTCGGGCGCTGCGCGATGGAGGTGACCAAGGTGGCGAGTTCGAGCTTCGGCACACTGCTGGCGACCTCGCTGATGGCGGCGGGAAAGCGGGTGAAGGGCCAGACCTCGCTGCCGTGGTCGGAGCTGTCGATGCTGCTGGACGACGCTTTAGCCGCGATGATGGCGCGCGGCAAGGCGAACCTCGGCGAGAAGACGGTGCTCGACGCTGTGGCTGCCTGCGCCAATGCGGTCAAGGGAATCGACGATCCGGCGGAGCAGCGGGCGAGGGCGGTCGAGGCGGTGGATGCCGCGCTGCACGAATTCCACGGCCGTCCCTGCATGGTCGGGCGGGCGCGCATCTTCGGCGACAAGACCGTCGGCATGGACGATCCCGGCATGGTCGCGTTCCAGACCATGCTGCGGGCGTTGTAGATCAACCAACGGGTTCCGACGATGGCATCGGTGAGTCTGCAGCACATTCGCAAGAGCTTCGGCGAGACCGAAGTGATCAAGGGTGTCGACATCGACATCGGGGATCGTGAGTTCGCCGTGTTCGTCGGGCCTAGCGGATGCGGGAAGTCGACACTACTGCGCATGATAGCCGGGCTGGAGACGCCGTCCGACGGCGACATCCGGATCGGCGAGCGGGTGGTCAATGACCTGCCGCCGAAGGACCGCCGCATTTCGATGGTTTTCCAGACCTACGCGCTGTACCCGCACATGAGCGTGGAGAGCAACATCGGCTTCGGCCTGCGCATTGCGAAGGAGCCGCCGCAGCAGATGGCGAGCAAGATCGCCGAGGTCGGCAAGATGCTCGGCCTCGACGCGCTGATGGCGCGCCTCCCGAAGCAACTCTCCGGGGGGCAGCGCCAGCGGGTTGCGATGGGCCGGGCCATGGTGCGCCATCCGGACGTCTTCCTGTTCGACGAGCCCTTGTCCAACCTGGACGCCAAGTTGAGGGTCCAAATGCGGACGGAGATTCGCGCCCTGCACCAGCGCCTGGCGACGACCTCGATCTACGTGACGCACGACCAGGTGGAAGCAATGACCATGGCCGACCGCATCATCGTCCTGCGGGACGGCATCGTCGAGCAGATCGGGGCGCCTCACACGCTCTACGACCGACCGGCGAATACATTCGTCGCTTCGTTCATCGGATCGCCTGCGATGAACCAATTGCCTGGGAGCAGGACCTCCAGGGAGGTTCGACTGGACATCGGTGGAAGCTGGCAACTCCCAGAGTCAGTGAAAGGCATTGATCGGCAGCGGCTCGTCGTAGGCATTCGGCCGGAACACCTGCAGGTGGCGGAGGTGGGCACGCACGGCGCCATTCCCTGCCGCGTCGAAGTCGTGGAGTTCACCGGAGCCGACACGTTTATCGTCTGCGAGAGCGGCGGAACGCGTATCGCCTTCGTGACCCACCAGCGACTCTCCGTGCAGGCGGGAGACAACATCGCACTTACGGCGGACTCGGCGAACCTCCACCTATTCGATGAAGAGACGGGAGGGCGCCTCAACTGAAGGCGCGCTGCCGTTTGAGTCCGGGGGGAGGGCGGAATCCCGCGCCTCTTAAATCGCTGTACCGCCCTACCGGCGCAGCGGCGGCTCTGCCTCCTCGCAGCGGGCGACGTTGATCACCGTGCGTTCGCCTTGTGGGTCTACCAGGACCAGCGAATGCGTCGTGGCACAGTCAAGCCTGAGAAGTTGCGAGGCGTCCACGCCGGCCTCGCAGAGTTCCCTGAGCAAGGCATCCCCAACGGAGTCCTGCCCGACAGCCGTGAGCAAGCTGACCTGGTGCCCGGCGGCGGCCAGAGCGACGGCGGTGTTGGCGCCACCGCCGCCGAGACGAGTGCCTAAGCTCTTGCCGTTCAGATGCGCCCCCGCGCGCAGCGGTGTCGTCAATTGCACAATCTCGTCGCGAGCCACCGATCCGATCACCGCGATACGTGCCATGTTCGTTCCCCGGTCGCTCGCCCTCGCAGTTCTGCCGGTCGAGTGTCGAAGCGTAGCGGATGAAGGATAGGCATTTCAACCACGCGAGCCTGAGTGTGGCGGGGTCGGTGGCAAGGGCCAATCGTCGATTTGCGGTGGCAATGGGCTGCTCCGCACGCTTGTTGTGGCACTTTCGGGCCGGCGCGGATGCCAGAGTGGCTGCTGCGCCTAGGCAGGCGGGCGGGGCGGGCACAGGCCCGTCCGGCGTCGCACATGGGTGAGCGGGGGGCTGTCTGTGGTCCGCAAAAATCGGATCGGGGGTTGTGGGTTGACGGTCCTCGGTCGGCGTGCTCCGCAGGAAGACTCGATCAACGGCCGCGACGCCTTCTCTTGACTCGCGCGTAGGGAATTTGTAACGCAGTGAGGCTAGGTGTGGCTAAGCAGGGCTAAACAAGGCTAGATTTGACGTTAAGCAGGCGTCGTAAGTAACTGATATAAAGAATAGAAAATACTGCCATCGCGCCTACGAACTAGGGGGTCGTGGGTTCAAATCCTGCCGGGCGCGCCAATAATCAAGGACTTACGAGCCGCAAGCGAGGTCCGGTTTCCTGCTGCCGGACCCCTGCCGGACCTTTTATCCACAGGTCCGGCAGGGGTCCGTTTGCGATGCGCAGCACGGTGCGAGTTTCTTGCCTATTCAGGATCAGGTTTGACTCCTTGAGCAGACGGCCGACATCGGCGCTCGCGTAATGGCCGGCCGTCGAATGATTGGCATGGCCGAGTAGCACTTCACGGTCCTCGGCCGACACGCCGGCGGCGCGCAGTCGGCAAGCGCACGTATGCCTCAAGTCATGAATGCGCACGGCTCGCAGTGCCGCTTCTCGTTGCGCGCGCTGCCAAGCGGAATTGTTCATCGTACGCACGCGTTGTCCACGGTAATGAAAGACCCAGATCCGATCCCGACCTCGCTGCGCCTGAATGATCGACCAGGCGATATCGTTCAGAATCACCACGTGCGCGCGCTTGGACTTGAACGCTTCGGGCGGGATCACGAACACACTGCGGCCCACTTCGGGCACGGCGACCTCCCAGGCCCATTCCAAGCCGCAAACATTGCTTTCCCGCAATCCAGTGTTGACCGCGAAGAGCACCATTCGGACCAGTCGTGCCGGCAGCTTCGAAAGGAGCCGGTCCTGCTCATCCCAGGTGATGGGGTAGGGCGGTCGCGGCGTCTCGGGCAGCATGGTGATCAAGGGCGGCATTGTCTCCAGCAACGGACACCCGCGATCATCGCGATAAGATCGTGCAGCGCGGTTGAGAATCGTGCGTACCACCTCAAGACTGCGATTGATGGTTGTCGCCGTGACACCTGACGCGACGCGTTCAGCGACAAAGCGCTCCAGTGTGCCGTCGTGAATTTGGCGTACCTCAAGTGATCCGATATAGGAAGTGAGCAATCGGACATGCCACGCGGTGGTGTCGACCGAGCGCTTATTTGTCGACTCCGCAAGGTAGCGCGCCGCGCAGTCTGCGAACCTTGAGCGCGGATTCGCTTGACGCTGAAACCCGGAATTGACGCGGGCCATCTCGTCGGCCAATTTTCGCTCGGCATGTTCTTGGCTAGTGGCTCCAAGCCGACGGTATATCGCCACGCCACGGTGCTCCTTGTCGATGATGCGCCGACCGTAGCGATCGATCCGGATGCCCGAGGTACGAGTGCGCGTCATGATGCTCCTCCCGCGATGGGTTCGTGTGTTGTGTCCACGATTAACTGGACCACTCATTTCTTTTCCTCTCTCCGACGCGGCAGCGTGCAACCTGGCGGAATGCTCTCCGGAGTTTGGCGGCAACGGGAGAGCTTGGCGATGATCGATTCCTGTGCTCTGGAAGAACTCGATTTCGCTCGGCCTGAGCTAGTGAGGTGGCGATTGGCCGGCTGTGCCATCGTCACAGCGTGATCGTTCTGCTGCGCATCACCTTTCGATTGCTGGCCGACTTGGCCGGGTTGGTCTCGCTCTTCAAGGAGCGTTGCCATCAAGTCCAGGTGCGTCGATGCTGCGACACGGGCATCACTGACGTTGCCGTCCCGGCGCTGCGACTAGCGCGACGCGCCGGCTGCAGCATACCTATTTCAGGTCTCGCCCGACGGCGGTCTGGACGCTGCAGCAACTATGCGAGGTGATTGGTGAGGAGGCGGACCATTGCTATCCGCTCCACGACCGGGGCCACATCTTTGCCCGCGACTTGGATGACTCGATGAGTATTCGTTCGCGACCGCGTTGGCATGATCAACCTATTGCGGAGCACGCCCTCGCCGGATGCCGGAAAATGCGGTCAGGGCCTCGGAGGCGAATGGAAACGGGCCTGATCGGCGACCGGACTACCGCACTTTTCTATATTCATGCGTTGGCCAGCACCACAATGGCCGTCACCGTCAACGCGACAACCACAAGTTTGCGAGAGGTGAAGCGCTCCATGCGCTGTCCTGTTGAAATGAGAAGGGCTACCAGAAAGCTCATGTTGGCGATGGGCACGACCACGCTTGCCTCGCCAAGTGCGAGAGCCAGCATGAGAAAGTTGACAACGCCGCAGGCCAGGGAACCGGACACCAGTGAATATTTTACTTTCGCCGCCGTGACCCGCAGTCCCCGCTCCCGGAAGATGGCATAGACGCCGCCTACGAGAATCCACACCGGGCCGTTCAGCAGCAACAGCAACTGGAGATCCACACCGCGCAATGCGGCCGCCTTGGTGACGATGCCGAAGCAAGCGCGCAAGATGGCTGCGAGCACAGCCAACCAGAAGTAAAGCGCGACCCGTCGCTGATGGGGAGCACCCCGGCCGCGCTCGTACAAAATTATGACTGCCGCCAGGCCGATCACGACACCAGTGGCCTTGACTGGAGTCAGCGGTTCGCCCAGCAGAATCACCGCCAGCGCCACGACGCCGATGGTGTTGAGCCGGTAGATGGTCGAGGCCAGGCTCACGTCGACATGGGTGAGACTCTCGATAAGGCAGAGATTGGCAACGGAGAGCAACAGTCCGGCGGTAAGCCCGAAGGCCAGCATCTGGCCATCGATGCTGATCGTAGTGCCGGAAGCGAGAATGATCAGGCACTGGAGCGCGGTCCATACCACGCCAATGCCCAGCACGTACATTCCCCGCGATCGGTCGATCCGGGCGTACCACTTGAAAACGACGTCGAGCAGGCCGGCGAACAACAGGCTCAGCAGGGCAAACCCAACGGACATGCTCAAATGATGAGTCGCCCGGCTCGAACCGAGCACGGGCGACTCAACTTCCCGCCGTGAGGACGTGCAGCAAACACCCTACAGCTACCCGCGCGCCACGACTCGCCCGAGGCAGTGGTCCATCTGCTGAACTCATTGGCATCGGCGCCGCGCGGATTTCCGACTTGACGAGAGACCCGTCGCGCTTCATCAGAGGATGAATGTGTTGGTCCGGTCGAGAAAGTCGTGGAAGTGCACGACCGTGAGGTCCGCGTCCGCCAGCACGACTGCATAGGCGGGTGGCTCGTGGCTGCCGGGCACCACACCTTCCATGACGAAATCCAGTGCCACCTGGTGACTCGTCGCGCGCATGGTGGTGAACGGAATGCCGTGCCACGACCCGCCGATCGGACGATGCAGGTGGCCGAAGAACAAGTGCCGAATGTTCTTGTGGCCCGACACGATCGCGGCGAACTTCTCCGGTTGTTGCAGCGAGATCTCGTCCATCCGCTTGAGACCGACCGCGAACGGCGGATGGTGCATGAACAGGTACACCGGCATGTCACGGGCGCGCTCGAGCTCCGCGGAGAGCCACGCGAGGCGGGAATCGCATAGAACTCCCCAATGCACGGCGGGTTCGTTGGTATCGAGACAGATGAAGCGGCCGATCGAAGTGTCAAGCGTGTACTGCACGAAGCCGCCAGCATCACGCGGAGACTCCGGGAATTCGGCGAAGAAGTGTTGTCGGCTGTCGTGGTTGCCGAGGATGAAATGCGTCTTCAGACGGAGCGTGCCGAACGCAACTCTGAGTGCGCGGTAGGCGAGCTCATTTCCCGCATGCGCGAGGTCGCCCGTGACGATCGCAAACTCGGCGTCGGAGTGGAAGCGGTTGATGCTTTCGATGCACTGTCCGAGTCGCTCGAGCGGATCGAGCTCGTAGAGCTTCTGGCCTGGTGCGACGAGATGGGTGTCGGTGATATGAATGAATTTCACGTCTGCGCGACGCCGGGGACCTAGCGGCCCGCGGCGTCGTCTCCGTTGGTTTGAGCAGATCCCTGCCGTCTACTTCGGGATCAGGTTCTGTACGTCTTTGGCCATTGCCGCCAGCGCGGCATCCGGCTGAACCGAGCTGTCGACCACACTCTGCAGGTGGTCCTTGATCACCGCGATGATCTTCAGCGCGTTGTCGCCGGGGAACGCGTACCACGCCGTCATCAGCGGCTGCTGCTTGAGTGAGATGAGGTGGTTGGGCCGGGTGGCGTAGAAGGGCTTGAGCATCGCCGGATTGTCCGCGGGCAGCGAATTGGGCGGCATGTAGCCGGTGCCCTTGACCATCATGGTGGCACCCTCGGCCCCGGTGGCGAACTTCATGAACTCCCAGGCGGCCTTCTGCTTCTCCGGTGCGGTGGCAAACATCATCGCTGCCATGCCGCCGGTGGGCAGCTTGGCGTTCGGCCCGGGGATCGGGAACACGGCGGTGCGCCACTTGAAGCGACCGCCGACGCTGTCGTCCGCGACGCGCAGCAGCGAAGTCGACTCGGTCCAGATCCCCATCTTGCCGGCAAAGAAGCTCTGGCGCGCCGCCTCGTGCGCGAGATTGGGCATCTTGCCCTCCTTGAGCATGCGGCCCATCAACTGGATTGCACGCTTGCCGCCATCGCCGTCAAAGGCGACCTTCTTCTCGTCGGCCGAGAGCATGGTGCCGCCATGAGAAAGCACCAACGCCTGCCACATCCAGTTGCCGGTGATCGTCCACGAGTGGTACATGCCCACAGTGCCGTCGCCAAGCGCCTCGATCTTGCGCGCGAGTTCGAAGATCCCGTCCCAGGTCGTCGGGAAGGCGTCGGGATTGCCGCCCGCCTTGCGCACCAGATCCTCGTTGAAGTAGACAATCGGTGTCGACGCCGCGAAGGCGAGCCCATGCACGTTGCCGCCGAACCTTGAGAGCGCCATCATGGAATCGGAGAAACCCTCGCCCGCCCAGTTCCTTTCCCGGCCGATGAACGGCGTGAGATCAACGGCGATCTTGCGATCAACGAACAGGCGCTGCAGGTTGATCGCCTGGAACGACACATCGGGCAGGTTCTTGGTAATCGAGTCGCGCAGCGCAGTCTGCGCCGCATCCTCGTACTCCTTGTAGGCGGGTCGGAAGTTCACCCTTACCGATGGGTTGCGTTTCTCGAACTCGGTCTTCACCTCCTGCATGGTCTTGTCGAAGATAAAACCCAGCGGGTACTGGACGTCGATGGTGGTCTGGGCAAACGCCAGTCCGGACGCAAGCCACGTGGCGAGTGCCGCGGCGGCCAACTTCAGATACATTCTCTTGTTCATGCTTCCTCCTTTGTGGTGATCCAAGTCAACCCTTCAGCCCGGTGAACGTCACGCCTTCGATGAAACGCCGCTGCGCCAGCAGGAAAGCGACCACCAGCGGCAGTATGACCATGGTCGCAGCGGCCATCAGCACTCCAAAGTCCGTACCGCCGTCGTTCAGACGGAAGTAAGCGACCCCGAGCGGCGGAGTGTAGAGATCCTTCGAGCTCACCGCGATCAGTGGCCAGAAATAGTCGTTCCAATGTGCGACTACGGAGAAGATGCCGAATGCCGTCACCGCCGGGATCGCGGTCGGCAGCATGACGCGCCAGACGATGCCAATTTCGCTCATGCCGTCGATGCGTGCAGCGTCAATCAGGTCGTCGGGCACCGTCATGAAGAATTGCCGCAGCATGAAGATGCCGAATACCGAGATCGTGAACGGAAGAATCAGCGCCGCATAGGTGTTGAGGATGCCGGCGTGGTGGAACAGAATGTAGATGGGGATTGCCGTGGCGTGCATGGGGATCAGCAGACCCAGCAACACCACGCCGAAAAGCGCCCGCCGGCCGCGGAAGCGCAGCTTGGCTAGCGCGTAGGCACAGGGCAGGTTGACCAGCACCTGAAGCGCGAAAATCGTCGCGGTGACGATCGCGCCATTGAGCAGGAATCGGCCCATCTGCACCCGCGACCAAACCTGGGCGTAGTTTTCGACAATGGCCCAGCGCTGCGGCAGAAACTGCAGTTCGCCGTTCAGGATCTCGCTCTGCGGCTTGAACGACGACAGCAGCATCCACACGAACGGCGAGACGATGACGATCGCTCCCGCCATCAGCACCACATGTCGCAACGCGCCGGCAACCGGTCCGAGTCCGCGCGCGTTCATGCGTAATGCACCCGGCGGTCGAGGAACCACATCTTCAGCAGCGCGAGTGCCAGCACGAAAGCCAGAAACACCACGGTCACCGCGGCGGCATAGCCGGTGCGAAAGTACTCGAAACCCTCGCTGTACATGGTGTAGAGCAGCACCTCCGTGGCGCGATTGGGTCCGCCTTTGGTCATCACCTGAACCGTGTCGAAAACCTGGAACGAGCGGATCGCCGTGATGACGATGACGAAAAGCGACACCGGTCCGAGCATCGGCCACGTCACGGTGCGGAAGCGGTCCCAGCCATTGTTCACGCCATCGACCGACGCGGCCTCGTAGAGATCGCGTGGAATCGACTGCAGACCTGCCATGAACAACACCATGTTGAAACCGAGGCTCTGCCAGATGCCGATGCCGGCCAGCGTGTAGAGCACGACGCGCCGGTCCTGCAGCCAATCGGGCCCAGTGACCCCGATCGCCTTCAGCGACAGGTTGACCAGGCCGAACGACGGGTGCAGCGCGAATTCCCAGACGATCGCCATCGCGATCAAGGTCGCCATGACCGGCATGAAATACACGGTCCGGTAGAACGCCCGCAGCGACGATCCCGCTTCAATCAGCAGGGCCGCGCCCAGTCCGAGCCCCACCGAGACGGGCACCACCACCGCGACATACACCAGGGTGTTCTGCAGCGAGCGCCGAAAAATTCTGTCGCCGAACATGCTTGTGTAATTGTCGAGCCCGATGAACGTCAGCGACTTTGCGCCCAGTTGATAATCACTGAGCGAAAGGAGTGCGATGGACACCAGAGGCGCGATCAGGAAGAAGAGAATCAACGCGCCTGCCGGGCCGGCTAGCGCTAGCGCGGCAAGCATTTCCCGCAGGTCGCGCCGGCCATGCGCGACGCGCAGTGCGTTGGTTTTGGCGAGGCTCACGATGCTGTCTGGGCTGCTTGCGCCGCGGCGGGGCGTATGCGCTGCCCGGATTGGTCAAACAGCAAAAGGTGTTCGGGCGGTAACGCGATGCGAACCGCTGTGCCGACGGCAAAGCGGTCGATGTGCAGCGGATCTTCGCGCGCGATCAGCAATGCCTCCACGCCCTCGGCGCGACAATGCAAGAACAGATCGGAACCGAGGTTTTCGCGATGCACAATGTGCGCCGGCAGGCCCCGCACTCCGACATCCGGACTCGCCTGTGTCGCTGACGGGCGCAGTGCCAGGGTCAGCGGCGCGCCTGCGGGGAGGCCGGTTGCCACGGCGACTTCATGCACACCGACCTCGATCGTGCCGCGTGCGGTCACCAGCCCTTGCAGGGTGTTGATGCGTGGGCTGCCGACGAAACGAGCGACCTGCAGATCGGCGGGATCAGCATAGACCGTGCCGGGAGAGGCGAACTGCAGCAGTCGGCCCTCCACCATTACCACCACCCGGTCGGACATGGTCATCGCTTCGGCCTGGTCGTGGGTGACGTAGATGAAGGTAACGCCGAGGCGGCGGTGCAGTTGAGCGATTTCCGCCCGCATGTGCACGCGCAATTCGGCGTCGAGATTCGACAGTGGCTCATCCATGAGGAACACGCGCGGTTCGCGCACCATGGCGCGTCCCACAGCAACGCGCTGCTTCTGTCCGCCTGAAAGTTGCGCGGGCTTGCGGGCGAGCAGCGGTTCGATCTGCAACAGGGCTGCCACTTCGCGCACTCTTGCTGTGATTTCGCGCGCTGTCGCGCGCGTGGCGCTGTCTATCCAGCCCATGCCGGGCAGACGCTGGCGCCAGCGCAGCCGTCGCATGCGCAGCGGCACGGCGAGGTTCTCGGCGACGGTCATGTGAGGGTATAGCGCGTAGGACTGGAATACCATTGCAATATCGCGCTCGTCCGGCCGCAACGCGTCGACCGGGCGATCATCGATCTCGACACTGCCGTCGTCTTGCCGCTCCAGCCCGGCAATGATGCGCATGAGGGTGGTCTTGCCGCAGCCGGAAGGACCGAGCACCGTGATGAATTCGCCTGCCTGGATGTCGAGGTCAACGCCTTTGAGCACATGCGTCTCGCCGAAACTCTTCAGGAGTCCGCGAACCAGGACGCGACCGCGGCTTGCCGCCGGGCTCCCATCCTCGGAATTGTTCAGGACCTCGGGGGCGGTACCTGTTTTCGCGTGTGGTGCAGCGGGAGTCATTGCAGTCGGACTGGCATGAGCAAGTTAACCTGCTGGCAACTGCGAGTCATCGCTGCAGCGCCTCGTCCTGCCACCATGTGGATCCACGGCAAATCCCAACAAGGGGTGCAGTGCTCAATGCACTGGACATCCGCGGTCCTCCGGAGTGTGTAACAAGGCTCGCGCAAGACCGAGGTGTCGCGATGCCGCCCCAACAGTTGCGCCGCCAACCGAGACCCGATGTTGCGCGCAGAAGAGCGGTCTAATGCGGATTGGCTTGCGAACTGACAGGCGAAACCCGCCCTTGACCGGGACTGAGCGATCAGGGAAATTTGGCTTAGTGCCATTGAAACGGCTGTTACTAACTCACTGCCACTTGCGGAAACCGAATCATCGATCATCGTGGCAACAGCGCCTGCGTGTCGGCCGCCATCTTCTTGAGCACCTCTTCGGGCTTGGCCGATTTGTCGGCCACGGATTGCAGATGATCCTTGATCACGTCGGTAATCTTGATCCCGTTTTCGCCGGGAAAGGCATACCACGCTGTCACCGAATCGAGTTGGCTTAGCGCCACTCGGTGATTCGGACTATTCCTGTAGAAGTCCCCAAGCAGCGCGGCGTCCTTGGCCGGCAAATCAGTTGCCGGTGCATAACCGGTGCCCTTGACGAGGATAGTCGCACCATGCGGTCCGGTAGCGAACTTGATGAACTCCCACGCCGCCTTCTGCTTCGCCGGATCCTTCGCCAGCAGCATCATCGCTGCGCCTCCGGTCGGAAGACGCCCGTTCGACGCGCTAAGCGGGAAGCGCGCCACCCGGACCGGGAAGGCCTTGCCGACGTCGCGATCGAAGCGGCCGATCTGCGCCGAGGAGTCGGAGATCATGCCCAGTCGCCCGGCGATGAAGTCGGGCGCGGCCGCCTGGAATGTCGTGTTGGGCATGTTGGCCTCGTGGACGAGGCGCGAGAGGACATTGATCGCGCGCTGTCCCGCAGGCCCATCGAAGGCGACCTTCTTCTCGTCGGCCGAGAGCATGGTGCCGCCATGAGAAAACACCAACGCCTGCCACATCCAGTTGCCGGTGATCTGCCAGCTAAAGAAGGCTCCCTTGATCGATGGATCGAGGGAGTCGACCTTCTTCGCGAGCGCGATGATGCCATCCCAGTCCTTGGGAAAGTTGTCCGGGTCACCGCCGGCGCGCTTCACCAGATCGGAATTGTAGTAGATGACGGGTGTCGATATTGCAAAGGGAATGCCATATTGGCGCCCCTGCACCTGTCCGACGGACAGGCTCCGGTCGGTGATGCCGAGCTTGGGGAAGGCGGGGTCGTTGCGGATCAAGTCGTCGATTGGTTGGGCGATCCCACGTTCGGCCAGAATGCGCTGGCGATTCATGCCGTGGACGCCGACGTCAGGCAGTGTATTGGTGATAGACGCACGCAGACTGCTTTGCACGATCTCTTCGTAGTTTTGCTGTGGCCCGAGCAGCGTGACCTTGATATCCGGGTGCACCTTCGAGAAATCGGCGACGATCTGCTCGATCGCGGCCTTGAATAGGCTGGGCGCCGGGTACTGAACCTGAATATCGATAGCCCCGGCGGTAGCCGCGGCAAGACAGCCTGCCAGTGCCAGCAAAGTGTTGCGGATAGTCGCTTTCATGGTCGTGCTCCTCGTCGTTGTCGCATCAGGAACAGCTATCCCTTAAGACCGGACATCGTCATGCCTTCAATGAAGCGCCGCTGCGCGAATAGGAACGCAACGACGAGAGGCGCGATGATGATCACCGCGCCGGCCATCAGCGGGCCGTAGTCATTGCCCGCCTCTTCGTTACGAAAGTACGCGACCCCTAGGGGCGGTGTCGCCAACTCGCGGGTGTTGATTACCAGGAGCGGCCAGAAGTAATCGTTCCAGTGCGCGACCACGGAAAAGATGCCGAACGAGATCAGTGCGGGCATTGCCGCCGGCACCATGATCCGCCAGACGATGCCGAGTTCGCTCAGGCCATCGAGCCGCGCGGCCTGAATCAACTCATCCGGCACCGTCTTGAAGTACTGACGCATCAGGAAGATGCCAAAGACCGAGATGATCGACGGAACGATCAATGCGGCATAGGTGTCCAGAAGTCCCGCCTTCCAAAGCATGATGTAGAGCGGAATCGCCGGGACGTGGTGCGGAATCAGTAGACCAAGAAGTACCAGGGCGAAGATCACCTTCCGGCCGGGAAAATCGAGCTTCGCCAGGACATAGGCACATGGAATCGCGACGCACACCTGGAGGAGAAAGATCGCCGATGTCACGATGACGCCATTCAGCAGATACCGCAACATCGGTACTTTGACGAACGCCTCTCTATAATTTTCGTAGGCGTACCACTGCTTGGGCAGCAGCGTGAGCGTCCCGGAGAAGATCTCGTGCGGCGGCTTGAACGACGTAGCAATCATCCATATGAAGGGTGCAAGCATCACCGCCGCGCTCAAGAGAAGAATGACGTGGCGCAGAATGCCGAACACGATACCCTGGTGGCGGATCATGCGTAGTGGACCCTTCGGTCGAACACCTTGGTCTGCAGCAGCGTCAGTGCCAGAACAAAGGCGAGGAAAATAACCGCGACCCCCGAGGCATAGCCAGAACGGAAGTAGGCGAACCCTTCCCGGTACATGGTGTAGAGCAGAACCTCGGTCGACTTGGTCGGACCGCCGGCCGTCAGCACCGCGACGCTGTCGAAGACTTGAAACGAGCGGATCGCCATGATGATCAGGACGAACATCAACGTGGGCCCCAGCATCGGCCACGTCACACGCCTGAATCGTTCCCAGGGGTCGTCCGCGCCGTCCACGGCGGCCGCTTCATAGAGATCGCGGGGTATGGATTTCAACCCGGCCAGAAACAGCACAGTGTTAAATCCTATCGATTGCCAGACGCCGATGGCGCAGAGCGCATAAAGTGCGGTTGCGGAGTTGTTGAGCCAATGGACACTCCGGATGCCGGCCAGCGCGAGCAGCAGATTGACGAGGCCGACATTCGGGTGGAACAGAAATTCCCATACGACGGCCATTGCGATCAGGGTGGCAGTCACAGGCAGAAAAAAAACAGTCCGATAGAAGCCCTGGCCGGATCCGCGCGCCTCGATCAGCAACGCGGTTCCGAGCCCCAGCGCCACCGAAACCGGCACGGTGATCGCGACGTATAAGAGCGTGTTTCGCAGCGAGATCCAGAACACTCGGTCGTTGAACAGTTCGACATAGTTTCCAAGGCCGATGAAGTTCATCGTCCTGGCGCCAAACTGCCAGTCCGTCATCGACAGCAGGACGACGGCACCGGTCGGGCCGAGCAGCAGCAGGAACAAAAAGAACGTCGCTGGCGCCGCCATGCCGATGGCAACCCAGGCTTCTCGGCGACGCAAACGACGGCGCGCCAGCGCCAGCTCGGCCGCGCCCGCGCCCCGGTTAGACATGGCTTCTCGCCCTGGTCACAGCTGCGCGTCCCGCCAGCCGCGCGCCATGGTCATCGAAGAGCAACGTGCGTTGCGCGTCGGGGCGGGCCTGCACGACACTTCCGACACGAAACTCCGCGGCGCGAGTTCCTTCGATGCGCGCAACGAGAGGCACGTCCATGCCGTCGAGAATGACGTGCAGGAAACAATCCGAGCCCGTGTTCTCGATCAGGCGAATGCGGCCCGCGAATGCACTGGTGTCGTCTGGCGGGCCGATCGTCAGAAATTCGCTGCGAATGCCCAGGCGCAGATCGGTGCCGGGCGCCAGGTTAACCGCCACCGGAACGATCGCGCCGAGCGCGCGGATCGTGTCGCTCGACGCCACGATTGCGGGAACGATGTTGATTTTCGGGCTGCCGATGAACTCAGCCGTGAGCAAATCGGCCGGATCGGAATATAGCTCGCCCGGCGGCGCCACCTGGAGCAACGCGCCATCGATCATGACCGCCACACGATCCGACATGGTCATCGCTTCGGACTGGTCGTGCGTCACGTAAATGAAAGTCGCGTTCAGGCGGCGGTGAAGATCGGTCAGCTCCGCGCGCATGTGAACACGCAGCTTGGCGTCGAGATTAGACAGCGGTTCGTCCATCAGGAACACCTGGGGATCGCGCACCATGGCCCGGCCGACGGCGACGCGCTGCCGCTGACCTCCCGAGAGCTGCCCCGGCTTGCGGGCGAGCAGCGGTTCGATCGCAAGCGACCTCGCCACTTCTATGACCCGCGCCTCAATCTCCCGGCGAATTCGCGCGTTGTGCGGCATGACGCGGCCAAGGAACGGAAAGCGCTGGAGCCTGGTCATCCGACGGGTCACCAAGGGCAACGCCATGTTTTCGAAGACCGTCATGTAAGGGTAGAGCGCGTAGGATTGGAAAACCATCGCGACATCGCGCTCTTTTGGTGCGCGATGATCGACGCTCTGGTCACCAATCCGGATCGAACCCGAGTCCTGATGCTCGAGGCCCGCAACTATGCGGAGCAAAGTGGATTTGCCGCACCCGGACGGGCCAAGCAATGTCAGGAATTCTCCGTCACGGATCTCCAGCGATATGTCGCGCAAGGCCTGGAATGCGCCGAATTTCTTGCAGACCCCTTCGATCGCGACACTAGCCACAGGTCGACCCCGGGCCAACCCCGTGCTTCGCGTGCGGCATCCCCATCAAGATGGCGGCCATGCTTTCATCCCCATCGGGGCGGGTCGCGCTGCTCGATGACGCCCTGCGGAGTGACGCGCAGGCCGGTGAGCACGCGTTCATTGGCTTCCATGCGCCAACTCAACAAGCGCCGGAGACAGTCGCGAACAACCGGGGCGTAGTCCGCCCGCATGGCGACATTTTCGAAGCAGTACGGGTCGACCTTGAGATCGAAAAGCAGGGGCGGGAGCGTGGGAAAATGGACGTAGTGGAAGCGCCGATCGCGAAAGCAGACGAGGTTGCACTGGTCGAGCCGCAATCCCCGCCGCTGCCGGAATCCGTCCGGGGCGTCGACGTCGCGGAAGTCGAATTCAAAGACAACGCCATCCCGCCACGTCGTGATGGCCTGGCCGCGCAGGAACGGCATCAGCGAGCTGCCGTCGCATTGCACGGGCACCGGCTGGTCGAGTGCCTCGAGAATCGTCGGCATCACGTCGACACACTCCGTGAAGTGGTCGACGGTCGTGCCGCGCGTGGCATCCGCGGCGGGGCCGGGGAGCCGAACGACCAAGGGGATATGATAGGCCTCGGCAAAGTAGCCGGACTTTCCAAGCAGACGATGGTCGCCGAGCATTTCGCCGTGATCACTCGAGAAAACGATCAGCGTTTCATCGTATTGACCGCTCCGCTCCAGATAATCGATTAGCCGACCCAGCTGCGCGTCAACTTCGCCGATCATGCCGTAGTACGTTGCGCGGAGTTGCAGCATGTCGTCGTCGTTGATGTCCGCCGCGATGCCACGGCCGGTGCGAAAAAAATCGCGTTGCGTCGTCGTCGCTAGAAGCTCGGCGAGAAACGGATGCTGGCGCGCCTCCACCTCGCGCGACTCCCGCTGCCGCGGCCGGGGTACGTCGGCGGGATCGTATTTCGCGTGCCAGGGGGCAGTGGCCAGGAACGGCGGGTGCGGCCGCATTGTGGCGACATGGATGAACCAGGGCAGCTCTTCGCGAACGCTCAGGTACTGCAGGGCCGCATCGACTAAGAAGACATTGTCGCCGTCTTGGCTTGAGAAGCGCGCCGGCGCCCAGGTCGGGCCGCGATCTGGATGTGCAGCCGCAACCACGGGATCAGGCATCCAGAAATCCGCCCGGTCTGCCGGAATGTCGTAGCCCCGGGCCTTGACATGGGCCATGTACGCGTGATCGGTGGGAAGACCGGCGGCGAAACCGGTGAAACCGACCATGGTGCCGTGCGCGACGCGCAGGGCCGGATCTGCCGGCGACAGGCCGCGTGGATCGGGAACATTGGACGTGTAGCCGAATATCGCAGCTTCGCGGCCGCTGCGCCGCACCGCGCGCCCGAGATTGTCGTGGCGATCGTCCAGCGGCGTACCGTTCTGCACGACCCGATGCGAAGCCATGTAGAGTCCCGTCAAGAGCGATGTGCGCGCCGGCCCACATGGACTCGCATTCGCGTAATGCTGGCGGAACGTGACGCCTTCGGCGATCAGTCGATCGAGATTGGGTGTCTCGATGCAGGGATGTCCGGCAATTCGCAGCGTGTCGCCGCGCCATTGATCGGCAAGAAACAAGAGTACATTGCGGATGGCCATCGTCGCTTTGCCCCCCGAGACGTTTTGGAAACGTAACGTTTGCAATCACATGCACCCGCGAAGGACGATCTCGCCCTTTCATCTGGTGCAAATTACCGGTGTATTGAAGCGCGCTCAGCAGTTCGCTGAGGACGGAGGGGCTGAGACGGGAGTCCGCCATATGAAGCCCGAATATGCGACGAATTGCCAACGGCGCAATTGCCACAATTTATCCGATTTTGACTTTATGAGCATTGCATGTGAATGTCAAGGCGGAGTGTCGTCCGGCGGCATTTGAGCCTGAGAGGTGGGCTCCGGATCGAACACGATCGCGTTCAAAGCCAGTCACGCTCGATAAGTGGCAGGCTTCGTGGTTGGGTCGGTCGACATCGGATGCGCCGGCATCCCGCACAAGCGGTTACTCCGCGTTGTAGGTATTTCCTTCCCCCCAAACGCAAACTTCCCCGCCACGAAACGCTATTTGGTCACCACGGCGTTCGCGTGGTGCCGATCATTCCGCTTCCCCGGGATTAAGAAGGGCCGCCGTCGACCATCCGTATTACCCATGGGCAGGGTCTCGTTTTCCCCCATTGCGCAGTTTGGTTCAACGGAGGGTTCGCCCAGGCGCAGCGCCGGGCGTCGCAGCGCTTTCGCGGGAAACCGCGAGGTTTCGCATGTATCATTGCACAGCCCGTTCGAAAATTGAATGCTGAGCTGCCCACACCGAGTTTCGGCCGGCGCGTAGCGATACCCTTTTGCTTGTGTACCGCATGCCGTTAGTAGTGTGTGCCGTCCTCAATGGGCACCGTTGCGACATGTCTCAGTCTGAACTTGATACTGTGACATTGATCGTGGAAGACTCGAAGTGGCTCGACGAGCGCTTGACGACGATGGCGTCTGCCGGTGACTCAAAATCAAGTCCGAACGTGGCGTAGGCGAACATCAGCATTTTCATGAATTCCCGTCTGATCACAAAAGCCACGCTGCTGCTCAGCGCGCGGCTGAATGACCCCCGAGACGCGCCGCGACCGCTGTCACTTTCCGAATATCATCATTTGGCGCAGTGGCTGGACGGGCTCGGCTTGACGCTTGCTGCCTTGCTGCGGGCCGATGCCAAGGCCGTGCTTCGGCCCTATCCCGGCGCCGATCGGATTTTGCGTTTGCTGCAGCGAGTCGCCGATGTTGAGTCGATGCTCGATCATTGGGCCCAGCTCGGCATCTGGGTTCTCGGCGAGCGCGAGCCACAATTTCCGGCGCGCCTCCGCCAACGGTTCAAGACGGCCTGTCTTCCGCTGCTGTTCGGTGCCGGCCCAATGGACGCTCTAGACCAAGGCGGCCTGTGTGTCGTGGGATCGCGCGACAGCCCAGAGGAATCACATGTTTTTGCCCAAGCTGTCGGTGCGCGCGCGGGCCGCGAGGGGCTGATCGTGATATCCAGTGAAATGCGCGGCATCGACCGTGAGGTGATTTCGGCCACGCTCGCTTCAGGGGGGCGCGTGATCTGCGTCTTTTCCGACAGTCTTGAAAAAGCAGTCGCGAGCAGGCGTTATCGCGATGCGCTGGCCACGGGGCGCGCCTCACTGGTAACTCCGTTTACGCCGGACGCCCGTTTCGCGGTCGCCAATGCCATGCGTGCGAGCCGCTATCAATATGGGCTGTCGGACGCCGCCATCGTGGTCGAGACAAGACAGACCGGTGGGATCTGGTTGGGGGCAGACGAGAACCGAAGGCAAAGATGGGTGCCGGCATTTGTCCGAACGGGCGCCAATCTCGCCTCGGGCAACAACGCGTTGTTGCATCTCGGAGCTTTGCCGATCACCCTTCAGGACATCGAGCAAAGCCCGAGTCTCTCGCAGCTTCTAGTTGAGCGCGTCACTTCACCTTCGACGCGGAACTCGGCGCGCGGGGATCGCCCGGACTTGTATTCAATCTTCCTGTCGGAGTTGGCTCTGCTCGACAAGGCGACAGCCAGTTCGGAAGAGTGGGTAGCGCGTCATTTCGGCATTGAGTTGCTACAGGCTCGAACTTGGCTTGCGCGCGCGCAAGGTGGCATCGCGCCTGATTCCCAGTTGAGATCGTAAGCTGAGATCGTAAGCTCGCCGTTCTGGCAGACCGCAGGGCTTGGCTGCAACCATGGTGTTTATGCTGTCGGCGCATGAGCGCCATTTCTCGGTTGCATTGTTGACGACACCGTACAGCGTTCCTGGACGACACTGAAACGTACCATGTCGGAATTGAGTGCCCTTCAGCGCGCGGTGCAGCGGGCGAACGGCACGCGCGAGGTAGTCCTGACCGACGATGCCTTCGACCGCCTGCCCGACGTGGCCCGGACCTTACTCGGCCCGGTGCCGCTAACGGTCGTCTGCGACGACAACACCTGGGCCGCGGCCGGTCAGGAAGTCGCGGCGGAGCTGGGGTGGTGCTTTCGGATCGTCAATACCGTCGTCATGCCCGGCCAGCCGCGACTGAAGCCGCACGTCGAGCATAGCCACAGGCTTGCCGCGGAACTGCAGTCCTCCCGTAGCCGCGCCGTTGCCGTCGGCTCGGGCGTGGTCAACGACCTCACCAAGTACGCGTCAGCGCTGGTTGAGCGTTCGTACATCTGTGTGCCCGCTGCGGCATCGATGGATGGCTATAGTGCATCGGGCGCGCCTTTCCTCGACAACGGCTTCAAACGAACGCTCCCATGCGCGCCGCCGGTCGCCGTTGTCGCCGACCCGCGGATCGCTGTGGCGGCGCCGGCATCCATGGCATCCTGGGGATACGGCGATCTCGCCGGCAAGATCTCGGCGGGCGGTGACTGGATTCTCGCCGACGCACTTGGAGAGGAAGCTATCAGCCAGGCCGAATGGGACCTTGTCCAGGGCAACCTCGAATCCTGGCTCAGCAATCCGCAGGCCGTGCGCGATCGCGATCCGGCAGCCGTAAAGGGACTGCTCGAAGGCCTGCTGGTGTCCGGCTTCGCTATGCAGTCTTATGGCAGCTCGCGGCCCGCCGGCGGCAGCGACCACCAGTTCTCCCACCTGTGGGAAATGGAGCAGCTGATGGTCGACGGCGTGCCTGTCGCGCACGGTGTCTGTGTCGGCATCGGCTGCCTCGCTTCGCTCGCTCTCTACGACTGGCTGATCGCGCAGGACCTGACGGGCATCGACCCCGACACCCTGGTACGCCGGCGGCGCCCAATTGCGGACATTGAGGCTGAGGTTCGTGCCGCCTTCAAGGACCCATCCCTCGGCGACGCCTCTGTCGTCGAGGTACGGGCCAAGTATCCGGAAAGCAGTCAGTTACGCCATCGCCTCCATCGGCTGCGCACGGCCTGGCCGGCGCTCTGCGATCGCTTGTCCGGGCACCTGCCGCGAGCCCAAGCCGTTCGCGACCGTCTTGCAATACAGGGACTGCCGGTACATCCGGACGCGCTCGGCGTCGGAGTGGTGGGGTTCGCGAAGGATTACAAACGTGCCGCCATGATCCGTCGGCGCTTCACCATCTTCGACCTGTTGATCGACGTCGATCTCTTTGACGACGCCATTGCGGCAATCACGAGACCGGGTGGCTTCTGGTACTGAGTGTTCCGGGAGGCGTCTAGCTCCTTGTTGCATCGCTCGAGGCCGAACTGGCGGCGCCATCATGGCCCCGATGGTGGAGGCGGTGGGCGGCTCAGTGACATCACGCAGGACATTGCCGCGGCCACGCAGCAAAGGAGGGAATGCACAGATCACGTTGGGCCGGCAATTGCGCAGCTGTTTGAGGTGGCGCGGCATATTGCCGCGCCATGTGAGGAGGTTGCAGCAGTCACCGAGTGCATGGCCCGGCGGGCGAGGATGCTAGCAGCAGTGGTTGTTCTGTTATGTCGCGCCGCATCTATTGACACGTCAAAAGCCGGGGCCTAAGGTGCACAATCGAGTCGATCGAATCATTGAGCAGCGGTGGAAACCGTAGCGAAGAGACAACCGAACATCCTCCTTCTGATCACCAAACAACAGCGGTTCGATGCAATGGATTGCAATGGCGATCCGCACATCAAGACGGGCTATCTTGACCGTTTGGCATCGATGTTGAGTGGAATGGTTGCCGGCGCGATATTCCTCGATGGTGCGGTGAGGTTCATCATCCGCCGCAAGGCTCACCTGATCGCGGCTCGTATGCTGCTTGCGGTGGCTTCAGGCATGGAAATCGGGATCCACCCGACTCGATCGGCGCCTCGGCGCAGCGCCGAATACTATCGGGATCATGTTCCAGCCGATAACCTTCCATGATGCCCGTCCGACAATATCGCAGGCGAGCGGCCATGCACCGCGCTGCGCATGTTGCCAACCTGCTCGTTTTCATCATCTTCACCACGACCACAATGTAGCGAGATCTCCATGACCGCCAATCCGGGAACCGATTACACCATCCTTCACCTTGGCCTTGGTTCGTTTCATCGCGCCCACCAAGCCGTCTATCTCCACGAGTTGCACAAGACGGGAGACCGGTCCTGGTCGATCGTGGGTGGCAATATCCGGAACGACATGACGGAGACTATGGATGCGCTGGCGGCACAGCATGGCGAATATACGCTCGAGACCGTTTCTCCGGCCGGCGAACGAGTCTACGAGCGCATCAAGTCGATACGCGAGGTGGTCCCTTTCGAGAAGGGGAATCGCCGATTGATCGACGTCGGTGCCGACGCAACGACCCGGATCATTTCGTTCACGGTGACCGAGGCGGGTTATTACCTCGACCAGAACAACAAGCTCGACTTGAGCCACATCGACCTGCGCGCCGACCTGGAGCACGACGAAATGGGAACAATCTATGGCGCGGTAACCGCCATCCTGCGCGAGCGGGTGCGGCGCGGCGGCGCCCCGGTGACGCTTTTAAACTGCGACAACCTGCGCAGCAACGGCGCGCGATTCCGTGCGGGCTTGCTGGACTTCATCGAACGGCGCGGTGAGTCGAAGTTGCGTGAATGGGTCGACGCCAACACGACCTGTCCGTGCGACATGGTCGACCGCATCACACCACGGCCATTACCGGACGTCGCCGATCGTGTCAAAGCGGCGACGGGTTGGGCCGACCGGGCGCCAGTCATGGGGGAAAGCTTCATCCAGTGGGTCGTGGAAGATCGGTTCGTGGCCGGCCGTCCCGCGTGGGAGAAGGTTGGCGTCGAGATGGTCGACTCGGTGCACGCCTATGAAGAGGCGAAGATCCGCGTGCTCAACGCCACACACAGTTGCGTGGCTTGGGCTGGAACGTTGAAGGGACTCAACTATATCCACGAGGACATGGCGGTGCCGGCCATCCGCAAGATCGGGTACGACTACGTCACCAACGACGTCATACACTGTCTCGATACGCCAGAGCATCCGTGCCCGATTGATTTGCGCAAATACCGCGACGTCGTGCTTGATCGCTTCGGCAACCCGAACATTCGCGACACCAACCAGCGCGTGGCGATGGACGGCTTCTCGAAAATTCCCGGCTTCATCGTGCCCACCTTGCACGAGTGCATGGCGCGCGGCGCTCCGCTGGACAGCACCGCGATGCTGCCGGCGCTCTTCTTTGTGTACCTGGGGCGGTGGCATCGCGGCGAACTTGCCTACACCTATCAGGATGGTGTGATGGACCCTGGCGTCGCGCACGCCTTCTTCGCCGCATCGGATCCGCTCCGTGCCTTCTGCCAGGACCCGCTTCTTTGGGGGCCCTTGGCCGGCAACGAATCGATTGAAGCTGCTATACGTGCGGCGGAACGACGGGTTCAGGAGTTCTTGAAGAGCTGATAATCAGAACCCCGTTTGGAGGCACAGCATCATGTTTCTCGGCATCGATGTCGGTACGTCCGAAGTCAAAGTCCTGCTCCTTGACGAATCCCATCGGATTGTTGCGACGACGGGGCAGGGTCTGACGCTGCAACGGCCGCGCCCCCTCTGGAGCGAACAGCAACCGGACGATTGGTGGCAAGCGACCGACCTCGCGGTGCGTAGGTTGGCCAGCGAGCAGCCATCGGCCATGGCCGCGGTTCGGGCCATCGGCTTGTCCGGCCAGATGCACGGTGCTGTGCTGCTCGATGATCGCGAGCAAGTTCTGCGGCCCGCCATCCTGTGGAACGACGGCCGCAGCGGCGAGGCCTGTACGGCGCTCGAGGCGGCGGTTCCGCAGTTGCAGGCGATCACCGGAAATCTCGCGATGCCCGGATTCACGGCGCCGAAGCTTTGGTGGGTGCGCGACAACGAGCGCGCGATCTTCGATCGGACGAGCCTTGTCCTGTTGCCCAAGGACTGGTTGCGCCTTCAGATGACGGGTGAGCGGGTCAGCGAGATGTCCGACGCCTCGGGCACGTTGTGGCTTGATGTCGGCGCGCGTCGCTGGTCGGAGGAGATGCTGGCGGCGTGCGGGCTTTCGACCAGCAATATGCCTCGCCTGGTCGAAGGCTGCGAAGTTTCGGCGCAACTCCTGCCGAGCGTGGCCACGCGTTGGGGGCTTCCCGCCGGCATCCCGGTCGCCGGGGGAGGGGGAGACAACGCTGCCAGCGCCGTGGGCATCGGCGCCGTGCGGCCGAACCAGGGATTCGTCTCGCTCGGCACCTCAGGGGTGGTATTCCTGAGCAACGATGCGTTCCGCCCCAACCCAGCCACGGCCATGCACGCGTTCTGCCACGCGTTACCGGGCACATGGCATCAGATGAGCGTGATGCTCTCTGCCGCAAGCGCACTGCGCTGGGTTCGCGAACTTCTTGGATTGCCCAGCGAGGAGGCCCTCCTCGAGCGGGTCGCGACTTTGGACGATCGCCAGCGCGCGGCTGCGCCGCTGTTTCTGCCCTACCTCAGCGGCGAACGAACGCCGCACAACAATCCGCACGCGCAGGGAGCACTGTTCGGGTTGATGGCGGTGCACGATGCGGCCAGCGTCGGCTACGCCGTGATCGAAGGCGTCAGCTTCGGATTGCGGGACGGCTGGGCCTGCTTAGGCGCGAATGCGCGCGACGTTGAATCGCTGTCTCTGGTCGGGGGTGGTGCGCGCAGCACCCTGTGGGCACAACTCCTGGCATCGACGCTGGGCGTGCCCTTGGTCACTTTCGAGGGCAGCGAAGCCGGCGGAGCGCTCGGTGCCGCTCGATTGGCGTGGCTGGCCGTCGGCGGCGACCTCGCCGTCGTTGCACGCACACCAGCGACGCGCAATCGCTTCGAACCCGATCTTCGCGAGGCCGCGCAACTCGCACCTCGTTACGAGCGATTCCGCGCGCTCTACCCGGCTGTGCGGACGCTGTTCTGCTGATTGACTGACGTAAGACACGCCATTCGAGGTTAGGCTGAACAATTGTTACGGATACGTCTGTTGCGTCCGCACGCGATAGAACGCGGCGCCGCCGCCGTTCGCCCTGGTGCCGCCGGCGCGCATCCCCCGCTACAGCTACTTGGGTGCGCCGGCGGACGGCTGCTTACAGGAAGCTGCCGCGGCGGTGGCCGACGCAACGCGGACGTAGTGTTGATGCCACCGGTGCCGGTGCTCATGCTGCGACTCGCAGTGCCGGCGGGGCGCGAATCGGTTGGCCGCGAGCGAGGATCTCGACGATGCGCATCGCGGCACCGCAATGCGGGCAGACGAAGGTAGGCGGCACGATGGCGACCGGTGCTGCGGTGGATGACGGCGGTTCGACGGCAGCGGGAACGACATGCAACGGTTCGCGCGCTTGGGCGAGATGCTCGCGGCGCCGACTTTTGGCGAATGGCGAAGCTGTGCCGCAGCGTGTGCATCGACACTCGTTTGTCGATGCCAAGCCGCGAGCGCCGCCTCATGGATCGTCCGATTGAGTTCGCGCGGGGTGGCCGTATCGAGCGGATTCACCCCGGGGAACAGCCACCCGCCGTCGGGCATCTTCCCCTGCGCCCGGGCGACCCGCCACCAAGTGCGCAGCCGTTCGAGCAGGGTCATCCGCTGGCTGTCGATGTCGATGACCTTCAGCGCCACCACCTCGCTGGCGCGCAAGCCCGTGCCGTACGCCACCGACAGCGCCGTCTGCACCTTCAGGTTGCGTGCCGCGGCAATCAGACGCGCCGCCTCGTCCCGACGCAACACCACCGGCAGCGTCCGTGGTACCTGTGGGACGGCGGGGATCATGACCGGGGACCGCCGCAATGGGAACGAATGATGGCAGGGAAAACTCGGTCTTATGACGCGTTCCGCTCTGCGCGACTTTCGAGCGTTGCCTGCGCGACTTCTGCGCGACTTTTCCCATGAAGGATGTGGAACCGTAAGCTCCCCCGTCAAGTAGACAGTTCTAAACTGGAGTTCCGCAGCGAGCAAGCGCTCGCGGTACTGCGCTGGCGGCAGGCTGCGCAGCGCGTCGTGTGGTCTGATTTCGTTGTAGCGATCGAGCCATTCGCGCGGTGATCTCCCGGACCTCGTCGAGTGAGTCGAATAGGTAGGCGCTCAACACCTCCTCGCGGTAGGTTCGGTTGAACCGCTCGATGTACGCGTTTTGGTCCGGCTTGCCCGGGCTGAATGAAGCGCAGTTCGATGTCTTGCTCCTTGCACCAGTCGGTAAACGTTTGGCTGGTCAGCTCGGGGCCGTTGTCACAGCGAATCGCGCTGGGCCGGCCATGCAGGTCGATCATCTGGGCCAGGAACGCGCTGACGCGGGCGGCGGGAATGCTGACCGCCACATCGATGCCCAACGCACCACGATTGGCCTCGTCGATCACGTTCAGTGTCCGAAAGACGCGCCCGCTGTAGAGCGTGTCGCGCATGAAGTCGATGGCCCAGACCGCGTTCATCCGCGGTTCCACCAGCAACGGCTGTCGTACCCGCTGCGGCACCCGCCGCTTGGTCCGCCGCGGCAGGTTGAGTCGCAGTTGGCAGTACACCCGCCAGATCCGCTTGTGGTTCCAGCCATAGCCTTGCGCTCGCAGTCGGTCATGGCACTTCCAGAAGCCCCACCGCTGTTCCTCGACCACGATCGCCTGCAGCGCCGCGATGACCTCGCCATCCCGCGCCGCCCAATCGATCCCCGGCTTGTAGTACGCCGCCCGCGACAGCCGGGCCACCGTAAGCGTCTGGTAAACCCATCTCGACGGGTGGCCATTGGCCGGAGATGATCGCGTGATGGATGCGCCTGGAACGTGTCCACGACTGCGATCATGGACACAAGTATTCGACCGAGCATTGGTGGCGCTGACCGACGGCGGAATCAACGCCATGCGTTGAGTTTTAAGCGGGAGTTGGTGGCGCTGACGCTGGTGCCGGGGGCCTCGGTCGCCCGTCTGGCCCGCGAGCATGGCGTCAATGCCAACCAGGTGTTCACCTGGCGCAAGCTTTTCCGCGAGGGCCGGCTGGGACCGGTGCAGCCGAGTGCGGTTCGATTGCTGCCGGTAGACATCGCGTTGACCACGGTCGCCGCGGGTACGCCGCCGTGGGTCGATCCGCGAGGGCAGCCGGGCAGTGGTCGCCTGCGCCTCGAATGCGCGCGGGGCCACCTGATCGTTGAAGGCGATCCGGACGCGCAGGCGCTGCGGGTGGTGCTCGAGCATCTGCTGCGATGATCGGCCTGCCGGCGCACACGCAGGTATGGCTGGCCGCCGGGCACACCGACCTGCGGCGCGGCTTCGATGGCTTGGCCGGACTGGTGCAGGCCGCGCTGACCGCCAATCCCTACTCCGGCCACGTCTTCGTGTTTCGCGGCAAACGCGGTGATCTGCTCAAAGTCCTGTGGTGGGATGGTCAGGGACTGTGCTTGCTGGCCAAGCGCCTGGACCGCGGTCGCTTCGTCTGGCCGCAAGCGACCGCGGGCTCGGTGTCGCTGACGCCGGCCCAACTTTCCATGCTGTTAGAAGGCATCGACTGGCGCACGCCGGTGCGCACCTGGCAGCCGGCAATGGCGTGACGAAACCAGCGCGCAATCAGAGCGAAATTCTCTTGCTCGATGCGGTGATTCGCGTCAACTGCGGAGCGTCTTGTGCGTTGAATATCGATGCCGCAAGCGAGCCCGATTCCGTCGACTGCCGTCGCACTCCAAGCACACGCGGCAGCGTTGCAGGCACAACTCTCCGCGCAGACCCAGCAGGTCGAAGCGCAAGCGGCGCAAATTCAGCAGCAGATCACGCAAATCGCAACCCAGACCACGCAGCTCAAGCATCTCGCGGTGTATATCGAGAAGCTGCAGTTCGAGTTGGCGCGGTTGAAGCGCTGGCGCTTTGGTGCCGCCAGCGAGTCCGTGGGCAGCGAACAGATCGCGTTATGGGAAGCGGAACTCGACGGCGACATCGCCGCCGCCGAAACGCGGCTGGAGCAACTGGCCGCTGCCGCCGCCCCTGAGGCGGCGACGCCAGCCAAGCTGCTGCCCAAGCGCAAGCCGCTGCCGGGCGGCTTCGTGCGCCGCCACATCCGCGCCAAGTACAGCTGCCGCCACTGCGAAACCGTGCATACCGCGCCGATGCCGGCGCAACCGATTGACCGTGGTCTGGCGGCACCGGGATTGCTGGCCCATGTGCTGGCAGCGAAGTATCTGGACCACCTCCCGTTGCACCGGCAGGAACAGATCTACGCGCGGGACGGGGTGGCGTTGCCGCGCTCGACGATGGCGGGCTGGTTGGGCCAGCTGGAAGTGTTGCTGGAACCGCTGGTCGAGCGCTTGGCCACCCGCGTCCTGGGCACGGCCGTGATCCAGGCCGACGAAACCCCGGTGCCGGTGCTGCAACCCGGCAATGGTCGCACCGCCACCGGCTATCTGTGGGCTTACCGCAGCGGGCCGTGGCAGCCCGTCCAGGCAGTGGTGTTCGACTTTGCGATGAGTCGCGGCCAGGCCACGCCCGCCCGCTTCCTGCAGGACTACCAGGGTGTGTTGCAGGTCGACGGCTATGCTGGCTACAACGACGTGTTGCGCCGCGACGGGGTGCTCGAAGCCGGATGCATGGCCCACGCCAGGAGAAATTTCGTCGAGGTCTGGGAAACCACCAAATCACCGGCAGCGCAGACGGCGATCACCGAAATCGCCCGCCTGTACGTCATCGAGAGCGAAGTCCAGGATCTGAGCGTGGCGGAACGGCAGTACCAGCGGCAGGCGCGCGCCGGGCCGATCCTCGATGCGTTCCGGCAGTGGTTGGAGGCGGTGCGGGCGAAGACGGCGCCGCGTTCGGCGCTGGCCAAAGCCCTCCAGTACACCCTCAATCGCTGGTCGGCGCTGGTGCGCTATGTCGACGAGAGCCTGTCAGGAGTTTTGTGTGTGAGGCATACCATGTCGTTTGATAGGAGACAGTATGCCGAAGCCAGTCAGGAAGATGCAGAAGGCCAACGCTGCCGCGCAGGCGGCGGTGTTGCCGAAGATCCCGCCGGAGTTGCTTGACCAGTTGGTGCGGGGCCCGATGACCGCGGCGGCGGTCGAGGATGCCTCGCGGGCGTTCAAGAAGGCGCTGATCGAACGTGCCCTGGGTGCCGAGATGAGCCATCACCTGGGCTACGCCAGCGGCGCCGAAAAGCCCGAGCTGGGGACCAACCACCGTAACGGCAAGAGCGGCAAGACGATCCTGACCGACGACGGGCCGTTGCGCATCGAGGTACCGCGTGACCGGGAAGGCGAATTCGAGCCCAAGCTGATCGGCAAACACGAGCGGCGTTTCACCGGTTTCGACGACAAGATCATCGCTATGTACGCCCGCGGGATGACGGTGCGGGAGATTCCAGGGTTTCTGGCCGAGATGTACGCCACCGACGTGGCGCCGGATTTCATCAGCACCGTCACCGACGCGGTGCTGGCGGAAATCACCGTCTGGCAATCGCGGCCGCTGGAGCCAATGTACCCGGTGATCTTCTTCGACGCGTTGCGGGTGAAGATCCGGGAGGACAACGTGGTGCGCAACAAGGCGGTCTACCTGGCCTTGGGCGTGTGTCCGGACGGCACCCGGGACATTCTCGGGCTGTGGATCGAGAACACCGAGGGTGCCAAGTTCTGGATGAAGGTGTTCAACGACCTGAAGACGCGTGGCGTCGACGACATCCTGATCGCGGTCACCGACGGCCTGAAGGGGATGGCCGAGGCCCTGGCAGCCGTCTATCCGGCCACCACGCTGCAGACCTGCATCGTGCACCTGATCCGCAACAGCCTGGACTACGCCAGTTGGCGGGACCGCCGGTTGCTGGCCGCGGCGATCAAGCCGATCTATACGGCGACCAGCGCCGAGAGCGCCGAGGCGGAGCTGACGGCCTTCGAGACCGGGCCTTGGGGAGAGAAATTCCCGACCGTGGCGGCTTCCTGGCGCCGGGCCTGGTCGAACGTGATTCCGTTCTTCGCCTTTCCGCCGGCGGTGCGACGGGTGATCTACACCACGAACTCGATCGAGAGCGTGAATGCACGGCTGCGCAAGATCATCAAGACGCGCGGCCATTTCCCGTCCGACGACGCGGCGAGCAAACTGATCTGGCTCGCGCTGCGCAACATCACCGCCGATTGGAGCCGTGCGTCTCATAATTGGAAGACCGCCATGAACCAATTCGCTATCCTCTACCAGGACCGCTTCACGCGACCACAAGCGTGAGATATTTCACCACCCGCCTCACACACAGAATTCAGGACACTTCCGTCGACGACGGCCGCATCAACATCGACAACAATCCGGTCGAGAATGCCATTCGCGGCATTGCCCTCGGACGCAAGAATTACCTGTTCTGTGGCTCCGAAGGCGGCGGCCGTCGCGCTGCGCTCATGTACAGCCTGATCGAATCGGCCAAGCTCAACGGCATCGACCCCAAGGCGTACCTGCTGGACGTGCTGACCAGATTGCCGACGGCGAAGCGCGCTGACCTTGATGCGATGATGCCCTGGAACTTCGTCAAGTAGTTTCGCAACGGCGCACTCACGCCGCCAACCCCGCGTCAATGTGGGTTTGCCAGACGCTTACGGGCCACCTGGCAAGCGCGGACAATCGGCAGACCGTGATCCTCGGTCATGATCCGGATCGTCTCGCGTTTGGCGGACGGCGTCAGAGTTTTCGGCTGAGAACGTCCTTGATCGCCGTGTTCTCCAACGCCAGGTCGGCGTACATCCGCTTGAGCTTGGCGTTCTCCGCCTCGAGTTCACGCAAGCGCTTGAGCTCCGGCACTCCGGCGCCGGCGTACTTTGACTTCCAGTGGTAGTAGGTCGCCGCGCTGAACCCATGCTGCCGCGTCAACTGCGCCACCGATACCCCGGCCTCACCCTCCTTGAGAATCGCCACAATCTGCGACTCCGTGAATCGCGACTTCTTCATCGGACTTCCCTCCAGCACAAAATCCTGCCAGAAAAGTCCAGTTTCTGCTGTCTACGAAGAGGGTGAGCTTACGAATTCAATCGCGCTTTCGTGTCAGAAGACGTCTTTGTCGTTGCTCCAGATGGCGCTCCAGCACAATAAACGCTTGATTCGTGGTCCGATTCAGCTCCTCGAGTAGTGCATTGGAGTTTTGGCGGAGTGTGTCGTGGTCAGTCTTCTCAAGACGCGCGGCGAATTGCATCAACTGTATTGCGCCGACACTTCCAGCACCGCCCTTTAGCGCATGTGCGATGTCCTTAATTTGTTCGTAACGACGCGAGTGTAGTGCAGCTGAAACCTCAGAGGAGATGCGTTCCGCGTCGCCTCTGAACCCAATTAGTAGGCGCTCTACAAATGTCGCATCCGGTGAGAGCAGTTCGAGGTCTTCGATGACCTGAGTGTCGACTACGGGGGTGTCGATTACCGTAAGGGTCGGTCGCTCGACTACTCGAATCGGGATTTGTGGCGCATCGGGTGCGTGCGGGGAAAGGTAGTGCTCGACTGCATCAAGCAGCGCGCTGGCACGTAGTGGCTTAGGGACGAATTCTGCACACCCGGCGGCGTGGCATTCCGCGACAATCTCTGTCGTGACATTTGCCGAGAGAATTAGGATCGGAATTGGCTTGCTGTTGGTGAAGCGGTACATCTTAAGAGCTTGTAGGCCACTCAAAATCGGCATTGAAAGATCGAAGAGCGCAATATCAAATCGTCCTCCATCGAGCGCATCTAGTGCCGCTTCACCATTTTCGACAATTGTAGGCTGATGGCCACCGCTCTCAAGAATGAGTTGCGTCACGCGCCGGTTAGTTGGGTTGTCTTCCGCGACCAAGACACGGGCACCACGAATTCGCGCCACCTTTGCCAGCCCGCTCCCAGCAAGGACAGATGCGGATGCGGAGAGGCGGGCGCTCGAATCAACGTCCGTCGTGAAGTCGCACTCACTCGCTTCGGCGGTCGAAAGCGGGACCTCAAACCAAAATAGACTTCCTACGCCTTCTTCGCTCTGGACTCCAATCGCACCACCCATTAGTGTCACAAGGTGGCGTGCGATTGTTGTACCCAACCCGGTTCCGCCATGCGTACGGGTAATCGAATCGTCCGCCTGCGCAAACGCCTCAAAAATGATCGCTTGTTTCTCCTTTGGGATGCCTATACCCGTGTCCTTAACTTCGAAGCGAAGTCGTACGTTGCAACTGCTCCGGTTGACCAGCGCAACTCGTAGCGTTATCTCCCCGCGTTCCGTAAACTTCACCGCATTCGCGAGGAGGTTGAGCAACACCTGCCGTAAGTGATGATCGTCACCACGAAAATACGTTGGTATCGCCGCTGGTACCTCCAGCGAGACTGCGAGCCCCTTATATCGGGCTTGCGGCATCATTACTTTGACGGTATTGGAGAGCAATTTTCCGAGATCAAACGGATGCGTTTCAATTGTTACTCGTCCAGCCTCGATTTTTGAGATATCGAGTACGTCCTCAATTTGAGCGAGCAGTAACTGTGCTGATGTCCCCAAAGTCTCGACAATCTCGCATTGAGATTCGGACAATTTTGTATCCTGAAGAAGGTCAGCCATTGCGATGACACCATTGAGCGGCGTACGCATTTCATGGCTCACGTTTGCCAAGAACCGACCTTTCGCAAGGTTGGCGTCGTCGGCGCGTTTCCTGGCCTCGTTTATTCTCTCCGCGAGAACGCCCGCGTAGAGAGGGACTACTCCCAGCGTAATGAGAAACCCAAGACCAATGGCAGTATGTTGCGACCAGAATGGCGATACCGCGAGGACAGCTCCAAACCCGACGCACGCAGCACCTGCGACACATCTGCAGGTACGTGCGACCGAAGCAAAATGCGTTTCCAAGCGCGACAAAAAGGTAGACGCCAATGATCGACGCCTCCCTCGCCCATCAGAATCATCGAGTAGGTTGTTGCTGCATTGTCCACAAGCATGCCGACAATGCGACGGCCAATCGATTTCTTGAGGGTGAACCACAATTCGGATCGCGATCATGACCTGCAGATGCACCGACGAGGTGCCGACGCTGCCGACGGTCAATTCGCCGGGTGGGGCGACGTGCTTGCACGACAGCTGCCGACCCGTGTGAGCCACAATGAGTAGCAAACGACGAGGCGGGGCTGCGCGGGCTGGAGTAGGGCGTGGTGCAGCCTGGAGCAGGGATCCAAAATTGGCCTTGCGCAGAAGCTTAGTAACCTTGTCACTCATGACCCGTTCGCAAATCGAACGTCCGCAGAGACACCAATGCCTGTCGGTACAAGTATTGA
>CAWBGE010000016.1:0-116315 GCA_963788185.1 uncultured beta proteobacterium
CTTTAACAGTTTGCAACCGATAGGTGTGGGTGCTGTGGTGTTTGGAGGTATTGGTTGGTGGGGCGCGAGTCTTGCTGGCTGATGCTGGAGACATTGTGGTGCTCACACGACGCAAATTGCTCTTGTCCTGTAATGGGATGGGAGTGAGTCTTGTCCTGGCTTGGGGGCGTGAGCTTCTGGGTTGGGATGGGGCCAACGTCGATTGAGTTACTTGTATTGGGATTGAACTGAAGAGTTTGATCCTGGCTCAGATTGAACGCTGGCGGCATGCTTTACACATGCAAGTCGAGCGGCAGCGCGGGGGCAACCCTGGCGGCGAGCGGCGAACGGGTGAGTAATGCATCGGAACGTACCCTGGAGTGGGGGATAACGCCGCGAAAGCGGCGCTAATACCGCATATGCTCTGAGGAGGAAAGTGGGGGACCGCAAGGCCTCACGCTCTGGGAGCGGCCGATGTCCGATTAGCTAGTTGGTGGGGTAAAGGCTTACCAAGGCGACGATCGGTAGCTGGTCTGAGAGGATGATCAGCCACACTGGGACTGAGACACGGCCCAGACTCCTACGGGAGGCAGCAGTGGGGAATTTTGGACAATGGGGGCAACCCTGATCCAGCCATGCCGCGTGAGTGAAGAAGGCCTTCGGGTTGTAAAGCTCTTTTGGTCGGGAAGAAAGGGCTCTGCTTAATAGGTGGGGTCTATGACGGTACCGGCAGAATAAGCACCGGCTAACTACGTGCCAGCAGCCGCGGTAATACGTAGGGTGCGAGCGTTAATCGGAATTACTGGGCGTAAAGCGTGCGCAGGCGGTTCGTTAAGTCTGATGTGAAAGCCCCGGGCTCAACCTGGGAATGGCATTGGAAACTGGCGGGCTGGAGTATGGCAGAGGGGGGTGGAATTCCACGTGTAGCAGTGAAATGCGTAGAGATGTGGAGGAACACCGATGGCGAAGGCAGCCCCCTGGGCCAATACTGACGCTCAGGCACGAAAGCGTGGGGAGCAAACAGGATTAGATACCCTGGTAGTCCACGCCCTAAACGATGATCACTGGGTGTTGGGGAAGCGATTCCTTGGTACCGTAGCTAACGCGTGAAGTGATCCGCCTGGGGAGTACGGTCGCAAGATTAAAACTCAAAGGAATTGACGGGGACCCGCACAAGCGGTGGATGATGTGGATTAATTCGATGCAACGCGAACAACCTTACCTACCCTTGACATGTCCGGAACCCTGCTGAGAGGTGGGGGTGCCCGAAAGGGAATCGGAACACAGGTGCTGCATGGCTGTCGTCAGCTCGTGTCGTGAGATGTTGGGTTAAGTCCCGCAACGAGCGCAACCCTTGTCCCTAGTTGCTACGCAAGGGCACTCTAGGGAGACTGCCGGTGACAAACCGGAGGAAGGTGGGGATGACGTCAAGTCCTCATGGCCCTTATGGGTAGGGCTTCACACGTCATACAATGGACGGTACAGAGGGTTGCCAACCCGCGAGGGGGAGCCAATCCCAGAAAGCCGTTCGTAGTCCGGATCGCAGTCTGCAACTCGACTGCGTGAAGTCGGAATCGCTAGTAATCGCGGATCAGCATGCCGCGGTGAATACGTTCCCGGGTCTTGTACACACCGCCCGTCACACCATGGGAGCGGGATGTACCAGAAGTAGGTAGGCTAACCGCAAGGGGGCCGCTTACCACGGTGCGTTTCGTGACTGGGGTGAAGTCGTAACAAGGTAGCCGTATCGGAAGGTGCGGCTGGATCACCTCCTTTCTCGGAAACAGGGGACAGGGAACAGGTGACGGAGGTCAGTGATGGCTGAGGTCCTGCGCCTGGACTCCTCCAGGTGCTGCAGTGCCCACGCCTATCGGTTGTCTGTGTGTGCAACCGTGTCATACCGGGCCTGTAGCTCAGTTGGTTAGAGCATCGTCTTGATAAGGCGGGGGTCGATGGTTCGAATCCATCCAGACCCACCAAGTCAGCGGGGCTGTAGCTCAGTTGGGAGAGCGCCTGCTTTGCAAGCAGGAGGCCGTCGGTTCGATCCCGTCCAGCTCCACCAGTCAGGAGACAGGGAACAGGGGACAGGGAACAGGAGAAGGCAGAGGCAAGCCGAGCGGCTTACCTCTGGCTTTTTGGTCAGAAGATATCGGTTGTTCTTTAACAATATGGAAGAAGTAAAGGTCTTGCTCGGTGAGCGGGGCGCTGCTTTATGCGGTGTTCTGCAGAAGAGCGAGATTGGGTTGGATTGTATCGACTGGTTCGTCCTGTGAGTTCGGGGCGGGCTGGTCACGCGAACACCCGTGGCGTTGGGCAAAGTCAGTGCTTAGCGTTATGGGGTCAAGCGACTAAGTGCATGTGGTGGATGCCTTGGCGATTACAGGCGATGAAGGACGTGGCAGCCTGCGAAAAGCTGCGGGGAGCTGGCAAACGAGCATTGATCCGCAGATATCCGAATGGGGAAACCCGGCCCGCGAGGGTCACCGCCACCTGAATATATAGGGTGGAGGGAGCGAACCCGGTGAACTGAAACATCTCAGTAGCCGGAGGAACAGAAATCAACCGAGATTCCCAGAGTAGTGGCGAGCGAAATGGGACTAGCCGTCGCGATTTAGCATGTGTTTCAGGGGAATGGTCTGGAAAGGCCAGCCGCAGTGGGTGATAGCCCCGTACCTGAAGGGACGCATGTGGAACCAGGCGCGAGAGAAGTAGGGCGGGACACGTGAAATCCTGTCTGAAGATGGGGGGACCATCCTCCAAGGCTAAATACTCGTAATCGACCGATAGTGAACCAGTACCGTGAGGGAAAGGCGAAAAGAACCCCGGGAGGGGAGTGAAATAGATCCTGAAACCGCATGCATACAAACAGTCGGAGTCCCTGCTTAAAGGGCCTTGGGGTTCTTTGGCGGCGGGCCGCGTAGCGGCGCGTCGCAAAAGAACAGCAAGATGAAATAGATCTTTAAGCAGGCAAAGGACCCGGAGAGTTCTTTGAGCAGGGATGACGGCGTACCTTTTGTATAATGGGTCAGCGACTTACGTTTACCAGCGAGCTTAACCGAATAGGGGAGGCGCAGCGAAAGCGAGTCCGAACAGGGCGCTTGAGTTGGTAGGCGTAGACCCGAAACCGGATGATCTACCCATGGCCAGGCTGAAGGTGGGGTAACACTCACTGGAGGGCCGAACCCACTAACGTTGAAAAGTTAGGGGATGAGCTGTGGGTAGGGGTGAAAGGCTAAACAAATCCGGAAATAGCTGGTTCTCTCCGAAAACTATTTAGGTAGTGCCTCAAGTATCACCCTCGGGGGTAGAGCACTGTAATGGTTGCGGGGGTCATTGTGACTTACCGCGCCATCGCAAACTCCGAATACCGAGGAGTGCGAGCTTGGGAGACAGACAACGGGTGCTAACGTCCGATGTCAAGAGGGAAACAACCCAGACCGCCAGCTAAGGTCCCGAAGACACAGTTAAGTGGGAAACGAGGTGGGAAGGCACAGACAGCCAGGATGTTGGCTTAGAAGCAGCCATCATTTAAAGAAAGCGTAATAGCTCACTGGTCGAGTCGTCCTGCGCGGAAGATGTAACGGGGCTCAAACTGTGCACCGAAGCTGCGGGTTTGCATGCTCCATTAAGGGCGCTCCCCATTCGGGGAGCTTGCCGGCCCTTCGTTTGCGAAGGACCCGGCAAAGCGTCCATGAAAGTCGAGTCGGTGGGTGCCTGGCACCGGACC
Organism: uncultured beta proteobacterium; assembly: GCA_963788185.1. Taxonomy (GTDB): domain Bacteria; phylum Pseudomonadota; class Gammaproteobacteria; order Burkholderiales; family Casimicrobiaceae; genus CAIWHR01. The sequence goes on from CAWBGE010000016.1 coordinate 3,707, forward strand.
GAGCGTCCTTAGTGGAGCATGCAGATGGTAGGAGAGCGTTCCGTAGGCCTGTGAAGGTGAGGGGTAACCCTTGCTGGAGGTATCGGAAGTGCGAATGCTGACATGAGTAGCGATAAAGCGGGTGAAAGGCCCGCTCGCCGAAAGCCCAAGGTTTCCTACGCCACGTTCATCGGCGTAGGGTGAGTCGGCCCCTAAGGTGAGGACGAGAGTCGTAGCCGATGGGAAGCGGGTTAATATTCCCGCACCGATTTGGAATGCGATGGGGGGACGGAGAAGGTTACCTCAGCCGGGTGTTGGACGTCCCGGTTTAAGCGTGTAGGCGTGGTTTCCAGGCAAATCCGGAGATCTTAGCTGAGGCGTGATGACGAGGTCTGGCTTGCCAGTCTGAAGTGAGCGATACCCTGCTTCCAGGAAAAGCCTCTAAGCTTCAGTTCCAAGTTGACCGTACCGCAAACCGACACAGGTGGGCAGGATGAATATTCTAAGGCGCTTGAGAGAACTCAGGAGAAGGAACTCGGCAAATTTGCACCGTAACTTCGGGATAAGGTGCGCCCCTGGTAGGTGAAGGAGCTTGCGCTTGGAGCCGAGAGGGGCCGCAGTGAAATGGTGGCTGCGACTGTTTAACAAAAACACAGCACTCTGCTAACACGAAAGTGGACGTATAGGGTGTGACGCCTGCCCGGTGCCGGAAGGTTAAATGATGGGGTGCAAGCTCTTGATTGAAGCCCCGGTAAACGGCGGCCGTAACTATAACGGTCCTAAGGTAGCGAAATTCCTTGTCGGGTAAGTTCCGACCTGCACGAATGGCGTAACGATGGCCACACTGTCTCCTCCTGAGACTCAGCGAAGTTGAAGTGTTTGTGAAGATGCAATCTCCCCGCGGCAAGACGGAAAGACCCCGTGCACCTTTACTGTAGCTTTGCATTGGACTGTGACAAGACTTGTGTAGGATAGCTGGGAGCCTATGAAGCGCTGTCGCTAGATGGCGTGGAGGCAACGTTGAAATACCAGCCTGGTGTTGTTGCGGTTCTAACCTGGATCCCTTATCGGGATTGGGGACCGTGCATGGTAGGCAGTTTGACTGGGGCGGTCTCCTCCCAAAGAGTAACGGAGGAGCTCGAAGGTTTCCTAGGTACGGTCGGACATCGTACTGATAGTGCAATGGCACAAGGAAGCTTGACTGCGAGACTGACAAGTCGAGCAGGTGCGAAAGCAGGACATAGTGATCCGGTGGTTCTGTATGGAAGGGCCATCGCTCAACGGATAAAAGGTACGCCGGGGATAACAGGCTGATACCGCCCAAGAGTTCATATCGACGGCGGTGTTTGGCACCTCGATGTCGGCTCATCACATCCTGGGGCTGTAGCCGGTCCCAAGGGTATGGCTGTTCGCCATTTAAAGTGGTACGTGAGCTGGGTTCAAAACGTCGTGAGACAGTTTGGTCCCTATCTGCCGTGGGCGCTGGAGATTTGACGGGAGCTGCTCCTAGTACGAGAGGACCGGAGTGGACGTACCGCTGGTGTACCGGTTGTGACGCCAGTCGCATTGCCGGGTAGCTATGTACGGAAGCGATAACCGCTGAAAGCATCTAAGCGGGAAACGTGCCTGAAGATGAGATCTCCCGGGGCCTTGAGCCCCCTGAAGGGTCGTGGCAGACCACCACGTTGATAGGCCGGGTGTGGAAGGGCAGTAATGCCTTAAGCTAACCGGTACTAATAACCCGTGCGGCTTGACCCCATAACCGTAAGCACTCCAGGTAACAGAGGTCAGGGAACAGGTGACAGACAAACCTGGATCCGGCGACCGCTGCGACTTGCGTGCCACCGGTGTTCGCACTACACCAACCCCACCTTTACTTCTTCCTCCCGCGGCAGCCAACGGCAGCAGGCCTTCTGTTCCCTGTTCTCCGTTCCCTGTCCCCTGCTCAATGCCTGACGACCATAGCCCGTTGGCCCCACGCCTTCCCATCCCGAACAGGACCGTGAAACAACAGCACGCCGATGATAGTGTGGATTCCCATGCGAAAGTAGGTCATCGTCAGGCACCCTTTCCCTCAGCGCCCCGCTCACTCCGAGTGGGGCGTTGTGCTATCGACGATGCGAATCGATGAAGTTGGCGCGGCGCTGGACAAATCCGGTGCCTGCGAAGTAGCGTTGCAGTTGTTTCTCGGGCCATGTTCCGGGTGCGACGACTCACACAAAACCAGGACGCTTCGATGATTCTTCCAGTGATACTCTCCGGCGGCGCCGGAACCCGCCTGTGGCCGCTTTCGCGCGAGTCCGCGCCGAAGCCTTTCATGATCCTGCCGGACGGCGAAACGCTGCTCGGCAAGACGGCGGTCCGCGCGCTCGCGCTCCCGGGTGTCGACACGCTGCTCACGGTCACCAACCGCGACCACTACTTCTCGACCCGCGACCTCTACGCCGGCCTGGACGACCGCCGTGTCGACACCGCGTCGTTCCTGCTCGAGCCTTTCGGTCGCAATACCGCACCCGCGGTGGCGCTGGCCGCCTTGCAGGCGGAATCCCTGGGCGACCCCGGCGTCGTGATGCTGGTACTCGCTGCCGATCACCTGATCGTCGACCAGGCCGCGTTCACCGCCGCGGTCGCCGAAGCGGTCGAAGTCGCCCGTACCGGCAAGCTCGCCACCTTCGGCATAACGCCCACCCATCCCGACACGGGGTTCGGCTACATCGAGTGCGGACAGGCGCTGCGGGAGCACAGCTTCACCGCTGCGCGCTTCGTCGAGAAGCCCGCGCTTGCGACAGCGCAGGAGTATCTGGCATCCGGTCGATACGTCTGGAATTCGGGAATGTTCGCGTTCACGCCCGCGGCAATCCTGGCCGCATTCGCCCGCCATGCCCCGGAGTTGCTCGCCTCCGCTCGCCAATGCTGGCAAAAGCTGCGGCCGATGTCCTCCGCGGGACAGACCGCGCTCGAGATCGATGCAACACTGTTCACGGCCGTGCCCGACATCTCGATCGACTACGCGGTCATGGAAAAGGCGGCAGCCGCCGGCGATGTCGCCGTCGTTCGCGGCAGCTTCGACTGGAGCGATGTCGGCTCGTGGAAGGCAGTGGCGGAGCTTGTCGGGCCCGACAAGGACGGGAATCGGGGGCAGGGCGAGCGCGTCGCCATCGCGACGCGCGACACGTACATCCATGCCGAGGACCGCGTCGTCGCCACGGTCGGGGTGCAGAATCTCGTCATTGTCGACACTCCGGACGCGGTGCTGGTCGCCCATCGCGATCATCTGCAGCGCGTGAAGGATGTCGTCGGCGAGTTGAAGACGCGGGGGCATGAGTCCTATCGCCTGCACAAGACGGTGGCGCGTCCCTGGGGCGCGTACACGGTGTTGCAGGAAGGGCCCGGATTCAAGATCAAGCGCATCGAGGTGAAGGCCGGGGCAGCGCTGTCGCTGCAACTGCACCACCGCCGCAGCGAGCATTGGATCGTCGTACGGGGCGTCGCCGATGTGACCTGCGGCGAGCGGAGCTATCCGGTGCGGGCGAACGAATCGACGTACATTCCGCTCGAGACCCGGCACCGCCTCGGCAACTCGACGACGGAACCGCTGGTCATGATCGAAGTGCAGTGCGGCGACTATCTCGGCGAGGACGACATCGTCCGCTTCGACGATCGGTACGGTCGCAGCCCCGACGACACGACCGTCGCAGGACGTTGATGCCCTCCGTTCTCCTGACCGGCGGCGCCGGCTACATCGGTTCGCACACCTGCGTCGAAGCGATCGCCGCCGGATGGAATGCCGTCGTCGTCGACAATCTCTGCAACAGTTCGGCGGTCGTGATCGACCGCATCGAGAAGATCACCGGCACGCGCCCGGTGTTCATCGAAGCCGATGTTCGCGATCGCGACGCGCTCGACCGGATCTTCGCCGGGCACTCGATCGACGCGGTCGTCCACTTCGCGGGACTCAAGGCCGTCGGCGAGTCGGTCGCGCAGCCGCTGCGCTATTACGAGAACAACGTGGCCGGAACGTTGGTCCTGCTTGACTCGATGCGCGACCATGGCGTCAAGCGAATCGCCTTCAGTTCGTCCGCGACCGTCTACGGCATGGCGGAAACAATGCCGCTCGACGAAGACGCACCGCTGGGCCCGATCAATCCGTATGGCCGCAGCAAGCTGATGGTCGAGGAGATTCTCACCGACGTCGCCGCTGCGGATCCGGAGTGGCGGGTCATGCTTCTGCGGTACTTCAACCCCGTCGGCGCGCACGCGAGCGGAGAGATCGGCGAAGATCCTGTCGGCATTCCCAACAACCTGATGCCTTTCGTCGCCCAGGTGGCGGTGGGACGGCGGGCGAGGTTGTCGGTGTTCGGCGGCGATTATCCGACGCCGGATGGCACCGGCGTGCGCGATTACATCCACGTCGTCGATCTGGCGCTGGGCCACGTTGCGGCGCTGCGAAAGATCCTCGCTGCAGATGCACCGCCGCTTGCCACCGTCAATCTCGGCACGGGACGCGGCCACACGGTGCTCGAGGTCGTGCATGCTTTCGAGCAGGCCTGCGGCCGGCCGATTCCGTGCGAGATGGCGGCGCGCCGACCGGGGGACGTCGCGACCTGCTATGCCGCGGTTTCGCGCGCCCGTGATCTGCTGGGATGGCAGGCGGAGCGGGGCCTCGAGGCCATGTGCGCGGATGCGTGGCGGTGGCAGTGCGCCAACCCCCATGGGTTTCGCGGTCCGGTTTGAGGGCGTCGGCACCTATAGGAACACGCGACATGCATTGCCCGCAGGAGCGCCCTTAAGGCGCGAAGCCTTTCGCACTGCTCCGCATTCGCGGCTGAATCCGATCCGGCAGCGATCAACTGCGTCGCGGCTGTCCGTAGGTCCTGAACTTCTCCAGAACGATGTCCATCTCGGCGTCGGAGAGCAGCGCCGGCTCCGCGATCTGCAGCGCGCGCCAGTACATCTCCGCCAGCGTCTCCACCTCGACCGCGAGGGCGAGCGCCTGCCCGGGTGTCGCGCCGCAGGCGATCATGCCGTGATGCGCAAGCAGGCAGGCCCGGCGCCCCGCCAGCGCTGCCACCGCATGATCCGACAGCGTCTGGGTGCCGAAGGTCGCGTAGGGTGCACAGCGTATGTCGCGCCCGCCGGCCATCGCGATCATATAGTGGAACGGCGGGATCCCCCGGTCGAGGCAGGCGAGCGTCGTCGCGAACGGTGCGTGGGCGTGGACGACGGCGCAGATGTCGTTGCGCGCACGGTAGATGTCGCGGTGGAATCGCCACTCGGACGACGGTAGCCAACGGCCGATCGCGTCGCGCTCGTCGCCGTCGATGGACATCGCCACGATGTCGGCGTCCGTGGTGTCCGCATACGCCAGCCCCGTCGGCGTGATCAGGTAACCGTCGAATCCGTCCTGCCGCAAACGCGCGCTGACGTTGCCGGATTTGCCGCGATTGATGTGCAGCGAATTCATCGCGCGCGCCGCTGTCACCACGGCGTTGCGCAGGACGAGATCGTCGCTCGCCGGGCTCAAAGCAAGCGCTCCGGGAACAGCGCTGCGAGGCCGGCCGCGCTGGCAGCGGCGATGCCCCGCTCGGTGATGAATCCGGTGATGAGCCGGGCGGGCGTGACGTCGAATGCGTGGTTGACGGCGCGCGTTCCCGGCGGCGCGATCGCGACCGTCGCGGTGTGACCGAAATTGTCGCGTCCGGTGATCGTCAGGACCTCGTCGGCGTTGCGCATCTCGATCGGGATATCCTCGCCGCGAGCCAGCGACGCGTCGATCGTGGGCGAAGGCAGCGCGACGAAGAAGGGCACGCCATTGTCCTGGGCGGCGAGCGCCTTGCCGTAGGTGCCGATCTTGTTGCACGCGTCTCCATTGGCGGCGACGCGATCGGCGCCGACGATCACGATGTCGACGTCGCCGCGACGCATCAGCCACGCGCTGGCGACATCGGGGATCAGCGTGTGCGGGACGCTGCGCTCGGCCATCTCCCAGGCGGTCAGGTTCGCGCCCTGCAACCGTGGCCGCGTCTCGCTCACCCAGACGTGCAGCGGCAGACCCGCTGCATGCGCGAGAAATATCGGCGCGGTCGCCGTGCCCCAGGCCGTCGCAGCCAGTGCACCGGCATTGCAATGGGTCATCACATTGACCGGGCCGGATTTGCGGCGGGCGATGTCGCGCAGAAGCGCAAGGCCGTGCTCGCCGATCGCATGGTTGGTCGCGGCGTCTTCGGCGCAGATCGCTTCGGCTTCGCTCCAGGCCGCATCGGCGCGCGCGGCTTCAGGCAACGGCGCGACGGCGCGTTGCACCCGGTCGAGCGCCCAGCGCAGGTTGACTGCGGTCGGGCGCGTCGCGTCGAGCGTCGCGTGCGCACTCGCCAGCGCGGCGTCGGTCGCATCGCGATCGAGCGCGAGTGCCAGGCCGTAGGCGCCGACCGCGCCAATCAGCGGTGCGCCGCGTATCCACATCCTGCTGAGTGCAAGTCCTGCCGTGGCGGCATCGGCGATTCGCACGCGCTGCACGGCATGCGGCAGCGCGCGCTGGTCGAGCACTTCGATGAAGCGCGCGCCGGGTGGTCGCACCAGCGCGCGATAGGATGCAGGGTCGGCGGGTGCAACGATAGCCATATCGCGATTTTACGCTGCGATGCAGCCCGCCTGCTCCGCGATCTCCGGTATCACTTCAGCACCTGCACGATATTGTTGAACGCGTCGGTCCAGAGACGCCAGTCGCGGCGAGGAGTGATTGCTTGCGCGCTCTCGGCCAGCTCCGCTCGCTCGAGCAGCGCCTTGTTGGTCGACAGCAGCATCCAATCGCTGCGGTTTGCCAGCGTATCGTCGCCGCTGTCGGCGATGTGAATCACGGAGAGGCCATGCGCCCGTGCCAGCGCCTCCACAACAGGGACGAGGTTGAGGAACCGGTTGGTGACGTGGAAGGCGATGACGCCGCCAGGCTTCATATGCCGGAGGTAGATCGCGATCGCCTCGGTTGTGATGAGGTGCACCGGAATGGCGTCGCTGGAAAAGGCGTCGACGGCCAGCACATCGAAGCCCTGGAGAGGCTCGCGCTCGAGAGAGAGTCGCGCGTCGCCCAGCGGCAGCTCGATCGTGGCGTCGCTGTCCTCGAGGAACGTGAAATCCCGTTGCGCCGCCTCGATGACGTCGGGGTTGATGTCGTAGAAGCGGTAGACGTCGCCCTTGCTGCCGTAGACGGCCAGCGTGCCGGCGCCCAGGCCGATGACGCCGACCTTGAGCGGTTCGCGCCGCGGATGCATCGCTTCCAGCAGGCGGCCGATGCCCGAGGTCTGGGTGTAGTAGGTGGTGGCCTTTCGGCGCAGATCGGGCGCGAGGTACTGCGTGCCGTGGAGTATCGTGCCGTGGACGAGCGAACGCCGCCGGTTCGCATCACTGGTGCCGAGTTCCTGCACGCGCATCACGCCGTAGAAATTGCGCGATACGGTGATCGCGTTGCGGTAAAACTCGGTGACGCCCCAGATCGCGCAGCCGATCGCAACTGCCGTGGCAACGAGAGCCAGCACGCCAAAGACGGGGGGTTCGCGCCGCACCTGCCACAGCAGCAGCACGCCGCAAAGGACGAGCGCCCCGGCGAGTTCGAAATACGCCGGCAGGACCAGCGGCGCGACGATGCCGACCAGCGCGGATCCGATCGCGCCGCCGGCGGAGATCATCAGGTAGAACCGGGTCAGGTGGCGCGGCGCCGGTTTCAGGCGCACGAGTTCCCCGTGGCAGAACATGCAGGCGACGAACAGCCCGCCGCAGAACACGCCGATCTGGATGGCGAGTTCATGCGTCAGCGTCGGGTCCGCGAGCGTCCATGCCATGACGCCGAGCGTCGCGGCGAGCATCGACAGGAAGATTTCGCGCTTGTACCAGCCGCTGCTGTCGAAGCAGAGAATGAAGGTGAGGAGATAGAGCGCGAGCGGCGCGATCCAGAGCAGCGGAACTGCGGCGATGTTCTGGGTGATGTGGTTCGACACGGCGAGCAGGAGGATCGAACCCGTCGCCGAGAGCGTGCACCACAGTAACTGGCGCGCGGGAGACGGCTGCGCTTCGGCGTGAGCGATATCGGCGGTGGAGGCAGGGTGTTCGCCCAGCGCATGCACGGTCGGGATGCGTCGATGGCGCAGGCTGACCCATCCCGCCACGACGCAGAGCACGACGAACGCCGCGTAACCGGCGGACCAGCCGATCGCCTGCTCGCGCGTGGGCGCCCAAGGCTCGAGCAGGAACGGGTAACCGACCAGCGCCAGCATCGATGCGAAGTTCGAAAGTGCGAACAGCCGATAGGGACTCGCTCCCGGCTTGGATCGCGCAAACCAGGCCTGTACCAGCGGACTGGTCGTCGACAGCAGGAAGTACGGCAGGCCGATCGTCGCCGTGAGCAGGCCGAGGATCAGCCACGAGGGACTCTCGGTGCCCATGGGTTTCCACTGCATACCGGGGATGATCGGCAACACGGCAAGCGAGGCGAGCAACAGGACCGTGTGCAGCTTGACGCTGGCGCGCGGCGCCATCCGCCGGACCGTCAAATCCGAGTAGCCGTAGCCGGCGAGAAGCCCCGTCTGAAAGAAGACGAGGCAGGTCGTCCACACGGCAGCCGATCCGCCGAACCAGGGCAGGATCTGCTTCGCCATCACGGGTTGGACCAGAAACAGCAGGAAGGCACTGACGAAGATCGTCGCAGCGTAGAGGAGCATGAGTGGCGGGACGGGAAGGTTGACCGCAGTGAAGGTGCGCAATCCGGGGCGCGCGCGGCGCACCGGAAGGCACAGCATTCTACTGGTTGTCAGGGGTCGACAGAACTGCTCAGGCGGCGCGACGACTGTACGGATCTTGCGGGAGCGGCTTCAGCCGCAAACGCATTTGCGGGGCGGTGACTCGCGGCTGGAGCCGCTCCTGCACCGGACATGCGCAGCGCATCGGGCGCTCTCGGCAGTGGCGATCAATGCATCGTGCGCGGCCGGAAATAGTCGACGCGGTCGATCGAGCGCACCTTGATTTCCTTGACCTCGACGCCCTGCAGAACGCGCAGTGGGATGTCGGCACCGGCGGCGCCACGGCTCCATACCCTGCGATAGAACTCCGCCTGCGTGCGCACCGGTTCGCTGCCGACGGCAAGGATGATGTCCCCGGCCTCGAGACCCGCACCATCCGCCGGCCCATCGGTCGAGACCCGGGCGACGACCAGGCGGCCCTGCACCTCGTCCGCCGCGACACCAAGCCATGGGCGCGCGGGTCCGGCACGGCGGCCGCCGCTCACGAGATCGGCCAGGATCGGCTTCAACGCGTCGACAGGGACGAACATGTTGCCGGGCTCACGCTCGCCCTCGGCAGTTGCCGTGCGCACGATCAGCGACCCGATGCCGAGCAGCTTCAGATCCTTGTCGAGCAACGCGGCGCCGCTCCAGTTGAGCGCGGGCGGCGTGGTGAAGATCGCGTGCTCGACCAGGTACTCCCAACTGCCGGTGAACTGGCGCCGTGATGCAACGCGGGCGAGGGTCACGTCGTCGGGGCCGTCGTGGTTGACGATCAGCACCGACTCGCCGGCGGCGAGTCTGGTGGGGTCTCCCAGCGTGACGGCCGCCGCGTCGAGCGGGACGACCGACCGCACGAGTCCGAATCCGGTTCCATGGTCGTACCCGACGACCTGCGCCGGCAGCGTGCGGCCGCGTCGATCGACGATGGTCACTTCATCGGCTTCGACGATCAGGTAGCCGATGGTGAGGATCAGGCCGTTGTCGCCGATGACGATCCCCGTACCTTCCCGCTGCGCGCCCAGGCTCGCGTTGCTGCGGGCGTCGGGAATCGCGCGCACGCTGATCTTGACGATCGACTTGAAGAGCCCTTCGGCGTCAGGGTCCGCGGCAACCGCAGCGACCGCAGGTGTCCCGGTTTCCGTCGCGGCTGCGAGCGCCGGCGAAAACCAGGCAAGAACCGAAGCGACCAGCGCCAATACCAAAACCGGGCATTGCGACTGGGGCGTTGTGGGCGGGACAATCGTCATTGCAGCCTCCTCGACCGGATGCGCACGCCTGCGCCTGTCGCTGCAATATAGCGCGTCGTTCGCCTTGCGGTACGGGATGGCGGTGGTTTATCTTCGCTCGAACGGCGCGCATTGGCGCCAGGACTTCGTCGGAAGAGGCAACGGATTCCCATGGCCGCAACCCCGGATACACCCCCGAACAGCGATGGCGTGCTCTTCCCGGGATTCGAATCCCGCCGCATCACCGGAGCGGGTGCCGATCTTCACGCGGTGATCGGCGGCAGCGGCCCGCCGTTGCTGCTGTTGCATGGCTATCCGCAGACGCACGCCATGTGGCACAGAATCGCACCCCGCCTGGCCGAGCGCTTCACTGTCGTGTGCATGGATCTGCGCGGCTACGGCGACTCCGACAAGCCGGACGGCGGCGAACGCAGCATCAACTACTCGAAGCGAGCCATGGCCGCCGACCAGGTGGCGGCGATGCGCGCCTTGGGTTTCACGCGCTTCATGCTGGCCGGACACGACCGGGGCGCGCGGGTAGCGCACCGGCTGTGTCTCGATCACCCCCATGCGGTCGAACGGGTCGCGGTGCTGGACATCTCGCCGACACGCATCATGTACGGCAACACCGACAAGTCCTTCGCGAGCGCCTACTATCACTGGTTTTTCCTGATCCAGCCCTTCGATTTGCCAGAACGGCTGATCGGCGCCGATCCCGTCTACTACCTGCGGAAGAAGATCGGAGGCTGGTCCGGCGGCTTGAGCCTTTTCGATCCCCGCGCACTCGCCGAATACGAGCGCTGCTTCCGGAATCCGGCGACGATCCACGCGAGTTGCGAGGACTACCGTGCCGCCGCCGGCGTCGACCTCGAACACGACGCGGTCGACGCGAGCGCACGGATTGCCTGCCCCCTGCTGGCGTTGTGGGGCGCGAAAGGCGTGGTCAACCGGCTGTTCGATCCCATTGCCGATTGGGGCAGCGTGGCGACCGATGTGCAGGGGCGCGCATTGCCAACCGGGCACTTCCTTGCCGAAGAAGCGCCGGAGGAGACCTTGGCGGAATTGCAGGGGTTTTTCGGCGCGTGATCCGGCGCCGCTGCCGGTTCGCGAGCGGCGACTTCGATTTTGTTATAATTCCCACTTAGGCCAAGTAGCTCAGTTGGTAGAGCAGAGGACTGAAAATCCTTGTGTCGGTGGTTCAATTCCGCCCTTGGCCACCATTTCGCGGGACGCATAGCGGACCGCAAAAAACGGCTGAGGTTTCAATGCCTTGGCCACCAAATAATCAGAGGCTTGCACGTCCATGGGCGGCAGGCCATTTTTTTTGGTGTCATTCCGGTGAATACGCACGGAGACCAGAGAATTCGGCGGGAAGATTCTGCAGATGTCTGCGCGCCCGCAGTCTCCGGCAACCCCCTGGTGGACACATCCTGTGCGGTCTACTCGGTGAACCACCTCAGCCCTTCCTGTGATACTGCACTTCCGGCATGTCGAGCGAAGCCTGTACATGCCGTGTACTCGCGTAGACGCAGCGTTCGTCCACCCGCACGTGCGTCTGATATCGTCGCGGTTCCAACTGCCTTCCATGCGGATGCTGTCGCGCCATGAACCTGTCGGCCCCGCCCGCCGCTTTTGCCTTGCTCGTCGCGCGCAATGTTGTACCCGTGGTGGGCGTGCTCCTACTCGGGTGGTCCGCGGCGAATCTGCTGCTGCTGTATTACGTCGACACCACGCTCGCCTTCGCGGTGGTGATCTTGCTGGTGGCGCGCCACGTCACCGGGCTCGGCAAGGCGGGCGAGCGCGGACGACCGATGAGAGGGACTCTCGACTGGATGCGGGCGAGCTTTGGAGCGATGCTGGCCGCGGTGCTGGTGTTTCTGCCCCTCGGAGTGCCACTCGCCGTGCTGTTCGTGCAGTTCGATTGGTCCGCCTCCGCAGTGCTCGGCGATCGCTCGTTCCTCATCGGGCTCGCTTTGCAGGTCGCAGGCTCGGTGGCAGGATGTGTTCAGGCACACCGTGACCTCCTCGCACGCGACGATGATGAGCGCGTGCTGAAGCATCGCGGAGCCTTCATTGTCGCGCGCTGGCTGGTCGTGATCGTCGCGGCGATGACGGGGTTTGTCGGACTCTTCGGGGCCCGGGTCGGCGGCGCTCTCATGGTGCTCGTGTACGCCGGCGCGACGGTCTATTTCGAGTTCTTGCCTGATCGCGCGCTGCTATGGCTGAACCCGAAGGAGGCGCGCGCCGACGCCGCGAAGAGCGCCGGGCGCAAAGCCGATGGCGGTCGCTGATACAACACGCGGCCCAAAGCCTGCAGGTGATCGGCTGCAATCGGCCAGTCGCAGCAATTCTTGAAGAGCACGATGAGCCTCAAGCCTACGGATGATCGGCGAACACATCGCGGCATCCTTCTGATTTCGATCGCCGTCGTCCTTTTCGCCGTCATGGATGCGATTTCGAAATACCTGACCCGCTTCTATCCCGTTACGAACATCCTGTGGGCGCGTTACCTTTTTCACACATTGGCGATCGTCGTGGTGCTGAGCCCTCGGTTAGGCTGGCGTCTCGTCCGAACGGCGCGCCCCGGCGTCCAGATCATTCGCGGAGTGCTGCTGCCCGCTTCTTCGATGGCTTTCGTCCTTGCCATCAAGTACATGCCGATTGCCGAGGCAAGTTCCATCACGTTTGTCTCGCCGATGATCGTTGCGCTGCTGGCCGTTGCTTTCCTCAGGGAAAAGGTGGCCCGCAATCAATGGTTCGCCATCCTGGCAGGCTTCCTGGGCGTGCTGATCATCATGCGCCCCGGCACCGGAGTATTTGTCTGGGCCTCGCTGCTGCCGCTTGGAGTTGCCTTGATGATGGCCGTCTATCAGGTCCTGACCCGACAAATCGCCGGCCTCGAGAGCATTCATACATCGATCTTCTATCCCGGATTCATCGGCCTGCTGATTTTCAGCTTGACCCTGCCCTACACCTGGACACCGCCGCAAAGCGCACTGCACCTGGCGCTGCTCGCGTTAGCCGGGATCATCGGGGCGTCAAGCCATCTGATACTCATCAAGGCATACGATTACGCCCCAGCCTCGCGGCTGGCACCGTTCACCTACAGCCAGATGGTCTGGGCCACCGCACTAGGCTACCTCGTCTTCGGAAATTTTCCGGACTTCTGGTCGCTGGTCGGCATCACGATCCTTGGAGCAGGTGGAATCTACCTCGCGACCAACGCGCGCAATACCTCGCGCCAACCTCCCCCGTAAGCGAGCGAGTGCTCGCTTCCAGATCCCGACGAGTCCTACAGTCGTGGCTCTCCGCGGCGGTTCACCGTGATCGTCGCGCCCGGCGGCGCACTCAACTGCGTGCGGTGTTCGCGCCCGCGAAAGACGTAGGTCACATCCCAGTATTCGGGCCGCGCCGTACCGGGAACGGCCGAACAACGCTGGACGTCCCGCGTGTAGCTGCTGCCGCGATCGCGATTGACATTCGCACCGACCGCGGCGCCGCCGACCGCGCCGAGTGCTGTCGCAACGTCGTTGCCGCGGCCTCCGCCGACCTGATGGCCCAGCACGCCGCCCAGGATGCCGCCGATGATCGCGCCCCCCACATTGGCCCCCGAGTCGTATCCGACCTGCTCGCGTTCGACCCAGCATCGCTGCTCGGGGGCTCCGAGGACTGCGCGCACGGCGATGACGTCGGCCTCGAACAGGGGCTCGCCGGGCTTCGGATAGAACGGATAGGGCGCCGGAACCGGGGGCGGCGGGAAGTACGAGTGGCTCGGTCCTCCGCGCACCGGGCGGGCCGACGAGATCACGTTGTTCATGCCGACCGAAGCCAGCGACGGGTACTGCCCCGCGCGCAGCACGACGCAACGGCCCCGGAAGTCCGCATCCTCGCACACCTCCCACTGGCCGCGCTGGACGACGACCGACGAAGCGCGGTCGTTGAATCCGAAGTGGTCGAAGTTGTTGTGGGCGCGATCGACGCCGAAGCTGCGACCGCGCAGGCCTTCGAATTCGAAGAAGGTCAGCTGCGCCGATGCTTGGAAGGCAAGCAGGAGGGCGGCGCATCCGAGGACAGCAGCAACGAAGTTTTTCATGGCAGCTCCGCGAGGGTCGGCGGCCCGGCCGGCGGCTTGGGCTCGCCCTATCCAACGCGCGAAGGATTCAATTGGTTTACCGGGCGACGACTTCAGGTTGGGGGCAATGTTTCGGGAAATCGAGCTCCCGAAGCCGGGGCGGGCTCCCGCGGAATCCCGGCGCCGGCCTGCGGCCGGTGTACTACGTTGCCCCGGACGGCGCGTAGAATAAGCAGCCGGCCGTGAGTGCCGATATGGAGAATCCCGATGGATGAGCAGCTACGCCTTGCCGCGCTTGAATATCACCGCCTGCCGACGGCAGGAAAGATTTCGGTCACGCCGACCAAGAGTCTCATCAACCAGCGTGATCTTGCCATGGCCTATTCGCCCGGTGTGGCAGCCGCGTGCGACGCCATCGTGGCGGATCCGACCGCGGCGAGTTCGCTGACGTCGCGGGGCAATCTGGTAGCGGTGGTCACCAACGGCACTGCCGTTCTCGGTCTCGGCAACATCGGGCCGCTCGCCGGCAAGCCGGTCATGGAGGGCAAGGCCTGCCTGTTCAAGAAGTTCGCCGGCATCGACGTTTTCGACATCGAACTCGCCGAGAACGACCCCGACGAGATGGTGAAGACCATCGCGCGCCTCGAACCGACGTTCGGCGGCATCAACCTCGAGGACATCAAGGCGCCGGATTGCTTCTACATCGAGCGCAAGCTGCGCGAAACGATGAAGATTCCGGTGTTCCACGACGACCAGCATGGCACGGCAATCGTCGCCAGCGCCGCGATCCTGAACGGGCTCAAGGTCGTCAACAAGGAAATCGGCAAGGTCAAGCTGGTCTGCTCGGGTGCAGGGGCGGCGGCGATCGCCTGCCTCGACCTCCTCGTCGGGCTGGGCCTCAATCGCGAACACGTGACGGTCTGCGACAGCAAGGGCGTGATCTTCGCGGGGCGCGAGTCCCCAATGGAGGAAAACAAGGCGCGCTACGCCCGCAACACGAAGGACCGGAAGCTGGCCGATGCGATCAAGGATGCCGACATCTTCATGGGTCTGTCCGGCCCCGGCGTGCTGACGCAGCCGATGGTGAAGACGATGGCGCGCGATCCGCTGATCCTCGCGCTCGCAAATCCCGAGCCGGAGATCCTTCCGGAACTCGCCAAGGCGGTCCGGCCCGATGCGATCCTCGCGACGGGGCGGTCCGACTATCCGAACCAGGTCAACAACGTCCTCTGCTTTCCCTTCATGTTCCGGGGAGCGCTGGACGCGGGCGCGACAGCGATCACCGATGCGATGAAGCTCGCCTGCGTAAAGGCGATCGCCGAACTCGCGCACGCCGAGCAGTCCGACATCGTTGCCCAGGCCTATGCCGGCGAGGCCCTGTCCTTCGGCCCGGAATACCTGATACCGAAGCCGTTCGATCCGAGGTTGATGGTGATCGTTCCGCCGGCGGTCGCGAAGGCGGCCATGGAAAGCGGCGTCGCCACCACGCCGATCGCGGATTTCGACGCCTATCGCGAGCGCCTCTCGCAGTTCATCTATCACTCCAGCCACATCATGAAGCCCGTGTTCGAACGGGCCAAGCGCGAGCCCAAGCGCGTTGCGTACGCCGAAGGCGAAGAGGAAACCGTTCTGCGGGCCGTGCAGAACGTCGTCGACGAAGGCCTGGCGAAGCCGGTGCTGATCGGACGCCCCGAGGTCATTGCGGCGCGGATCGAAAAATTCGGCTTGCGGCTCGTGGCGGGAAAGGACTACGAGCTCGTCAACATCAACAGCGATTTGCGCTATCGCGCCTGCTGGCAGCTCTACTACCAGCTGATGGGCCGCAAGGGGATATCGCCGGAGGAGGCGAAGGAGGCGGTGCTGCGCAAGCCCTCGCTGATCGGTGCGTTGCTGCTGCGCATGGGAGAGTGCGATGCCATGGTGTGCGGCACCGTCGGCAAGTACCACGCGCATCTGCGCCACGTCGAGGACGTCATCGGGCAGCGGGCGGACACCTCGGTGTTTGCGGCGATGAACGGCCTCCTGCTGCACGACCGCACGCTGTTCATCTGCGACACCCACGTCAATCGCAACCCCTCGGCCGAGCAGCTGGCCGAAATCGCGCTGATGGCGGCCAACGTCGTGCGTCGCTTTGGCCTGGTGCCACGGGCAGCGCTGCTGTCGCATTCGAACTTCGGCAGCGACGACTCCGAATCGGCGCGCAAGATGCGCGAGGCGCGACGGCTGCTCGTGCTGCGCGCCCCCGAGCTCGAGCTCGACGGCGAAATGCATGGCGATGCCGCGCTGTCCGCGGCGATTCGGCGGCGCGTTCATCCCGACTCCACGCTGGGCGGCGAGGCGAACCTGCTCATCATGCCCAATCTCGACGCGGCCAATATTTCGTTCAATCTGCTGAAGATCACCGCGGGCGATGGCGTCACCATCGGACCGATCCTCCTGGGCGCGCGGCAGCCGGTGTTGATTGCCACACCCTCGGCGACGGTGCGCCGGCTCGTCAACCTGACCGCGCTGGCGGTCGCTGGCGCCGCGGTGTCGAGAATCTGACGGCTTGCGCCGCTGCGAGGGGCGCCCGCCGGGGGGCGCTCCTTGATCCTTTCCGCGTGCGTGCGCCGGAAATGCGCCTGTGCCTGTAGGCGCTTGGACAGTGGTTCGGTCGTAGCAGGGCCAATTGGGCATGAACCGACTCCGTTTCGCGCGGCTGCTGATGCTGGTCTTCGTCCCTGTGGCGCTGATCGTCACCGCCGGCGTGTGGCTGCTCGCTCGCAGCGACATCAGCGCGCGGGAAGCGGCGCGCAACGAGACCGAGAGACGAGACCTCGCGCGTGCGGCGCAGGTGATTTCCCGCATCGTCGACACCCTCACTCGCGATGCGCGTTTTCTTGCCGGGCACAGCGCGCTGCAGGCGGCCGTGGACGACCCGTCTCCGGCTGCGATCGCGAGGCTCGCCTCCGATCTGGCGGCCTTTTCCAACAGCCAGCAGGTCTACGACAAGCTGCGCTGGATCGACGAGCGCGGTATCGAGGTCGTGCGGGTCGATCTCGCGGCGGGGCGCGCCGTCGTGATACCGCAGGAGAGCCTGCAGGACAAGGCGCGGCGCTACTTCTTCACCGACACGATGGCGCTGGCCGGCGGCGAGCTGTTCGTTTCTCCGTTCGATCTCAATGTCGAGCTGGATCAGATCGAGGTGCCCCACAAGCCGACGATACGCGTTGGAGCGCCGGTGTTCGGTCGCCAGGGCGCGACCAGCCGCGCACGCGGCATCGTGCTGCTGAACTATCTCGGACGCGATCTTCTGTCTCAGTACGCGCGCGCGTTGTCAGGCAGCGCGGGACGCATCATGTTGCTGAACCGGGAGGGACACTGGCTCATGTCGCCGGAGCAGGACGACGAGTGGGGCTTCATGTTCAACCGCAGCGAGACCTTCGCCACGCGGCACACCGCTGCGTGGGCGCGGGTGGCGGGCGAGGCGCACGGCCAGTTCGAGGATGCGGAGGGACTCTGGACGTTCGAAACGGTCTGGCCGCTCTACTCGGGCCAGCGTTCGAGCGGCGGATCGGCGCAGCTGCTGGCCCCCAGTGCCGGACCGCTCCTGGCGAGCGAGTATTTCTGGAAGCCGGTCACGCTCGTCCCGGCTTCGTCGCTGGCGGCGTCCAGGATGGCGGTCTGGAATCGATTCGCCGTGCCCTACGCCGCCACTCTGGTGCTCGCCCTGTTCGCGAGCATCATGCTTGCGCAGGCATGGGAGCGGCGCCGGATGGCGGAGCAGCAGCTTCGGGAAAGCAACAGCGAACTCGAGCGCAAGGTGATGTTGCGCACCGCCGAGTTGCTCGAGCGCGAACAGGAGCACCTGCAGTTGCTCGAGAGCTCGCCGTTTCCGATTGCGGTGGCGCGGATGTCCGACGCGGCGATGCTATACGGCAACCCGGCGCTCCTTGCGTTGCTGGGCGTGGATCGCGAGCGTCTGACATCCCATCCGGCGGGGGATTTCTACGTCGTTGAAGGAGCGCGCGATCTGCTTCTGGAGGCCGTGCGCCAGCAAGGCCGCGCCGAAGCCGAGGTGCGTCTGCGCACGGCCGACGGCAGGGAGATCGACGTGATGGCGGCCATGTCCGGCACGCGATTCGCCGGCGAGCCGGCGGTGATCACATCGATGGTGGACATCAGCGCCCGCAAGGCCGCCGCTGCGGCGCTGCGCGACAGCCAGGAACGCTATCGGCAGTTGTTCGAGGCCGAATCCGATGCCCTGCTGCTGATCGAGAACGAGAGCGGGCGCATTCTCGAAGCCAACGCCGCCGCATCGCGGCTCTACGGTTACACGGGCGACGCATTGCGGGCGATGCGCAATCACGAACTGCTGGCCGAACCGGAAGCCACGCAGCACACGAGTCGTTCGACCCCGATCGATTTCGAAACCGTGGTCAGGATTCCGTTGCTTCATCATCGTCGGCAGGATGGTTCCGCGATTCCGGTCGAAATAACCGCGCGCTACTTCGAGCTTGGCGGACGCGGGGTGCACATCGCGGCGATCCGCGACATCAGCGCGCACCTTGCCACCGAAAGCGCCCTGCGCGACGCCAACTCGCGGCTGTCGCGCCACTTGGCCGAGATCGAGGCACTTCAGGCGACGCTGCAGGAGCAGGCGCTGCGGGATCCGCTGACCGGTCTGTACAATCGCCGTTACCTCGAAGAGGCCTGCGCGCGCGAGCTCGCGCGCGCCCAGCGTGAGGGATATCCGGTCGCGCTGGCCATGTTCGACCTTGATCGCTTCAAGTCGATCAACGATACCTACGGCCACGCCGCCGGCGACGAGGTGCTGATTGCCGTGGCGGAACTCCTGCAGCAGCAGGCGCGCGTCAGCGATGTCGCCTGCCGATACGGCGGGGAGGAGTTCGTGTTGCTGCTGCCGCGCATTGCACTGGCCGAAGCGCGAGTGCGCGTCGAAGAATTGCGGCAGGCGTGCGCGGAACGCACGATCCTGTTCGGCTCGCTTCCGCTGTCGGTGACCTTGTCGGCCGGGCTTGCCGCCTACCCCGCGCATGGATTGACCGCGCGCGAGATCATAGCCCGCGCCGACGATGCGCTCTATCGCGCCAAGAACGCGGGGCGCAATTGCGTCGAAGTGTGGGACGAAGTTCCGTTGGGCATTCCGCTGAGTACTTAGCCCAAAAAAAACCGGGCGCGAGGCCCGGTTCGAACTTTGTTGCCGATTCCAGTGATCGGTGGAATCTTGCTTACGCTGCCTGAATATTGCTCGCTTGCTTGCCCTTGGGGCCGGTCGTCACTTCGAACGACACTTTTTGGCCTTCCTTCAGGGTCTTGAATCCCGGCATGTTGATCGCCGAGAAATGTGCGAAGAGGTCTTCACCGCCGCCATCGGGAGTGATGAAGCCAAAGCCCTTTGCGTCGTTGAACCACTTTACGGTACCAGTTGCCATTGCTGAATTTCCTCAAGAACAGATTGATTTCGGGCGATTGACCCGGCCGGATGTTTCGATCTCAAGGAAAGAACGGCGTTGAAACGACTGCAGAGCGGTCGTGCAAAGAGCGTACTTTACTGCCTTGAAACTAAAACACTCTTGAGAGGATACACAGGTTTTTCGGCGGCCGCCACAAAAATCTCGTCTGGAGCCGGAGCGCCGGGCCAGGAGGCTGCGGCGCCGGGGCAAATGTGCTGTCTCCGTGATTTGCGTCAAAAAACACGCGTTTGAAACGTGCGAAGCTGACCAAAGGCCGCAGCCCGACGCAGCAAGGCCGGGAACGGCTCGACCGATGGCTTCCAAGGGGGTAGAAGATGAAGCGCTTTCTGGCAATGTTCGCGCTCTGGTTTGGTGCAGTGCCGTTGGCGCTGGCAGCGGGGTGGTCCGCCAACTGTGTGCAGGCGATCGCGGTTGGCCAGACGGTCTCCGGGCAGCTGACGACGTCCGATTGCGCGTGGCACTTCACGTCGACGCCGCAACACCAGTACTACACCGACGTCTATGCACTCAACGGTACCGCAGGGCAGCAGATCAGCATCGCGCTGACGTCGCCGACGCTCAACATGCTTGTCGAGATCTACAACGTCAACGACATCAACGCGACGGCGCTTGCCGCCGACGACAACGGCGGCGGCGGCTATAACGCGCGAATTCCCGCGGGCTCGGGCTACTTCACGCTGCCTGCGACGGGGACCTACTACATCTGGGCGCAGACCGCAGATCCGGACTGGACCGGCGCCTACACGCTCGCCATCTCGGGTGCTGCGACCGTTCCGCCGCCCTCCGGGGGCCCGGCCGCGGTGACCGTCACCGAGTTCTATCACCCGCAGTTCAATCACTATTTCATCACCGCCGATGCTGCCGAGGCCGCGTCGCTGTCCGCCGGGAACCTGCCGCCCTGGGTGCCGACGGGGCAGACGTTCAAGGTCTGGAATGGGGCCGGCACCAACATCGTCAACGTCTGCCGGTTCTTCAACAACGAGTTCACGCCCAGGAGTTCGCACTTCTACAGCAACAATCCCGCGGAGTGCCCGGGGCTCGCGACACGCAGTCGATGGGTGCTGGAGTTGTCGAACGCGTTCTACATGATGACCTCGCCGACGGGCAGCTGTCCGACGGGAACCGTGCCGCTGTACCGGCTGTACAACCAGGGAATGTCCGGGGCGCCGAACCACCGCTACACCACCTTCGCGTCGGTCCGTTCGACGATGGTTGCGGCGAATTGGCTCCCCGAAGGCAACGGCGCCGACGGCGTGTTCGCATGCGTGCCGCCGGGCGGTACCGCTCCGCCGCCGCCGCCTTCGTCCGCATTCCAGGGCGAGGTGACCGGCTATGCCAACACCGTGCTGGGCCTGCTCAACGGCAACATCGCCAACACCGACCAGTTGACGCTCATCCTCGGGTCCGCAGTCACGGCGCTGACCACGACGGGAAGCACCTGTCCGGTGGCGACGGCCACGCCGCCGCTGGCCGGGCTGGAGACGTTTCCGCCCAACCTTACGCTCGACCTCAACTATGGCAGCGGATGCCAGGTCGCGGACGGCGCGACGACTGCGACGCTGGCTGGGAAGACGGTGATCACCGTGACCAATCTGGTGATCACCGAGACGGGGGTGTCCGGCAGCGTGTCGGCGACGTTCAGCAACATGAAGATCAACGGCGCGCTGGTTGCCAATGGCTCGGTTCAGGCAAACCTCAACATCACGATGAACGTGGCGGCCGAGACCTTCGCCGGAACCGTGGGAGTGACATTCAACAACTTCCAGCTGCCGAACGACGTTGGCTTCACCGGCACCTTGGACATCAACCTGAACTCGTCCGGCGCCACGATCGTCGGCACCAACCTGACCTCGAGCAAGGGCGTGGTGATCAAGCTCAACGCCAGCATCGTATCGCAGTCCGATGGCAGCGTGCTGGTCAATACCTCCGGATCCAACACCGTCGGCGCGTATGCCGTGCAGGCGAGCAACCTGCTCATCAACGCAGACGTCTGCGAGACCGGGCCAATCGGTGGTTCGCTGAGCTTCACCAAGGGCGGACAGACCGGGACGTTGACCTTCAACAATTCCTGCACCTACACCTACTCCGGGCCGTGAGCGCGGCCCTTCGAGGGGCGTGAGCCTTTCCGGGAGGGCCTTCGGCCTTCCCGGTTTTCTTGCCGTCGGGGCGGCCGAGCGGGCAGTCCGGCGATCGGGCGGTCAGTCGAGTTCCTGCCGCACCAGCGCCGCGCCGGCGCCGAGCGCCGCGAGCTTGCCGCGGGCAACCGCACGGGCCAGCGGCACCATCCCGCAATTGGTGCAGGGGAAGAGGCGATCGGCAGGAACATACCTCAGCGCCGCGCGCAGCGTGGCAGCCACGTCGTCGGGTGTCTCGATTCTCTCGCTGGCGACGTCGATGGCGCCCACCAGGACGTCCTTGCCTTCGAGCAGGCCGATGAGTTCGATCGGGACGCGCGAGTTCGCGCATTCGAGCGACACCTGCCGGATCGTCGATGCCGCGAGACGCGGAAACGTCTCCTCGTACTGTCGCCACTCGGATCCCAGCGTCTGCTTCCAATCGATGTTCGCCTTGATGCCGTAGCCGTAGCAGATGTGGACGGCCGTCGTGCAGGAGAGCCCCTGCGCGGCGCGCTCCAGCGCCGCGACGCCCCAGTCGCGCACCTCGTCGAAATAGACGTTGAACGCGGGCTCGTCGAACTGGATGACATCGACGCCGGTCGCCGCGATGGCGCGCGCCTCCTCGTTCAGAATCTCGGCAAACGCCCAGGCGAGCTTCTCGCGGCTCCCGTAGTGGTTGTCGTAGAGCGTGTCGACCATGGTCATCGGGCCCGGAAGCGTGTACTTGACCCGCTTTTCGGTGGACTCGCGGAGAAAACGCGCATCCTCGACGAATATCGGGCCCCGGCGGGAGACGGGGCCGACGACCACCGGGACATCGGCGTCGTAGCGGTTGCGGATGCGCACGGTCCTGCGGTTCTGGAAATCGACGCCATCGAGATGCTCGATGAACGTCGTCACGAAATGGCGGCGCGTCTGCTCGCCGTCGGTGACGATGTCGATGCCCGCGCGCTCCTGGTCGCGAAGCACCAGACGCACGGCGTCGCGTTTGCCCTCGGCCAGCGCGTCGCCTTCGAGCAGCCACGGCGCCCAGAGCTGGTTGGGCGGCGCGAGCCAGGGGGGTTTGGGCAGGCTGCCGGCGATCGTGGTCTGAAGAAGATGGGTCATCGGGGCTCCGGGGGACGTAGAGTCGGACGCTGCGCATCCGATTATAGCGACGCGCCGAGTTCCGGGAAGCGGCCGGAGAAGGCAATTCCGGCCCGCACGCCGGCGGCGCGATGCGCGTGCCGTAAAATGGCCGTCTTTTGGACAGCCCGTGGAGGGCGAGCGCCGCCATGCCGAAAGTACTGCTTTCCGAATACGACTACCCCGACCACGCCATCGAGCAGGAGGTCTTCGATGCGGCGGGCATCGACGTCGCGGTCGGGCATTGCAGGACCGACGACGACCTGATCGCCGCGGGACGCGATTGCGATGCCGTCCTCTGCCAGTACGCGCAGTTCAACGAGCGCGTCCTCACGGCCTTGCCGCGCCTGGGCGTCATCAGCCGGTTCGGTGCCGGCTACGACACCATCGACACGGACGCCTGCGCGAAGCTGGGTATCTGGGTTGCCACGACGCCCGACTACGGCGTGGGCGAGGTGGCGACGCATGCACTGGCGCTGGCGCTGGCGCTGATGCGCAACATCGTTGCCTACCACCGCGACATCGGGCGCGGCAACTGGAATTTCCTCTCGTCGGGAAAGCTCCACCGCGCCAGCGACATGACGCTGGGCATCATCGGGCTGGGCCGCATCGGCAAGCGGATGGCGCACATCAGCCGCAACGTCTTTCGCGACGTCGTTGCCTGCGATCCCTACATCATCGACGGCGATTTTCCGGCCTACGTCGCGCGCGCGACGCACGCCGAGGTATTCGAGCGGAGCGACGTCGTCTCGCTGCATGTCCCGCTCAATGCGGAAACTCGGCGCATGATCAACGCAGATCTGCTCGGCCACGCGCGGCCTGGCGCTTTTCTGGTCAACACCGCGCGCGGCGCCGTGGTGGACGTCGACGCCGCCTACGCGGCGCTCGAGCGCGGCGTCCTGGGGGGGCTCGCGCTGGATGTGCTGCCGGTCGAGCCCGCGCCCGCCGACTCCAAGCTCGTCGCGCATCCGCGCGTGATCCTCTCGCCGCACGCGGCATTCTATTCGGAACAGGCGGCACGCGAACTGCGGGTGAAGGCGGCCCGCAACGTCGTGACCTGGGTCAGGACCGGGCGCCCGGACTACCCGGTCGTCGTCGGCACGCGCAGGCTCGCGGGAACCTGAGGCGGCGTGGATCGGTCCGAGTTTTCGCGGTCAGGTAAGATGCGCGCTTGCGTTCGGCTTACACGAGGAGAGTTGGCATGACCATCGAGGACAAGATACGGGAGCAGGTCACGCAGAACCGTGTCGTGCTGTACATGAAGGGCACGCCGCAATTTCCGCAGTGCGGGTTTTCGGCGACCGCGACCGAAATCCTCAAGCGCTGTGGCGTCGACGACTATCTCGCCGTCAACGTGCTCGACGACGCCGAGATCCGCCAAGGCATCAAGGACTACGCCAACTGGCCGACGATTCCGCAGCTCTACGTCAACGGCGAGTTCGTGGGCGGCTGCGACATCCTCCGCGAGATGTATTCGGCCGGCGAGCTGCAGCCGCTGTTGGGCAAGGCCAACGCCTGATGGCTACGTCTCGGAAACGCGGACGATCGCGTCCGCCCGCCGGTCGAGGCCGGGCCGCAGTTCGAGCCCCAGTCCGGCGCGCTCGCTGATCGCCACCTCGCCACCGGCAACCACGGGCAGGCCCTCGACAAGCTCGTTGTACCAGCCGGTGTAGAACGCGCGCACCGACTCCTGGATCAGCGCGTTCCTGGCGTGCATCGACAGCTGGCACGAGGCGGCGTAGACGACCGGCCCGGTGCAATCGTGGGGAGCGATCGGCGTGTGCCAGGCTTCGGCGAGCGCGGCAATCTTGCGTGCCTCGGTCAGGCCGCCACACCAGCCGAGATCGAGCATCACCACACCGGCAACGCCGGTTTCGAGATACTCGCGGAACGCGTGCGTGGTCGCCAGCGTCTCCGATGCGCAAACCCATGCGTTGCTGTGGCGCGCGTAATCGGCAAGATCGCCGATGTTGTCGAGCCGGAACGGATCCTCGTGCCAATAGGTGTCGAACTCGGCGAGCCGGCGGGCGAGCTTCTTCGCCATCGGCAGGCTCCACAGCGAGTGGAACTCGACCATGATGTCCATCCGGTTGCCGACCGCGCGGCGGATCTTCTCAAACGGCGCGAGCGCGGCTTCGAGTTCCTGCGGCGTGATGTCGTAGCCGCCGCTCCGCTCCGCCGCGATGTCGAACGGCCAGATCTTCATCGCCGTGATTCCCTGCTCGAGCAGCGACAAGGCCAATTCGTCGGCGCGATGGAGGAACGCATCGAGATCCTCGTAGGGCCCGTCCGTGGCGCCGACGTGCCAATTGGCCACCGACTGCGAGCGCGCGTCGCGGATGTACTGGTAGCCCGCGCAGGTGTTGTAGACGCGGATCGAGTCGCGCGAGCGTCCTCCGAGCATGTCGGCCACGGGGCGCCCGTGCACCTTGCCGAACAGGTCCCAAAGGGCGATGTCGACGGCGGAATTGCCACGTGTCTCCACGCCCGAGGAACGCCAGCCGAGGTAATTGGCAAGCGCGGCATTGACGGCCTCGATGCGCAGCGGATCGCGGCCGAGGAGTTTCGGTGCCACCGATTCGTGCAGGTACGCCTCGACCGCGGCGGCACCCATATAGGTTTCCCCGAGTCCGATCGGGCCGTCATCGGTGTGGAGCCTCACCCACAGGAGGTTCGGGAACTCGCCGAGGCGCAGGGTTTCGAGGGCGGTGATTTTCATGGGTGGCGATCCGGCGGCATCAGTCGGCGAGAGGCCTGGCAAAGCGCACGAGTGCCTCCGCGGTAGGCGTGGACCCCGCGCCCGGGACCTGCGGACGGGCGAAGCAACCGTCCTGCACGCGGATCGGTTCGACGAAATTGTCCATGATCCACGGTATGTATTCGAGCATCGCGGCCGCCGGGTGGGCGTAGGACAGGTGTACGTGCACCTGGCTCATCTCGCCGGCGTGCGCGGCGACGGGCAGGCGTCGCGCATGGGCGGCATCGGCGACCTGCATGAACTCGGTGACGCCGCCGAGGCGCGTGACGTCGGGCTGAACGTAGTGGATGGCGCCCGCGTCCATGAAGGCGGCGAAGGCATCGGCACTGTAGAGTTGCTCTCCCAGCGCGACGGGTATCGAGGTGCCGCGCGCGAGCGCCGCGTGGCCGGCGACATCGTCGTACCACAACGGCTCCTCGAACCAGAAGATGTCGAAAGCCTCGGCGCGCGCGCAGAAGCGCCGGCAGGTCGGCAGATCCCACTTGCCGTTGCCGTCGATCGCCAGCGTGACGTCGGGGCCGATCGCGCGGCGCACGGCCTCGATCCGTCTCAGGTCGACGCCCGGGTCATCGTGCCCGACCTTGATCTTGATACGCCGGAAGCCATCCGCCTCGACGGCGCGGCGACAGCCGTCGACGAGTTCGGCATCGGGGATCGACAGCCAGCCGATGTCGGTGTTGTAGGCCTCCAGCCGGTCGCGTACCGGCCCCCCCAGCAGGTGCCACAGCGGCAGCTTCGCCGCCTTGGCGCGCAGATCCCACAACGCGACGTCGACGGCGGCAAGTGCCAACTGGGTGATGCCGGCGCGTCCGACCCACTGCAACGCGGGCGCGCGGGCGAGTTTCAGCCACAGCCGGCGGCCTTCGCCGGCATCCTCGCCCAGCAGCAGCGGCGCGTAGCAGCTGCCGATGCAGGAGGTGATCAGGCGGTCGGAAGCGAGGTCGGCGTGGGTGCCGGTGTAGCCGTAGCCCTCGAGACCGCTGTCGGTGGCGAGGCGCACGCCGACCACGCCCCAGTGGGTGATTCGGTGCGTCGAATCCGCGATGGACGCCGTGTTGAGCGGCATGTGCAGGATCAGCGGATCTATCCTGGTGATTTTCATGGGGTGACGGTGCCGCGCTCCGGTTGCGCAAAAGGAAAGGGGCGCGCAACCTGGCGCGCCCCGGGGAACATCGCCTGCCCGATCAGCTGCCGCGGATCTTCGCGAGCGCGGCGTTCATCTTGTCGACGGTTTCCTTGCCGATGGTCGCCGAGTGCTTTTCGTAGACGGGCTTGACGGCATCGCGCAGGCGCTTCTGCTCGGCAGGCGTGATCTCGTTGACGACCATGCCCTTGGTCTTGAGGTCGGCGAACGACTTGTCGGAAAGCGCGCGCGAGACCTTGCGCTGCTCATCGCGCCCCACGATCGCGCACTCGGACAGCACCTTCTGCTCGGCCGGGGACAGCTTGTCCCACAGCGTCTTGGAGTACAGCACCATGAACGGCGTGTACGCGTGCCGCGTCACCGACAGGTACTTCTGCACTTCATAGAACTTCGACGTGTCGATGGTGACGAAGGGGTTTTCCTGGCCGTCGATCGCCTTGGTCTCGAGCGCCGGGAACACTTCGCCGAAGGCCATCGGCACCGCATTGGCACCCACCGTCTTGAAGGTGTCGAGGAACACGTTGTTCTGCATCACGCGAATCTTCAAGCCCGGGAAGTCCTCGACCTTGGCGACGGGCTTCTTCGAGTTGGTCAGGTTGCGGAAGCCGTTCTCCCAGTACGCGAGGTTGACAAGACCCACCGTCAGCATCTTGTCGGAGATGTACTTGCCGTACTCGCCGTCGAGGACCGAGTCGGCTTCCTTTTCGTTGGCGAACAGGAAAGGCAGGTCGAACACGCCGAGGTCGGGCAGGATGCCGATCAGCGGCGAGGACGAGGTGATCACCATCTCCTGGGTGCCGGAACGCAGCGACTGCGTGGCTTGCAGGTCGCCGCCCAGCGCGCCGCCCCAGAACGCCTGGATCTTCATCTTGCCGCCCGACTTCTCGAGCGTACACGCGTTCATCTTGGCGACGCCGTTGCCGACCGGGTGCTCCTGGTTGATCCCGTTCGACATGCGGATCGTGCGCTCGGTGAACTGAGCCTGTGCAGGAATCGCGAAGATTGCCGCGGCGACGCCGGCGGCAAGAATGCTGGTGCGGAATTTCATCTTGGTCTCTCCTAGGGTCGGCAAGTCACGCCCGCGCGTGCCCTCACCACTGAAAAGGTAGGCCCATGAAGAGCCGGTAGGGCCACATCACGAGCTGCGGGAAGAAGATCAGCAGGAACAGGACGATCGATTGTGTGAACAGGAACGGGTTGACGCCGCGCATCACGTCGGTCATCGACACCCGCGCCACGCCGCTCACCACGTTGAGTACGATGCCCACGGGCGGCGTGATGAGGCCGATGGCATTGTTGACGATGAACAGCACGCCGAAATAGACAGGGTCGATCCCCGCCAGCTTGACCAGCGGCATCAGCACAGGGGTAAGGATCAGCACCGTGGGGGTGAAGTCGAGAGCGGTGCCGACCACCAGCACCAGCGCCATCATCGCGATCATCAGCAGCGTCTTGTTGGCGATCAGCGGCTCGAGCAGGCTGCCCAGTTCGCCGGGGATATTGGCCTGGGTGATCAGCCACGAGGATATCCCGCAGGCGGCGACCAGGAACATCACCACGGCCGTCATCTTGGCCGCGGCCAGCACCACTTCGTAGAGCTGCGAGACCTTGAGTTCCTTGTAGACGAACAAGCCGACGATCGCCGCGTAGACGACGGCAACCACGGCCGCCTCGGTCGGGGTTGCCCAGCCGAAGCGGATCGAGCCCAGCACGAAGACCGGCATCACCAGCGCAAAGGCCCCGTCGCGCAAGGTGTGCAGACGGTGGGACCAGCTGCGCCTGGGCAATGTGGTCAGCGTCTCCTTGCGCGACACCCACCACCAGGCGATGAACAGCGACAGGCCGAGCAGGACGCCGGGAACGATGCCGGCGACGAACAGCCGCGGGATCGACACGTTGGCGGCGACGCCGAAGACGACGAAACCGATCGACGGCGGAATCACCGGCGCGACGATGCCGCCGGCGGAGATCAATCCCGCGGAGCGCGGAATGTTGTAGCCGGCCTCGCGCATCATCGGGATCAGGATCGCCGCCAGCGCCGCGGTGTCGGCGGCCGCGGAGCCCGACAGCGACGCCATGATGATCGCGGCGACGATGGCGACGTAGCCGAGGCCGCCGTGCCTGTGGCCGATCAGCGCCAGCGCGAAGTTGACGATCCGTTTCGACAACCCGCCGGCGTTCATCAGCTCGCCGGCCAGCAGGAAGAACGGAATCGCCAGCAGCACGAAGTTGTCGGCGCCGTCGAGGATCTTCTGCGCGACGATCTGGCTGTCGTAGATGCCGAGGTAGGCCATCAGGGCGATGCCGCAGAGCACCAGCGAGAATGCCACCGGCACGCCGATCGCCATGGCGCCCATCAGCGACAGCAGGAAGATGGTGACGGTCATGTCGAGCGGGCTCCGCGCTGCGTCACTCGAGGCCCCGCTTGATGTGCGTGGCCTCGTCGAGTTCGAACGTTCCTGCGAAGATCGCGAGTTCGCGCTCGGTCACGTTGCCGGTGAAGGCGCGCACCAAGCGCATCAGCACCATCAGGCCGATCGCGATGCTGGTGAAATAGCCGACGCCGAACACCCACAGCATCGATATTCCGGTCACGGCGGCAACGTTGCTCGCGTTGACGGCGGCCTGTTGCCAGGTGCCCCAGAAGAAGACGGCGCAGCAGAACAGGATCAGCGCGTCCGACATCATCATGCACGCGAGCCTTCCCTTGCGTCCGAATTTTCCGACCAGCATGTCCACACCGAGGTGCAGGTGGTCGCGCATGACGACGACGGCGCCGATGAAGGTCAGCCAGACGAAGAAGAAGCGGGACATCTCCTCGGAGACGTTGATGCCCGAATCGACCGTCCAGCGCAGCACCACGTTGCCGAAGACCATCAGCACCATCGCGGACAGCAGGAAGAACATCACGTGCTCGAGCCAGCGGAAGAATCGCGCCTCGAATTGGGCAAAGGCGCCGGGGAGCAAATTCATGGAGGAGGTCCGCGGGAGTAACTACCGCCGCCGGCGTCAACTGCCGTGGCGGTGAATGTTGTGCTCGATCAGTCGAAGTTCCGTCGCCCGGTCGTTGCAGGAGCGCGAGAGCGGGTTTGCATCATGTTGCGCATCATAGTCGGAAGTTGATTTGTGTCAACGCGGAACGGCGCCGGAAGCGACACCGCTTGACGACGCGCAAAAAATGCGCGCGAAGCTCAAACAATGCACCACGTCGGGGCGGGCGATGGGCCATTGCGGTGCGGCAGCGGCTTCCGGTACTTTGCCGCAACGTCCGAATTATATACGGAACAATACCTTGGACGCGTGGCATGGACTCTGCTCGCGCAGTGCTCAGTTTTCGGGCGCATGCGTCCAAGTGAGAGCAGAGCCGGGGCGTTGGTGACGACCCAGGCCACCGAGTCACCTCCACCGCCACGGGGATTCAATGGAAGCCATTAAGGCAGGCAACGACACGCTGTTCATTCTTCTCGGCGCAATCATGGTGCTCGCCATGCATGCCGGATTCGCGTTTCTCGAACTGGGCACGGTGCGCAAGAAGAACCAGGTCAATGCGCTGGTGAAGATCCTGGTCGATTTCGGCGTGTCGACCATTGCCTATTTCTTCATCGGCTACTGGATCGCGTACGGTGCTCACTTCTTTGCCGGCGCGGAGACTCTGGCGCAAAGGAACGGTTTCGAACTGGTCAGGTTCTTCTTTCTGCTGACCTTCGCGGCGGCAATTCCGGCAATCGTGTCCGGAGGCATCGCCGAGCGCGCGCGGTTCAATCCACAGCTCATCGCGACATTCCTGCTCGTCGGTTTCATCTATCCCATCTTCGAGGGCATCGCCTGGAACCAGCACTTTGGCGTGCAGGCGTGGATGAAGTCGGCCTTCGGCGAGGAATTTCACGACTTCGCCGGAAGTGTCGTCGTCCATGCGATGGGCGGCTGGATCGGGCTGGTCGCCGTGGTGATGCTGGGCGCGCGCCGGGGCCGCTACACGAAAGAGGGCGCCCTGTCCGCGCACCCGCCGTCGTCGATCCCGTTTCTCGCGTTGGGAGCGTGGATCCTCACGGTAGGCTGGTTCGGCTTCAATGTGATGTCGGCGCAGACGCTGGAGCGGATTTCGGGCCTGGTGGCGGTGAACTCGCTGCTGGCGATGGTCGGCGGCACGCTGGCGGCACTGGTCGCGGGTCGCAACGATCCGGGCTTCGTCCACAACGGGCCGCTGGCCGGCCTGGTGGCCGTGTGCGCGGGTTCAGACGTCATGCATCCGCTGGGTGCGCTGGCGACCGGCATCGGCGCCGGCGCACTTTTTGTCTTCCTGTTCACGCAGACACAGAACCGCTGGAAGATCGACGATGTTCTGGGCGTCTGGCCCTTGCACGGCATGTGCGGCGCATGGGGCGGCATCGCCGCCGGCATTTTCGGCAGCAAGCTCCTCGGCGGCATGGGGGGCGTCGCGTTCGCGTCGCAGCTCGCGGGTACCGCGCTGGCGGTGCTGATCGCGCTTGCCGGCTCGGTGCTGGTCTACGGTGCGCTGAAAGCGACAATGGGCCTGCGGCTCGATGCCGAGGAGGAGTTCAACGGTGCCGACTTGACCATCCACAAGATCACGGCCACGCCCGAGCGCGAGCCCTCGTGGTGAGTCGCCGCGGTCGGCATCGGATTGTGGCTCCCGAATCGGCGCGCCGACGGCAGCGGAACCGATGTCAGGTCCGCGCTCGCTGCACCCTTCGCACTGCGGCGACGCGCTTCAGCGACCGCATCACGTGCGCAAGGTGACTGCGGTCCCTCACCTGCACACTGAAGAAGATCGCGCTAACTTCGCCGCCGTCGGGGCGCTCGAGCGAGACGTTGTCGATGTTGGCTTCGGCGTCGGCGATGGCGAGAGCCAGTTCCGCGAGCAGCCCCCGCCGGTCCTCGATCAGCAGCCGGATGCCGGCATCGAACACGCCCTGCACATCGTGCGCCCACTCGACGTCGACCAGCTGATCGGGGTCGGGGCGCTGCTTCTTCAGCGTGACGCACTCGCGGGTGTGCACGAGCAGACCCTGGCCCTTGCGAAACTGGCCGATGACCTTGTCGCCGGGAATCGGTCGGCAGCACTTGCCGTACTGGATGGCGACGCCCTCGACGCCGCGCAGCGTCAAGGTGCTCGCCTTCACCGCGGTCGCCGTCGAGGTGCCGCCCGTTCCTGCTTCGTCGCTCCGGCCGACGGTGCGCGTCAGGGCCTGCGCGACGACGAACGACAGCCGCTTGCCCGTTCCGATGTCGGCGAGGATGTCGAGCTGCGTCTTGGCGCCGTACTCGCGCTGCAGCGCTTCCCAGCGGCTCCAGCTGATCGCATCGGGCGCCACCTTGAGCGTTGCCAGCGCCTGATTCAACAGCCGCTCGCCCAGCGCCGCCGACTCCTTCTGCTGCAGGCCCTTGAGGAAGTGTCGAATCCGCGAACGTGCCTTGCCGGTGCCGACGAACGACAGCCACGACGGGTTCGGGCGCGCGGTGGGCGAGGTCAGTATTTCGACGTGGTCGCCGTTCTTGAGCTCGGTGCGCAGCGGAAGCAGCTCGTAGTTGATGCGCGCGGCAACGCAGTGATGGCCGATGTCGGTGTGCACGTCATAGGCGAAGTCGACGGCGGTGGCGCCCTGCGGCAGCGCCATGATCTTGCCCTTGGGCGTGAACACGTAGATCTCGTCGGGGAAGAGGTCGCCCTTGATGTTCTCGAGGAACTCCTTGGAGTCGCGCGATTCCGACTGGATTTCGAGAAGACTCTGCAGCCAGCGATGCGTGTCGCGTTGCGCCTGCTCGAGGTCGAGTTCGCCGCCGGACTTGTACAGCCAGTGGGCGGCCACGCCCGCTTCGGCGATGCGGTTCATGTCATGGGTGCGCAGCTGCGCTTCGAGCGGCGTGCCGAAGGGACCGAACAGCGTCGTGTGCAGCGACTGATAGCCGTTGGCCTTGGGAATGGCGATGTAGTCCTTGAACTTGCCGGGAATCGGCTTGTAGAGGCCGTGCAGGACGCCCAGTGCCGAATAGCAGGCGGTGGGGTCGGGCACCAGCACGCGCACGCCGAAGATGTCGAAGACCTGCGAGAACGTGCACCGCTTCTCGCGCATCTTCTTGTACACCGAATAGATCGACTTCTCGCGTCCGGTGACGGCGGCCGCGATGCCGCTCTTGGCGAAGCCGTCGCGGATCACGTCGAGCAGGCGGTTCATCACCTCGCGGCGGTTGCCGCGGGCAGCCTTGATCGAGTTGGCCAGCACGCGGAAGCGCAGGGGGTAGAGGTGCTTGAATGCGAGGTCCTGCAGCTCGACGTAGAGGGCGTTGAGGCCCAGCCGGTTGGCGATCGGCGCGTAGATGTCGATGGTCTCGCGCGCGATGCGCCGGCGGTGCGCGGGCGCCATCGCGTCGAGCGTGCGCATGTTGTGCAGCCGGTCGGCGAGCTTGATCAGGATGACGCGCACGTCCCGCGCCATCGCCAGCAGCATCTTGCGGAAGTTCTCGGCCTGCGCCTCTTCGCGCGACGTGAATTCGATCTGATCGAGCTTGGAGACGCCGTCGACCATGTCGGCGACAGGCTTGCCGAACCGCGCCTCGATCTCGACCTTGGTGACGGCGGTGTCCTCCATCACGTCGTGCAACAGCGCCGCGGCGAGGCCCTGGGCGTCGAGACGCCATTGCGACAGGATGCTCGCCACGGCGAGCGGGTGCGTGATGTAGGGCTCGCCGGACTTGCGGAACTGGCCGCGGTGGGCCGACTCGGAGAACTGGAACGCGAGTTCGACGAGGGCGACGTCAGGCTGCGGCAGGTAGTTGCCGAGGTGCCGGGTGAACTCGCTGATTTCCGACATGCCCGGTCGGCTTCGCCGCGCCGCGGTGCGTCAACTCTGAGGCTTCAACAGCATTTCGATGCCGACCTTGCCCGCAGCGACTTCGCGCAGGGCGATGACGGTTGGCTTGTCGCGGTCGGCCTCGACCAGCGGCGACGAACCGGCGCTGATCTGGCGCGCGCGATTGGTGGCGGCGAGCGTCAGCTCGAAGCGGTTGGGAATGCGATCGAGACAGTCTTCGATGGTGATACGGGCCATGGCCGGTTTACCTCAGGGTGAAATTCAACTTCGGGGCGCCAACAGCGAGTCGACAAGACCGGCGTGACGGGCCCGCTGCTGCGCGCTGCGCAGGCGGCTCGCGCGAACGACGGCGGAGAGGTCCGCGACAGCGGTCGCAAAGTCCTGATTAATAATAACATAATCGAACTCGCCGCAGTGACGCATCTCTTCCTGCGCGGCGTCGAGACGGCGCGCGATGACCTCCGCGCTGTCCTGCCCCCGCCTTTCCAGCCGTTCGCGCAGCACGGTGAGCGACGGCGGGAGGATGAACACGTGCACCGACGACGGAATGAGGCCCCGCACCTGCGCCGCCCCCTGCCAGTCGATTTCGAGCAGGACGTCGTGCCCGATGGCCACCTGCTGCTTGAGCCAGGTGGACGACGTCGCGTACCAGTTGCCATGCACGTGCGCATTCTCGAGAAATTCGCCGGCCGCCATCAGCGCCATGAATTTCGGCTCGTCGACGAAGTGGTAGTGAACGCCGTCGGCTTCGCCGGGACGCGGCGGCCGTGTCGTGTAGGACACCGACAGCCGGATCTCGGCGTCCCGCTCGAGCAGCGCCTCGACGATGCTGGTCTTGCCGCCCCCCGACGGCGCGGCGACGACGAACAGGTTGCCGGTGGGGACGGCCGCGTCGGGGGAGGTGTTGTCGCGAGTCACGGGGAGCCCTGGCGAAGTGGTGGCGCAGGGGGGTGATTGTACCGAGTCACCCCTCGCAAGCGTGGACCGCCCGCATTGGGGGCAAGGCACCGTGACGGCGCGAGGGCAAACGGAGCGTGCCGACCGCCGGCGCGGTTGCTCGGCTGCGTGCCGCCGGCCGGCGCCGGGTGACGACGCAGAAGCCCGGGTGCCCTGCTGCTGCCCGTCAGTGTCGCTTCCTGAGTTCGACCTGCACCAGGTCGGGGCGGTCGGAAATGATGCCGTCGACCCCCATCTCCAGCAGCTTGACCATCATCGCGGGATCGTTGACGGTCCACGGGATGACCGCGATGCCGAGCGCGCGCGCCTCAGCCAGCATGGCGGGCGTGAGGAATGTTTGATTGGGCGCCCAGATCTTCCCGCCGGCAGCGTTGACCGCGCGCGGCACCGAGCCGCCTTGCGACTCCGGCGCGAAACCCGCGAGCCAGGGGGACGGCTTGCCGTCGGCGGAGGGAGCGATCGTTCGCGGCGACGTGAGGTACATCGTCCGGATCTCCGGCGCTTCCTTCTGGATCACCTGCAACGTGCGCCAGTCGAACGACTGGATCATGAGCCGCCGCTCCATCCCGGCCTTGCGGATCTCCGCGATCGCCCTGCGCGCGAACTCCTCGGGCGGCAGCGTTGCGGCAGGTTCGAGCGGCGAGATCTTGGTCTCGCAGTCGAAGCCCACCGTCGTGTTGCCGGATTTCTTCACCAGGTCGAAGAGATCGGAGAGCCTGGGGATGCGTGCGCCATCCGCGGGCCGCTGATCCGGGAAGCCCTTCGCGTAGTCGGTGCCGGGCTTCAACCGGCCGACGTCGTACTGCTGCAGTTCCGCGAAAGTCAGTTCGCTGATCGCCGGGCCGCGCTTGTCCAGCCACTTGCCGTCGGGACCGCGGGTGGTGTCGGGGTTGAGCCAGAGGTCGTGGTGGATCACGACGACGCCGTCCCGGGTGATCGCCATGTCGCACTCGATGGTGTCGACGCCGAGCTCCAGCGCCGTCTGGAATGCGGGCAGCGTGTTCTCGGGTGCGAGACCTCGCGCGCCGCGGTGACCCTGGAGGTCGAAGGCGTAGGCGGGAAGTGCGAGGAACACGGCGGCGAGGACGATGCGGATCATGGGTGCGGGGGGCGAGCTCGTGGGGAACACGTTACTCGATGTTCTGCACCTGCTCGCGCATCTGCTCGATGAGGACCTTGAGCTCCAGCGAAGCCTGCGATAGTTCGGCATCGACCGACTTGGATCCCAGCGTATTCGCTTCGCGATGCAGCTCCTGCATCAGGAAATCGAGCCGCTTGCCGGCGCTGCCACCCGCCTTCAGCACCCGGCGGACCTCGGTCACGTGGGTGGTCAGCCGCGACACCTCTTCGGCGACGTCGATCTTGGTCGCGAACAGCGCGAGCTCCTGCTTCAATCGCTCCTGATCCGGATCGAGCCCGGCGTCGCGCAGGCGTGCCCCGAGCTTGTCGACATACGCGGCGTGCAGCGCCGGAATGCGCGGCGTCACGCGCGCCACCTGCGTCTCGATACCGGCACAGCGCTCGTCCAGCATCGCCGCGGTCTTGGCGCCTTCGCGAG
The DNA here is from genome assembly GCA_963788185.1 of uncultured beta proteobacterium. GTDB lineage: Bacteria > Pseudomonadota > Gammaproteobacteria > Burkholderiales > Casimicrobiaceae > CAIWHR01. The sequence goes on from CAWBGE010000016.1 coordinate 39,724, forward strand.
CGCGCGACGCGGCAAGGTCGACGAGGGCCCTGGCAACGAGTTCATGCGTCCGGGCCGCAAGCGCCTCGGGCGGCACGGTCGGCTCGGCGAGGACGCCGGGCCAGCGCAGGATCTCCGCGGTCGACAGCGGTGTCGCACCGGGCGCGTGGGCCTGCACCGCAGCGGCGGCGGCGGCGAGCTGCGCGACACGCTCGCTATCCACGGCCAGCGCGGCGGCGCCCGGCGCGGTCCTGTTGAGCGATACGCGACACTCGACCTTGCCCCGCTTCAGCTCGGCCGCAATGCGCTCGCGCAGCGCTGACTCCTGTGCACGCAACTCATCGGGCAGTCGCAACTGCAGGTCGAGATAGCGGTGATTGACGCTGCGCAGCTCGACGCCGAGGGACACGCCCGGAAGCTCGCTCGCCACCGCGGCGAACCCTGTCATGCTGAGGATCATGGGCGTTTGTGGCCGGATTGCGGCATTGTTTCCGGCTTTACTTTGCGGAGGTTCATCCGGAGAATGTATGCGGTAACCCTCATTGGCGCAAGTTGCGGCCCCGCGTCTGGCACGCGAATTGCGTGCATTCTCGCCGAGTTGCTTCGACATTCACCACGATCATGGCCGTCACCAACCACGCGCTCATCAGCGGGTACCAGCTGCTGAACTACCGGATCGACCGGCAGATCAGCCGCGGCGGCTTTTCGATCGTCTATCGCGCCTTCGACGAAACCGGCGCGGCGGCAGCCATCAAGGAATACCTGCCCTCGTCGCTCGTCCTGCGCACCGAAGGCGACATCGTCCGCGCCAGCTCGGTCGAGAATCTCACGTCGTTCCGCTATGGAATGAAGTGCTTTTTCGAGGAAGGGCGCGCGCTCGCCAAGATCAACCATCCCAACGTCGTCCGGGTGCTGAATTTCTTCCGCGCCAACGAGACGGTGTACATGGTGATGCGCTACGAGCGGGGCCGCACGCTGCAGCAGCAGATTCAGATGAAGCAGGACCAGATGTCCGAGCGCCTCGTCCGTCACGTGTTCATGCATCTGCTCAACGGCCTGCGCGAAGTGCACACGCACAAGCTGCTGCATCTGGACATCAAGCCGGCGAACATCTACCTGCGCACCGACGGCAGCCCGGTCCTGCTCGACTTCGGCGCCGCCCGCCAGACGCTGACCACCAACCGGCCGAAACTCGCGCCGATGTACACGCCCGGATTCGCCGCGCCCGAGCAGTATCGCGATCCGGATCGCCTCGGGCCGTGGACCGACGTCTACGGCGTCGGCGCGTCGATGTTCGCCTGCCTCGCAGCCTTTGCCCCGCAGGCGGCCGACGCGCGGCTCCAGGAGGACCACCTCGTCGCCGCCAAGAAAATCTGGTCGGGCCAGTATTCGGACAATCTGCTGGAAGTGATCGACTGGTGCCTGCGGCTCGACCCCCTCGAGCGACCGCAGTCGATATTCGCCCTGCAGAAGGCGATCCGCGACATTCCGCCGACGAAGCGCAAACTCACGTTTTTCGACAATCTCAAGCGCCGGCTCTTCACCGAGATCGGCGCCTGATCCGGGCCGCCGCCCGACGCAGCTTCGATGCGCTTCACGATCTTCCAGGAAAGCCGCAAGGGCTCGCGCAAGGTCAACCAGGACCGGATCGCATACACCTACAGCCGCGACACGCTGCTGCTGGTGGTTGCCGACGGCATGGGGGGGCATGCCGGCGGCGAGATCGCGGCGCAGATCTGCGCGCGCCTGTTCATCGAGCGGTTTCAGCAGGAAGCGAAGCCGGTCCTGAAGAATCCGCTCAACTTCCTGCGGGATTCGATGCTGCGCGCGCACGCGGCGCTGGGCTCCTACGCGGCGCAGTTCTCGATGCTGGAGACGCCCCGGACCACCTGCGTGGCGTGCATCGTGCAGGCCGGTCAGGCCTACTGGGCGCACGTCGGCGATTCGCGGCTGTACCTCTACCGGCAGGGCGGCGTGATTGCCCAGACCAAGGATCACTCGAAGGTCCAGTACCTGATCGACCAGGGCGTGATCGGGCCCGACGACGTCCCCACGCATCCCGATCGAAACAAGATCTTCAGTTGCCTGGGCGGACTCGTCGATCCGGTGATCGACCTTTCGCGCCGGACGCCGCTGCGCAACGGCGACGTGATCCTCATGTGCACGGACGGGTTGTGGGGCGTGGTGAAAAAGGACGAGCTCGCGGACTGGCTCACGTCCACGCCGATCCTGACCACGGCGCCGCAGATGATGCGCGAGGCGGAACGGCGCGGAGGCGCCGACGGCGACAATCTCTCCGCCATCGTCGTGCGCTGGGGCCCGGAGACCCTCACCGACGAGACGACGACGACGGTCACCGAGACGATGGGCCTGGGCGTGTTCGAGACGCAGATCGAGCAGACGCTGACCCTGACCGATCGCACGGGCATCGAGCGCGATCTCTCCGACGACGAGATCGAGCGCGCCATCGAGGAGATACAATCCACGATTCAGCGGTATCGGCGGTAGCCGGATCTGTCAGCGACGTCACGATTCGCGCCGGTCGCGGCAATCTGTCCTCTGTCTTCTGTCCTCTGTCCTCTGCCTTCTGAATGCGCCAGCTCATACTCGACACCGAAACGACCGGGCTCTCTCCCGAGCAGGGGCACAGGATCATCGAAATCGCCGGTGTCGAGCTGGTCGATCGCCGGCCGACGGGGCGCAGCGTTCACCTCTATCTCGATCCCGAACGCGAGATCGACGCCGGCGCCACCGAGGTCCACGGGATGACGTGGGACGATCTCAAGGGCAAGCCCAGATTCCCCGACGTGGCGGGCGAGTTCGTCGAGTTCGCGCGCGAAGCGCAGTGGGTCATCCACAACGCGCCCTTCGACGTCGCGTTCCTGGATGCCGAATTCAAGCGTGCCGGCCTGTCGCCCTGCGCGAAACTCCATGCGGGAGTTGTCGACACCCTGGCGCTTGCCCGGGAGGCCTTTCCCGGCAAGCGCAACAACCTCAACGCCCTGTGCGAGCGCTTCGGCATCGACAATGCGCACCGCACGCTCCATGGGGCGCTGCTCGACGCGCAACTGCTGGCCGAGGTCTACCTGTCGATGACGCGGGGACAGGAGACCCTGACCATCGAGATGGCGCCGTCCCCGCGCCGCCACGGCCCGCGACGGCCGCTCGACGACGAGGTGCAGGACGCGGGGCGACCGGTGTTGCGCGTGCTGGAACCCAGCCCCGACGAGGCGTCCACGCACCGGGATTACCTGGCCGCGCTGGACGCGGAGTCGAAGGGCCGCTGCCTATGGCTCGCGGCCGCGCCGGCGGGCTGATCGCGAGCGCACGACCCGCCCCTTGCGCCGGGACGGTCGCACTGCGCTGTCACGACGCGGTAACATGAGTTGAACGAGCTCGTCGCTTCGCCTGCCGCGCAGCGATTTCGTCGTCGCGCTGCGCAATCACCGCTTGCAGATCCGTGAAAAACCCATCGACCGCGCCCCTCAACCGCGAGTTGTCGCTGCTGGCATTCAATCGCCGGGTGCTGGCGCTCGCGGCCGATCCGGTGTTGCCCTTGCTCGAGCGACTGCGGTTCCTGTGCATCCTGGGCAGCAACCTCGACGAGTTCTTCGAGATACGCGTCGCCGGCATCAAGGAGCATCTGCGCAGCCGGATCCCGCCGGCCGGGATGAGTTTGAAGGATGCGCGCGAGCTCCTGCTGCAGGTGAGAATCGAGGTGCGCGACCTCATCGCCGAGCAGTATCGGCTGCTCAACGAGGAGGTGTTGCCGGCACTCGCGGCGCAGCATGTGCGCCTGGTACGCCGCACCGATTTCGATACTGCGCAAAGGCAATGGACCGCCCGCTACTTCGAGCGTGAAGTGCGCCCGCTGCTGACGCCGATCGGGCTCGACCCGGCGCATCCCTTCCCGCAGGTCGTGAACAAGAGCCTTTGCTTCATCGTCGAGATTTCCGGTACCGACGCGTTCGGCCGCGACACCTCGATCGCGATCGTCAGGGCGCCGCGGGTGCTGCCGCGGATCATCAGGCTGCCGGTCAGCGTGGCCGGCGACGAGCATTCGTTCGTGATGCTGTCGTCGGTGATACACGCGCATCTCGCCACGCTGTTCCCGGGTCGGGAGGTCGTCAACTACGCGCAGTTCCGCGTGACGCGCGACGCCGACTTGTGGATCGACGAGGAGGAGGTGAAGAACCTGCGCCAGGCGCTGCAGGGCGAGTTGCCGCAGCGCCAGTTCGGTTCCGCCGTGCGGCTCGAGGTGCCGACCAACTGCCCGGACCACCTGTCGTCGCTGTTGCTGCGGCAGTTCGAACTCGATGCCGAGGATCTCTACCTCTGCGACGGGCCGGTCAACATCGCGCGCCTCGCGTCGCTGGTCGACGAGGTCGATCTCGACGCGCTCAAGTTCGAGCCGTTTCTGCCCGGGCTTCCCGCGGTCTTGCGCGGCGCGCCGGACATCCTCGCGGCGATGCGCACGCAGGACATCCTGCTGCACCACCCTTACCAATCGTTCGATCCGGTCGTGGGATTCATCCGCTGCGCAGCCGAGGATCCCGACGTCGTCGCGATCAAGCAGACCGTCTACCGCACCGGCGTCAACTCGCTGCTGATGGAGGCGCTGATCGAGGCGGCACGCCGCGGCAAGGAAGTGACCGTGGTGGTCGAATTGATGGCACGCTTCGACGAGGAGACCAACATCAACTGGGCGGGGCGCCTGGAGCAGGCCGGCGCGCAGGTCGTCTACGGTGTTTTCGGGCTCAAGACCCACGCCAAGCTCGCGCTGCTGCTGCGGCGCGAGTGTGACCGACGCGGCGGGACGCGCCTCGTTTCGTACGCGCACCTGGGCACCGGCAACTACCATCCGCGGACCGCCCGGATGTACTCGGATTTCGGCCTCCTGACCTGCGACCCGGCCATCTGCGCCGATATTCACGACGTGTTCATGCACATCACCAGTCTGGCCAAGCCGGGGCGGCTGCGGCGCCTGCTGCTGGCGCCATTCACGATGCAGCAACGGGTCATCGGCATGATCCGGCGCGAAAGCGCGCTGGCGCGCAACGGGCGCCCGGCGCACATCGTCGCCAAGATGAACGCGCTGGTCGACGAAGGCGTCATCAAGGCGCTCTATGCGGCATCGGGGGCCGGCGTCCGGGTCGACCTCATCATTCGCGGTGCCTGCGCATTGCGCCCCGGGGTGCCCGGGCTCTCGGACCACATCCGTGTACGTTCGATCCTCGGCCGCTTTCTGGAGCATCACAGGGTGTGGTATTTCGGCAACGGCGGCGACCCCGATGTGTGGCTGTCTTCGGCCGACTGGATGGGGCGCAATCTGTTCAAGCGGATCGAGGTCGCGTTTCCGGTGCGCGATCCCGCGCTCAAGCGCCGGGTCATCGACGAGGGTCTCTTCTGCTATCTCAAGGACAATCGCGATGCCTGGGAATTGCAGTCCGATGGCCGCTGGCAGAAGGTCGTGCCCCGGCGCGGCGCTCGCTCGCGTTCGGCGCAGGAGGAGTTGCTCGCCCGGCTGCGTGCGGTGAAACGCGATCCGGCCGCGATCGATGCGCGCGCGTCGCACCGGCCATCCGCAAAGAGGAGCGATCGATGGACCTGATCTTATGGCGACATGCCGAAGCGGAGCCCGGCGGGCCCGATCTGGGCCGTCGTCTGACGGCCAAGGGCCACAAGCAGGCGGAGCGCGTCGGGCGCTGGCTCGACGCGCACCTGCCGCAGACGGCGCGCCTCCTGGTATCGCCGGCCGATCGCGCGCAGGAAACGGCGCGGGCGCTGGGGCGCAAGTTCAAGACCGTGGACGCGCTGGCGCCTGGAGGGAGCGTCGCAGCCGTGCTGGCGGCGGCGGGGTGGCCGGACGCGCGCGAGCCGGTGCTGGTCGTCGGGCATCAGCCGACGCTGGGCGCCATTGCATCGTTCCTGCTGGCCGGCGAAGAGGCCTGCTGGGCGGTGAAGAAGGGCGCCGTCTGGTGGCTCGGCAACCGCGATCGCACGGGCGATACCGCGGTCATGCTGCGGGTGGTGATCGGCCCCGATTTCGTCTGAGGGGCCGTTCGCTCAGGGTGCGAGCAAGTCAAGCGCGCGCCACTCGCCGCGCTCCTTGCCGATGAGGTGCGCGGTAAGGGGATGTGCCCGGAGCCAGCGCGCCGGCGCGCCGAAACCGACGCGGGCTCCTGCCGCAATCGCCACCCGCGGGACGTCGATCGGCTGGCGGGCATGGTGGAACAGCACGGCCAGACGCAGCGCAAGCAGTTGCGCGCGAAAAGTCTCGTCGGCGAGCGCTGGCGCCATCTTGGCGAGACCGCCACGGCACCCCAGCACCAGCATCGCCACTGCCTGCTGCTCACGGGCGGCGAATCCGGGCATGTCCGCGTTCTGGACGATGTATGCGCCGTGCTTGTGGAAACCCGTGTGCGACACCGAGAACCCGGTCTCGTGCAGCTGCGCCGCCCAGACCAGGTGTTGGGCGGCACCGTCGTCGCCGCCGCCGGTTGCCGAGTGAAACAGGTTCCGCGCCATGGCCGCGACACGTTCGGCATGCGCGCGGTCGATGCGCCAGCGCGTCTGGAACTGGTCGACGGTCGCGGTGCGAATGTCGCGCTGCACGCAGCGCCCGAGCAGATCGTAGAGAACGCCCAGGCGCAGCGCTCCGCCGACCGGGTTGATGCGTTCGGCATCCAGCTCCTCCATGGCCGCCGCCATGACCGCGAGTCCTCCGGCGAGCACCGGCGCGCGTTCCGGCTTGAGGGCGGCCAGCGCGAGCTTGCGAACGTCGCCGGCGGCGATCATGCGCTTGCGTAATCGGGAAAGCCCCTCGCGGGTGATACCCCCGGCGGAAAACCCGTTCTGTTCGAGGATTTCCGCCAGTGCCAGCGCGGTTCCCGACGACGCGTAGGCCTGCGCCCACTCGCGGCTGTTGAAATCGCGCGCGATGGCTTCGACTTCGGCGCGCGCGACCGTATCGGCGGCGGCGAATGCGGCGGCCGACAGCCTGCCGTCGCCGAAGAATCGCTGCGTCATGCCGACGCAACCGATCTTGAGCGAGTCGAGGCGCAGCGGTTCGAGGCCTCGGCCGATGATGAATTCGGTGGAACCCCCGCCGATGTCGATGACCAGCCGCGGCTCGGTGGACGCCGGCAACACATGCGCGACGCCGAGATAGATGAGCCGCGCCTCTTCGTGTCCGGTGATGACGTCGATGGGGAAGCCCAGCGCGCGTTCGGCCTGCGGCAGGAACGCGGCGGCGTTCCTGGCGACGCGCAGCGTATTGGTCGCCACGGCCCGCACCGCGGAAGGGTGCAGGCCGGACAGGCGCTCGGCGAAGCGGGCAAGGCAGGCCAGCGCCGCGCGCCGCGCATCCGGACGCAGGTTGCCGCTGGCGTCGATGCCGGCGCCAAGACGCAGCGTTTCGCGCCAGGTGTCGAGCCGAAACACCTGGTCGCCTTCGACGCGCCCGATCTCCAGCCGAAAGCTGTTCGAGCCCATGTCGACGACGGCGAGCGTGGTGGCGGCGAGCGGGGCGCGCGGCATGATGCGCGAAAGGCTACCAGCAAATGCGCGGCCGCGGCGCGCTTTTCCTGCTAGGCTAACAGGCTGCCTTTCCTGCTCACGCCGCCATGTCCGTCGACTACCTGCAAAAAATTCTGACCGCCCGCGTCTACGACGTTGCCGTCGAGACGCCGCTCGACCACGCGACCACGCTGTCGAGGCGCCTCAACAACCGGGTGCTCCTCAAGCGCGAAGACCAGCAGTCCGTGTTCTCGTTCAAGCTGCGCGGCGCCTACAACAAGATGGCGCATCTCTCCGCCGCCGAACGGGGTCGCGGGGTCATCGCGGCGTCGGCCGGAAACCACGCACAGGGGGTCGCGCTGGCAGCGCAAAAGCTGGGCTGCCGGGCGACGATCGTCATGCCGGTCACCACGCCGCAGATCAAGATCTCGGCGGTGGAGGGGCGCGGTGCCGAAGTCGTCCTCTTCGGCGATTCGTACAGCGACGCCTACGCGCACGCGCTCACGCTGCAGGCGAAGACGCGCGCGACCTTTGTCCACCCGTACGACGACCCCGAGGTCATCGCCGGCCAGGGCACGATCGGCATGGAAATCCTGCGCCAGTGCCAGGCGCCGATCGAGGCCATCTTCGTCGCCGTCGGAGGCGGCGGACTCATCGCCGGCATCGCGTCCTACGTCAAGCGGGTGCGCCCGGAGATCAAGATCATCGGCGTGCAGCCCGTCGACTCGGATGCGATGACCCGATCGCTCGCAGCGGGCAAGCGCGTGACCTTGTCGCACGTAGGCCTGTTTGCCGACGGTGTGGCGGTGAAGCAGGTCGGCGCGGAGACTTTCCGCATCGCCCGCGAGCTGGTCGACGACATGGTGCTGGTGGACACCGACGCCATATGCGCGGCGCTGAAGGACGTGTTCGAGGACACGCGGTCGATCCTGGAGCCTGCGGGTGCCCTCGCCATCGCCGGAGTCAAGGCCTGGTGCGCGCGCCACCGGACGACCGACCGGACCTACGTGGCCATCGCCTGTGGCGCCAACATGAATTTCGACCGGCTGCGCTTTGTCGCCGAGCGCGCGGAACTGGGCGAGAAGCGCGAGGCGATCCTTGCCGTCACGATCGACGAGCGTCCGGGCAGCTTTCGCGAGTTCTGCGCTTTGCTGGGCAGGCGCTCGATCACCGAATTCAACTACCGGTACGCCGACCCGAAGGTCGCCCACATCTTCGTCGGAATCGAGGTCGCCAGCGCCCGCGAAACGGCCGAGTTGCTGAAGGCGTTTCATCGCGAGCGGATCCAGGCCTTCGACCTGTCCGACAACGAGATGGCGAAGCTGCACATCCGGCACATGGTGGGGGGGCACGCGCCGGGCGCCGAAAACGAGATTCTCTACCGGTTCGAATTCCCGGAGCGGCCCGGTGCGCTGATGCAATTTCTGGAGAGCATGAGCCGCGGCTGGAACATCAGCCTGTTCCACTACCGGAACCACGGTGCCGACTATGGGCGAGTGCTGGTGGGCATGCAGGTTCCCCCCTCCGACAGTGCCGAACTCGCTGCCTTCCTGTCCCGGATCGGCTACGACCACGTCGACGAGACGGCCAATCCCGCGTACCGGATGTTTCTCGGGCGGTGACGCGGAGGCGCTTCCGGATGTGAAAGCGCCCCTGCCGGGCGCTCTGTGCCGTACAGCGTCGGTGGCACAGCCCGGCAGCCGGGTTGCGGAAAACGGCGCCGAGGCGTGGCAGGCAATGCCAATTTCCACTCTGGAATGACGCCGGCACGCTTTATGCACTAGGCAGTAGCGCCTTGGCCATGGCAAACTCGGCGCAGGGGTATTTGTGGCGCACAACACCGTGCGTCAGCAAGGAGAGCAGGTTGTCGGAACAGATTCCACTTTCGGGCGTCAAGGTGATGGTCATCGACGACTCGAACACCATCCGCCGCAGTGCGGAGATCTTCCTGCTGCAGGCAGGTTGCACCGTCATCCTCGCCGAGGACGGTTTCGATGCGCTGTCGAAGATCACCGACCACCAGCCCGACATCGTCTTCGTCGACATCATGATGCCGCGTCTGGACGGCTACCAGACCTGCGCGCTGATCAAGAAGAACGCGCGCTTCCACACCATGCCGGTCGTGATGCTGTCGTCGAAGGACGGCCTGTTCGATCGCGCCCGCGGACGGATGGTCGGTTCGGATCAATACCTCACCAAGCCGTTTACCAAGGAGAGCCTGCTCAAGGCGGTTTCGACGCACGTGCGGCCCAGGGCATCGTGAGCCGCTTCGCGCCGTACCGGCGGATCCGAAGCGTCGGAGTTCGATCGGCGCCGGGTGTCCAACCCGGGTAGCGCGCCGATCCGCAAAGCAGCCACAGATCAACGACCATGACCATCAAGAAAATTCTTATCGTCGACGATTCCCCGACGGAGCGTCATGTGCTCAACGACATGCTGACCAAGGCCGGCTACGAGGTCGTCGCCAGCGACAACGGCGAGGACGCCATCCAGAAGGCGCGGCAGGTCAGGCCCGATCTCATCCTGATGGACGTGGTGATGCCCGGCCTCAACGGCTTCCAGGCCACGCGCGCCATCAGCCGCGACCCGGAGACCCGCCTGATCCCGATCATCCTCTGTACGTCGAAGAGCCAGGAAACCGACAAGATCTGGGGCATGCGCCAGGGTGCGCGCGACTACGTGGTCAAGCCGGTCAACAAGGAAGAGCTGCTGGCGAAGATCGCCGCGCTCGGCTGAATCATCGGCATCTCCCAGGCCCCGCATGGCTCGCACTTCCAAACTCGACCTTCGCGCGTTCCAGCAGGATCTGGCGCGGCGCCTTGCCAGCAAGACCACGGCACAGGTCGAGTCGTCGCGGCTCGGACTCGCGTTCGGCGGCGAAAACTGGCTGGTCCGGCTTGCGGACGCCGGCGAGGTGGTGCCGATTCCGCTCATCGTGACGGTGCCGCTGACCAAGCCCTGGTTCGTCGGCATCACCAACATTCGCGGCAACCTGTACAGCATCGTCGATGCCGCTGCCTTCATCGACCGCCCCGCGACGCCGCTGGCACGGGGAGGCGGTACTCAGGCGCGCCTGGTCCTGTTCGGCGCGCGCGCCGGAGAGTTGCACGTCGGGCTGGTCGTGGGCCGCGTCATCGGCCTGCGCAATCTCGCCGAACTCGCGCCGGCGGCACCTGCCGCCGAAGCGCCGCCGTGGTACGGGCAGCGGTGGATGGATGCCGACGGTGTCGCCTGGCAGGAAATCGATCTCGCCCGGCTCGCGCGCGATCCGGCGTTCCTGCAGGTCGGTCAGTAGGAACGGGGCGATTCGAATGCAATCGATCAATCGAAAGGCTGCGGCGCGGCAACTGCGTCGGCCGGAGGAAACATGGCACTCAAACTGAAACTGCCGGGGGTGTTCGGCGATGCCAGCGCGGCGACGCCGGGGGCCGCCGACATCGACATGCCCACGACGCAGGTGCGCGGTTCGACGCCCGCCACCTACGATCCGCTGGCATCGGTGTCGATCATGGAGCAACTGCGCACCGCGACCTCGGAAATCAGGCTTCCGAAAAAGCTGCCGGTCATCGGCAACCTGACGATCGTCCAGCAATTCCAGGTCCTGGGCGTGGGTGCGCTCACCTTTCTCGTGTTCGCGGCTCTGCTGATGTTCCTCGAGGGGCGCTCGACGGCGCAAAGCGGGGCCGCCTCCGCGACGGCAACCGAAATGCAGATGTTGTCGCAACGGCTTGCGCGCGGCACGGCGCTGGCGGCGCAGGGCCAGGCGGCGGCGTTCCCCGCGATCAAGGACAGCCGCGATCGCTTCAAGGCAAATCTCGACGCCCTGCTGGATGGGGGCACGGTGCGCGGCGTCGACCTCGACGTCACCTCGGACCCGGATCTCTTCAAGGCGCTGCAGGACATCAAGGCACGATGGGAACGGGTCGACGCCAACACCGGGCGCGTGCTCGAGAACCAGCAGAGCCTGACCTCGCTGGCCAGGGGACTCGAAACCATCAATCAGGGCAACAACGGCATTCTCGAACTCGCCCAGCAGGCGGCGCAGCAGGTGGGCCAGGGCGGTGGCAGCCTGCGGGAAATCGAGTACACCAATCAGCTGGCCGTGCTCTCGCAGCGGATCGCGAAGAATGCCAATGCGCTCGCCTCCAGCGACGAAATCGATCCGGAAGTCGCGTTCCTGCTGGGCAAGGATGCCGGAACCGTGCGCGAAATCCTCAACGGCCTGCTCAAGGGCAGCGAGTCGCTGCGCCTGCCGGCACTGCGCAACGACGAGGCGCGGGCGACGCTCGTCGAACTGCAGAAGCGATTTGCCGCCAACGAGGGCGGTGTGAATGCCATTCTGCAGAACATGGCGCGGCTGGTGGCCGCCAAGCAGGCGGCGCGCGGCGTCAACGCCGAATCGGAGGCGCTGCTGGCGGATACCACCCGGCTTGCGGACGGCTACGGGGCGACCGGGTCGCGCACCTTCGCGCGCTGGACGGTGGCCGCCTTCGGGCTGCTCGGGCTGGGCTGCCTGGTGCTGCTGGCCAAGGTGTTCCTCGACGATGCCCGCGTCCGGGCGTTCGACAGCGAGCAGGAGAACAAGCGCAACCAGGAGGCAATCCTTCGGTTGCTGAACGAAATGGGCAATCTCGCCGACGGCGACCTCACCGTGCAGGCGTCGGTGACCGAGGACGTGACCGGCGCGATCGCCGATTCGATCAACTTCACGATCGAGGAGCTGCGAACGCTGGTGAAGGGCATCAACTCCTCGACCGATCAGGTGACGCAGGCCACACAGGACGCGCAAGCGATCTCCAACCGCCTCTTCGAGGCGTCGCAGCGGCAGAGCCGCGAGATCCAGCAGGCATCGGCGTCGGTGTTGCAGATGGCGCAGTCGATCAACGAAGTGTCGCAGAGCGCGTCGCAGTCCGCGCGCGTGGCCCAGCAATCGCTGACCGCCGCCGAAAAGGGCGGCCAGGCGGTGCAGAACCAGATCACCGGCATGAACGAGATACGGTCGCAGATCCAGGATACGTCGAAGCGCATCAAGCGCCTCGGCGAATCCTCGCTCGAGATCGGCGAGATCGTCGAGCTGATCGCCGACATTACCGAGCAGACCAACGTGCTCGCGCTCAACGCCGCGATCCAGGCGGCATCGGCCGGCGAGGCGGGTCGCGGCTTCACCGTCGTCGCCGAGGAAGTGCAGCGGCTGGCCGAGCGGTCGGGCGAGGCAACCAAGCAGATCGAGGCGATCGTCAAGACGATTCAGGCCGACACGCAGGATGCCGTGGCCGCCATGGAAAAATCGACGGTGGGTGTGGTGGAAGGGGCGAAGCTGTCCGATGCGGCCGGTCAGACGCTGGAAGAAATCCGGCGCGTCTCGGGCGAACTGGCGGCGCTGATCGACGGCATTTCCGGACAGACGCAAAAGCAGTCCGACTCCGTGTCCGACGTCACGCGCGGCATGCAGGGCATCCTGCAGATCACCGAGGAAACCACCGAGGGGACCAAGCAGACCAACGTGTCGATCGCGCAGCTGACCCGACTGGCCGCCGAACTGCGCAGCTCGGTGGCAGGATTCAAGGTCTGACCGGACCAGCCTCGGCCGCCCTTCCTGCCATGCGCCGCATGTTCGACACCGATGGGAATCCGGCGCGAGACCGGTACGCGGTCAGGGCCTCGTTCCCGCCCTGGCTTGGTTCTTGCGAAGCAGAGCACTTAGGTCACGGATCGACGGGAGTTTGCGGTAGTGGCAACTGACACCCCATCTGAATTCGACCTGGGCCCGCTGTCGTGGGTCCAGGCGGAGATCGACCAGGCACTCGCGCGCGGGCTCGCGTCACTGGCCCTCTACCGCGCGCCGCCGCACGACCATTCGGCACTGAAGCATGCCCGCTCGCATATCCACCAGGCGGCCGGGGCGATTCAGATGGTCGGGCTCGACGCGGTCGTTGCCTACACCGACGAAATCGAGCAGCAGCTGACGCAGCTGGAAGCGCTCGGCTCGCCCGCCGAGGCACGGACGAGTTGCGAGGCAATCGACCGGGCCTGTCGCAAATTGCAGATCTTCCTCACCGAGATCGTCAACGGGACGCCACCGGCGCCGCTCAAGCTGTTCCCCGAATACGAGGCGATGCAGCGCGCCCGCGGCATCCGCATCGTGGCGCCCACCGATCTCTTCTACCCGGATCTCAATCCCAGCGCACCCCGGCTCGACAACGTCTCGCCGCCGTCCCCGGCGAAACTCCAGTCCTATCTGGTCAAGCAGCGCCGCACCTACCAGCAGGGCCTGCTCGAGTGGCTGCGCGGCGAGGGGGCCGGTGTGGTGGCCATGCGCGAGGCGGTCGGCGCCATCGAGCAGGCCACCGAGGCCCCCGGGCTGCGGGCCTTCTGGTGGACGACGGGCGCCGTCTTCGATGCCGTCATCCATCACGGCCTGCAGTCCGACTTCAGCGTCAAGCAGCTGGCTGCGCGCATCGATCTGCAGGTGCGCCGCGTCGTCGAAGGCTCGGGCAAGGTGGCCGATCGCCTGCGCCGCGAAGTGCTCTACGTCGTTGCGATCAGCGCCCCGGTGACCGCGTCCGTGCAGGCGGTGCAGCGTGCATTCCGCTTGGCGGAACTCATACCGTCGGCGGAGGTGATGAACGCCGATCTCGTCCGCATCCAGCCGCTGCTGCGCGAGGCGCGCGACCAGATTTCGGGAGCCAAGGAGGCGTGGCTCAAGTTCACTTCCGGCCGGCCCGAAAACCTGCCCAAGCTCAAGCAGACGCTGGCGTCGGTGCATCGCAATGCCGCCGATGTCGGCAATGGCGCGCTGATGAAGCTCACCGCGTCGCTGGTCGAGCGGCTGGAGAAATTCCCTGCCGGCAACATCCCCGAGCCGCTGGCGATGGAATACGCGACCGGGATGCTGCTCGCCGAGAGCGCGTTCGAGAATTACACCGCGCTCTCCGCCGAGTTTCCGAAACAGGTCGAAGCGATGCTGGCGCGGCTCGATGCGGCGCAGGCGTCGAGGCCGATGACCGGCGCCGAGGCGGCACCGCTGCTCGACGAGATGTCGAAGCGGGCGCAGGAGCGCCTGCTGCTCGCTCAGGTCGGCCGCGAGGTCCAGGCGAACCTGCGGCACATGGAGCAGGTGCTCGACGGATTCTTTCGCGATCACGCGCGCCGGGCCGAACTCGCGTCGCTTGCGAAGGACAGCCAGCAGATCCGCGGCGCGTTGCAGATGCTCGATCTCGACGAGGCCGATCAACTGCTTGCCCTGTGCCAGGAGCAGATCGCCGCGTATGCCGACGCCGACACTCCCGTATCCGACGACGATCTCGAATTGCTCGCCGAGTCGTTGTCGGGCCTGGGCTTCTACATCGAGGCGGTCGAGCAGCAGCGACCCGACCGCGAGCGACTGATCGCCCCCTTCCTTGCCAAGCGCAGGGGCGAGGCAGCCGCAGAGGTCGGCGCGGCGGCCGCCGATTCCGCGGAAAAGGCCGTTGCCGAGTTGCGCAATGCGTTGCCGACACTGGTCGAGGAAGTCCGTCGTGCGCCGGCCTCGTCGGACGCGCGCGACTCGCTCAAGAGCAAACTTTCGGAACTGCGAAACGACGCCGAGTTGATCGGCGATCCGGAGCTGGTGGCGCGCGCTTCGTCCGCGCTCGCCGAATTGCAGGCCGGCGGCACGGCAACGCTGACGGCAGCGGTGACGGCAATGGCCGAGACCGGGGCACCGGCGCCCGAAATTTCGGCCGAGACGCAGCGGCTGCTCGCGACCGATGCGACCAGCCTCGACGCCGAGCTGGTCGAAATCTATCTCGCCGAGGCGGCCGAGGTTCTCGACAACATCGACGGGCACCTGCGCCTGATCGAAGCCAACCCCGGGGATCGCGAGGCGCTGCGAACCATCCGGCGCGGCTTCCATACGCTGAAAGGCAGCGGCCGTATGGTCGGCCTGATGGACCTGGGCGAGATCGCCTACGACGTCGAGAAGATACACAACCGCCTGCTCGAGGAGGAGCGTCCGGTCACGCGCGCGGTGCTGCAGATGATCACGGCGGCCGAGCGGGATTTTCGGCAATGGGTGGCGACCTTGTCCGCGACCGGAAAGGTCATCGTCGACCCGGCGGCCCTGCACGCCGCCATTCGCGCGGTCGAATACGAATTGCCCGGCGGGCGCGAGTCGGTGCTGAAGTCCCACGTGACCACCGCGGCGCCGGAGCCGCCGCCGCAGCCCGACGAGGAAATCGCCGTCGTCGACGTGGCCGAGGTTCTGCCGTCGATCCTTTACGACCTGCCATTGCCCGGCGTCGAACCTGCACCGGAGCCGGTGCAGGATCTCGCCTTCGAGCTCGATGGCTTGGCCGCCGGGCAGCCGGCACCGATCGATGCGATCGAACCGATCGCGGCTGCCGCGCCGGTCGAGACTTCCTTCGAACTTCCGGAGCTCGGCAGCGCCATCGAGATGCCCGAGCCGACGTCGGCGATCGAGTTCTCGGACGCCTTTGAAGACGAAGACCTCGAGATTCCGTCGGTCCAGGCGTGGTCAGCCGTGGAGGATGTGCCGCCCGAACCCGTCGCGGCACCGGTCGCCGCCGAACAGGCCACCGTCGCAGCGGTTCCGGCCGAGCTTGCGCTCACGGACACGTCCGAAGCCGACGCCGACGCACTGACCGTAGGCGACGTCACGCTGTCGGCGACGCTGTTCGGCATTCTGATGGACGAGGCCGACGAGCATCTCGCCACTCTGAAGCACGGCTTGTCGGTGATGCAATTCGATCCGCATCAGATGCCGTCGCCGGAGATGGTGCGCGCCAGTCACACGCTCTGCGGCATTCATCGCACCGGCGGGTTCCCGCTGCTGGCCGAACTCGCCAAGGCACTGGAGCAGTGCCTGCTGGCGTTGCAACTGCGCGAGCCGCCGCTTCCGACAACGATGCAGCCGGTGCTGGCCCGGGCGATCGGCGGACTCGATGCGCTGGTCGCACGGATCAAGTCCCGTGCCGCGTTCACCAGCGACGACTCGGTCGAAGCAGACGCGGTCGCGCAGGAGCTCGAACTCCTGCGGCAATCGCACTCGCTGGAAGTCACGGACGCCGAAACATATGCCGCGCAGATGGCTGCGCGCGACGAGCGCGCTGCGCCGGGGCCGAGCGAGGCGGCGCCGGGGCCGAGCGAGGCGGCGCCGGCGCAGGGCGAGGTGCCCGCCGATGCCGAACCAGCGGTCGTCGCTGCCGAGCCTTCGGCGGTGGAACACGCGCCGATGGCGGTCGCGGACGTCGCGGCGGCGGTCGAGCACGCGGTCGAGCCGCCGGTCGCCGCCTTGGGAACATCGCAGGCCGCAACGATCCCGGAAGCGGCGCCGCCGATGGCGCCGGTCGATCCGCTGGCCGACGTGGCCGACGACGTCGACCCGCAGGTGCTGCCGATCTTCCTCGAGGAGGCGGCCGAACTTTTCCCCCGGGCCGGCGACGCGCTGCGGGCCTGGGCGCGCGATCCGGAACTCACGCACCACGCGTCCGACCTGCGCCGGACCCTGCACACGTTCAAGGGCAGCGCGCGGATGGCCGGCGCGATGCGGCTGGGCCAGCTCACCCATCTGATGGAATCGAGGCTGCTGGTCGGCGACGAACTCGCTGCGGGAACGCCTGCGTTGTTCGAGGCGCTCGACAACGACCTCGACAACGTCGCGTTTGTGTTCGACGCCCTGCGCGATGGCCGCGTCAACGTCGACCTGCCGTGGGTCGCCGCCGCGGCGGCAGTGGCGGCAGCGGAGACCGAGGCGGCAGCGGAGACAGAGGCGGCCGCCGAAGCGATGCCTGTGCCGCCTCCGGTGGCAGACTCCGCGCCGGCGCCCGCGGTACCGGCACCGGTTCCCGTGGCGGTCGTGCCGCCGTTGCCTGCGGCCCCGGCGATGGCCGCGGTCGAAACGCCGGTCGAAGCCGAAGCCGGGCAGCGGGCGCTGCTGCGGGTACGCGCCGACATCATCGATCGACTGGCCAACGAGGCGGGCGAAGTCTCGATCGCCCGCGCGCGCGTCGAAGGAGAGCTGCGCTCGCTCAAGGCAAATCTGCTCGAGCTCACCAACAGCGTCATCCGATTGCGGCGCGAAGTGCGCGAGCTCGAAATCCAGGGCGAGTCACAGATCCAGTCGCACATGTCGCCGACGGGTGAGGCCGCGGAAGGCTTCGATCCGCTCGAATTCGATCGCTACACGCGTTTCCAGGAGTTGACGCGTTCGCTGGCCGAGGGCGTCAACGACGTGTCCACGGTGCAGCAATCGCTGCTGCGCAATCTCGACGATGCGGATGCGGCACTGGTTGCGCAGGGACGATTGTCGCGCGACGTCCAGCAACAGCTGTTCGCGATCCGCACCGTTCCGTTCGGCAGCCTCTCGGACCGGCTCTACCGCATCCTGCGCCAGCTGGCAAAGGAGCTCGACAAGCGGGCGAATCTCGAGATCCGCGGCGCGCAGGTGGAACTCGATCGCGCTGTACTTGAAAAACTCGTCGGGCCGATGGAGCATCTGTTGCGCAATGCGCTCGACCACGGCATCGAGCCGCCGGACGCGCGCGCCGCCGCGGGCAAGCCCGAAGCCGGAGAGATTTCGCTCACGGTGCGCCAGGTCGGCAACGAAATCGCGATCGAGTTGGCCGACGACGGACGCGGCCTCGATCTGGCCGAGATACGCGCCAAGGCGGTGGCGCAGCATCGTCTCGCAGCCGATGCCCAGCCCACGACCGGACAGTTGATCGAGTGCATCTTCGCGGCCGGGTTCTCGACCGCGGCGCAGGTCACCCAGGTGTCCGGGCGCGGCATCGGCATGGATGTCGTGCGTTCCGAAATCGCGGCGTTGGGCGGCCGCATCGAAGTGACGACAAGTGTCGGGCAGGGCACGACGTTCCTCATCTATCTGCCGCTGACGCTGGCGGTCGCGCAGGCAGTCCTGGTTCGCGCTGGTGGTCGACTGTGGGCGTTGCCCGCGCCGATGGTCGAGCAGGTCCAGCACCTGACCGGGGAACACCTGCTCGAGCGCTACGTGGCGGGCAAGCTGGAGTGGCAGCGGGTCGTCTATCCGTTCCACTATCTGCCCCGCCTGCTGGGAGACAACCAGCACCGGCCCGAAACCAGGCGCCACAACTCGGTGCTGCTGTTGCGCTCGGGCCCGAGCATCGCGGCCGTGCATGTCGACGAGATGGTTGGCAACCAGGAAATCGTGGTCAAGAACATCGGACCGCAGCTCGCGCGTGTTTCCGGCATTGCCGGTGCGACGGTGCTGGGCAGCGGGGAGATCGTGCTGATCATCAACCCGGTGCAGCTCGCGCAACGCGTGAGCGTGGCGACGTTCGACGATGCGGCGCAGGAACGCCTGGTTCCGGGCCTCGCGTCCGGCGCCATGACGGCCGCGGGACCGCCGCTGGTCATGGTCGTCGACGATTCGCTGACCGTTCGCAAGATCACCAGCCGCCTGCTGAACCGCGAGGGATTCAAGGTGTCCACCGCGAAAGACGGCGTCGACGCACTAGAGGCTCTGGCCGGCGAGATCCCGGACGTCATCCTGCTCGACATCGAGATGCCCCGGATGGACGGTTTCGAATTCACGCGCAACCTGAAGGGCGATCCCCGTCTCGCGCACATTCCGATCATCATGATCACTTCGCGCACCGCCGAAAAACACCGCGCACGCGCACGCGAGCTCGGCGTCGACCTCTACCTGGGCAAGCCCTATCAGGAAGAGGAGCTCATCCGGAATCTGCGCGAAATGCTTTCGTTGGCCACTTGAGTGCGGTCGTCGCTGCGACGGCCCGCGCAGTGCGGTCGTCGGGCATGCGCCGGCAAACACTGGCAAAATGGAGGATTGAGCGCTCCACCAATGCGATGACCGACGACGCCGGAAGGATCCGGGTTTCCAAACTGATGTCCGAGCGCGGGCTTTGCTCGCGCCGGGAAGCCGATGAATTCATCGAGCGCGGCCTCGTGTTTGTCGATGGCGTGCGGGTGACCGAGCTGGGCACGCGCGTCGACCCGGCGCAAGTCATCACGCTGGCGCGGGCGGCGACGGACGAGCAGGTCGGTCGGGTGACGATCCTGCTGCACAAGCCGATCGGTTATGTTTCCGGCCAGGCCGAGGATGGCCACCAGCCGGCGTCGAAGCTGATCGCCGAGGCCACACGCTGGGTCGACCCCCGCGCGCCACGGACGTTCTCGCCCGCCCACATGCGTGGGCTCGCGCCGGCAGGACGCCTCGACATCGACTCCACCGGTCTCATCGTGTTCACGCAGGACGGCCGGATCGCCAAGGAGCTGATCGGCGAGGACTCGCGCATCGAAAAGGAGTATCTGGTTCGCGTCGAAGGCCGGCTCTCCCGTGAGGGTCTCGCGCTCCTCAATTTCGGCCTGTCCCTCGACGGCGAGGCGCTGAAGCCGGCCAAGGTGTCGTGGCAGAACGAGGATCAGCTTCGCTTCGTCCTGCGCCAGGGAAAGAAGCGGCAGATACGCCGGATGTGCGAACTGGTCGAACTCAAGGTGACGGGCCTGAAGCGCGTGCGCGTCGGCAGCGTGCTGCTGGGCAACCTGCCGGTCGGCCAATGGCGATACCTGCGCGCGGACGAGCACTTCGGCTCGCCGGTGAAGGGAGGCGTCAAGCTCTTCGTGCCGCGCGTGGCGGGCGCGAATGCCTTCGTTCCCGGCACGAAGGGAGTCCGGTGAGCGCTTTCGCCAATCGACCGCAAACCTGGGGCGAAGAGCTGGCCAACAGCCTTTCGCACGGCTTCGGCCTGCTGGCGGCGGCCGCGGCGATGCCGGTTCTGCTTTACACGTCGGCGCGCCACGGGAGTGCGGCCAATGTCATCGGCGCCAGCGTGTTCTCGACGACGATGGTGCTGCTCTACCTCGCGTCGGCGCTCTATCACGCCATGCCGCACGGCCGCGCCAAGCGCATCCTCGTTCGTGTCGATCACAGCGCCATCTACCTGTTCATTGCCGGCAGTTACACGCCCTTCACGCTGGGCGTGCTGCAGGGAGTCTGGGGCTGGACGCTGCTCGGCCTGGTCTGGGGCATCGCGGTGACCGGTGTTCTGCTCAAGGCCTTCGATCGATTGCGCCATCCCTGGTGGTCGACCGGGCTGTACCTGACGATGGGCTGGCTGGCCGTGATCGCCGCGGTGCCGCTGGCCGAACGAATGGCGCCGACGGGACTTGCGCTGCTGGTCGCCGGCGGGCTCTGCTATACGGCAGGCGTCGCGTTCTTCGCCACCGATTCGAAGCTCAAGTTCGGGCATTTCGTCTGGCACCTGTTCGTGGTCGCGGGCAGCGTTTGCCATTTCTTCGCGGTGCTCTGGTACGCGGGATGAAGCACCGTCGCAGGACGCGCCCCGAGGCGCCGTAATTCCTTGATCAGGCTTTGGTTTATCTGCAGGCTGTTCGGGCGGGACGCTCCGCCGGGCCGCAGTGCAAGGTCAGCGCGGGGCACGAGGCGCCCTGCCGCGTCATTGACCTAACTCACTAGGCGTGTTCGGCGGGCGGGTATAGATTGTCGGCATGACCGATCGGCATCATCACTGAGGAGGGAGCATGGCGAGTTACGCCACAAGCAATATCCGTACAGTCGCACTGGTGGGCCAGGGGGCCTCGGGCAAGACCACGCTTGCCGAGGCCCTTCTGTTGAAGGCGGGAGCGATCAAGGAAGCCGGGACCGTCGAGCGCGGCACGACGGTCAGCGATTTCGACGCGATGGAGAAGTCGTACCTGCATTCGCTGCGTTCGTCGCTGCTGCACCTCGACACCCAGGACACGCGCGTCCACCTCGTCGACACGCCGGGATTCCCCGATTTCATCGGCCAGGCGATCGGCGCGCTCGATGCCGTCGAAACGATTGCCTGCGTGGTCAGCGCCTCCTCGGGCGTGGAAATGATCACCTCGCGGATGATGGACTGGGCGGGCAAGCGCAAGCTGTGCCGGCTGATCGTCATCAACAAGATCGATGCCGAGAACGTCGACTTGCCGCAAGTGCTCGCCGCGGTGCAGACGATGTTCGGCAGGGAGTGCCTGCCGATCAACCTGCCGGCCGACGGCGGCAAGCGGGTCGTCGACTGCTTCTTCAATCCTTCCGGCGACGCGGACTTCTCGTCGGTGGCAGCGGCGCACCAGGCGCTCGTCGACCAGGTGATCGAGGTCGACGAGGAATTGATGTCCAAGTACCTCGAGCAGGGCGACGAAATATCGCCCGAGCAGTTGCACGCGCCGTTCGAGAAGGCGCTGCGCGAGGGGCACCTGATTCCGGTGTGTTTCGTCTCGGCGCGCACCGGCGCCGGAGTCGACGAGCTGCTGAACGTGCTCGTCAAGCTCGCACCCAATCCCTCCGAGGGCAACCCGCCGCTCTTCTACAAGGGCAGCGGCGACGCGATCGAGGAATTCCGTTCCGAGCCCGATCCGTCCAGGCACGTCCTCGCGCACGTGTTCAAGGTCGTCGTCGACCCCTTTGTCGGCAAGCTCGGCGTGTTCCGCGTGCATCAGGGCACGGTGACCAAGGACACGCAGCTCTATATCGGCGACAGCCGCAAGCCGTTCAAGGTCGGGCACCTGTTCATGCTGCAGGGAAGCAAGAACGTCGAGATCGACAAGGCGGTTCCCGGCGACATCGCAGCGGTGGCCAAGGTCGACGAGATCGAGTTCGACTGCGTGCTGCACGATTCGCACGACGAGGACCAGATCCACATGCGCCCGCTCGAGTTCCCGACGCCGATGCACGGCGTTGCGATCACGCCGAAGAAGCGCGGCGACGAGCAGCGCATCTCCGACGTGCTGCACCGGATGATTGCCGAGGACCCGACGATCGTCGTCGAGCACGACTCCATCACCAACGAGACCGTCTTGCGCGCGCTGGGCGACCTGCACCTGCGTTCGATCCTCGAGCGGATGTCCAACCAGTTCAAGCTGGAGATCGACACCCGTCCGCCGCGCATCCCGTATCGCGAAACCATCATGGGCAACGCCGACGGTTTCCACCGCCACAAGAAGCAGACCGGCGGGGCGGGACAGTTCGGCGAGGTGTCGCTCAAGGTCGAGCCGCGCGAACGCGGTGCGGGCTTCGAGTTCCTCGACCACACCAAGGGGGGCGTCATCCCGCACCAGTTCCTGCCCGCAGTGCAGAAGGGCGTCGAGCAGGTACTGGCCACCGGAGCCATCGCCGGCTTCCCGATGCAGGACGTGCGCGTCATCGTCTACGACGGCAAGCACCATCCGGTCGACTCGAAGGAAGTGGCCTTCGTTTCGGCCGGCAAGAAGGCCTTCCTGGACGCCGTCGAAAAGGCAAAGCCCACCGTGCTGGAGCCGATCGTCAACGTCGAGATCGTCTGTCCCGAGGCGAACACCGGCGACATTGCCGGCGATCTTTCGTCGCGTCGCGGCCAGGTGACAGGCACCAAGGGTCTGCAACCGGGCATGCTCGCCATCACCGGATTGGCGCCCCTGGTCGAGCTCGAAGGCTATTCGGCGCGCCTGAAGTCGGTGACGGGCGGCCACGGTTCGTGGACGATGCAGCTGTCGCACTACGAGCCTGCGCCTCCGATGCTGCAGCAGCAGCTGGTCACCGAGTTCCAGAAGCATCGCAAGCACGAGGAGGAGTGACCCCGCGCAAAGCAATCTGAACGCATGCAGGGGCGGCTTCAGCGGCGAATGGCGGCCTCGCCAGTGCATTCGCGGTTGAAGCCGCCCCTACATCAATTTTCGGAGCGTCTTCATTGCGCGGGATCGCCCCTCGCGGTGCGGAATAGCGCTAGCGCCTGCCCGCGCGCTACCGCGTGGTCGACAATCGGCGCCGGGTAATCGCGGCCGACGACCACGCCTTTGGCTTGCTGGACCGCCGGTGCGACGAGCCAGGGCGCGTGGATCTCGTTCGCGCCCAGCGCCGCGACCTCCGGCACGTAGCGACGGATGAACCTGCCGTCGGGATCGAAGCGCTCCGACTGCGTGACCGGATTGAAGATGCGGAAGTACGGCTGCGCGTCGCAACCCGTCGACGCGGCCCACTGCCAGCCGCCGCTGTTCGACGCGAGGTCGAAGTCGATCAGCGTGTCGGCAAAGTACTGTTCGCCCTGGCGCCAGTCGATCAGCAGATCCTTGACCAGGAAGCTCGCCGCGATCATCCGCAGCCGGTTGTGCATGTAGCCGGTGGCGTTGAGCTGCCGCATCGCAGCGTCGACGATCGGATAGCCGGTCTGTCCGGCGCACCACGCGGCGTAGCGCCGCGGATCGCTGGGAAAGACGAGCGTGTCGTACTCGGGCCTGAAGGCGTGCCCGACGACGCGCGGGTGATGCCAGAGGATCTGCGCGTAGAAATCGCGCCAGATGAGTTCCGACAGCCAGGTGGCAGCACCGGCGCCGTCCGCTTCCAGCGAACGCGCATGCGCAAACCGCGCCAGTTCGCGCACCGATACGGTCCCGAAGCGCAGGTGCACCGACAGGTATGACGGACCCTTGACGGCGGGAAAGTCGCGCGCTTCGCGATAGGCTTCGATGCGATCGCGAAAGTCGGCGTACAGCGCGGCGCCGCCGGTCATTCCCGGCCTCACCGGCAGTTGCGCGAGACCGGCAGGCGCGAAACCCATCGCCTCGAGCGACGGACAGGATCCGGTGATCTTCCGGGGTGCGCGGGCCAGTGCGCCGGCATGGCAATCGACGGCGCAGGGCGCAAGCTGCGCCGGCGTCAGCGCTTTCAGCCAGGCGTTCCTGTAGGGCGTGAACACCGAAAACGGGCGGCCCGATTGCGACAGCACCTCATCGCGTTCGAAGATCACCTGGTCCTTGAACGTTTGCAGCGCGACGCCTATGTCCGCCAGCGCGCGCGCAACCGCGGCATCGCGGTCGCGCGCCGCCGGTTCGTAGTCGTGATTGCAGTAGACGGCGTCGACTGCGAGTTCCGCCGCGAGGCGCGGGATGGCCTCGCGCGCGGCAGCATGGCGGACGATCAGCGCGCCCCCACGCGCGCGCAGCGCGGCGTCGAGTTCGATCGCCGACGCGCGGATGAACTCGACGCGCCGGTCCCGCGGCGAGGGCAGCAGGTCGAGGATCTCGCGATCGAAGACGAACGCGCAGTAGACCTGCCGCGAGCTCTTCAGTGCGTGGTGGAGCGCGGCGTGGTCGAAGTCGCGCAGGTCGCGGCGAAACCACACCAGGGCGCGGTCGTGGCGGATGCCGGTCACGGTGTGGCCTTCGTGGCGGGGGGCGTGCGCAATTCGCGGGCGCGCAGTTCGTGCCGCCAGAGCAGCGCGCCTTGGCTGTCGTAGCTCTCGAGCGCGATCGCGCGGTCGCCGCCGTTGCCCGTCACGCGGATCATCCCGAACTGCCGCTTCGCGGCCAGCGTGCCGGCGACCAGGTCCGGATTGGCTTTCTCGGCGTTGTCGATCCGGGCGGGCGGGCGCGAGGTCAGCGGGCTCGACGTGAACTCGTACAGCGGATAGGTGCCCGGGCGCTCGATACGGAGCAGTTCGCCGAAGTGCCGGTCGCCGGAGAGAAAGATGACGCCGTCGATCCGTTGCGCGACGAGCCAGTCGGCGAAAGCCCGCTGTTCGGTGCCGAACTGGTGCCAGCCCTCGAAACGGCTGACCCGGTTCCAGAACTGGCTGCCGCCGGCGATGATCTTGATGCTCGCCTTCGGCGCCGACGTCAGTGCCTGCTTGAGCCATTCGAGCTGACGCTGCCCGAACATCGTCTTGTCCGCTCCGTCGGGCCAGCGGTTGGGCGACCGGTAATAGCGGTCGTCGAGCAGGAAGAACAGCACATCGCCGAATTGAGCGAAGCCGAAGCTGCCGGGCACATCGGGCAGTCCGTGGTGCACATTCGGCCAGTAGCGCTGGAAGAGCTTGAGCGTCTCGCCCTTCAGCACGTAGGAAGTGTCGCTGTCGTTCGGGCCGTAGTCGTGGTCGTCCCAGATCGCGAGCTGCGGTGCCGCCGTCAGCAGTCGCTGCAGCGGCACGTACCCGCGCTGGCGGCGGTAGCGCATCGCCATCGACGCGGGGTCCTGGAAATCCGGACGCTGCAGGTAGACGTTGTCGCCCAGCCAGAGCATGACGTCGGGCTTTGCGGCGGCAATCGCGTCGAAGATCTCGAATTCCGCCGCGTAGCCGCGATTTGCCCACAGCGGATTGGCATCGCCCAGGAAGAAGCAGGAGCCGAGCGCGATGGCGAGCGGCGCTGCGTCGGCCTGCTTGCTCCAGAAGGGTTGCGCCCGCACCGACCCCTCGCGCCACTCGTTGCCGGCGTCGATCCGGTAGGTCGCCCCAAGCCCCGGTTGCAGGCCCGTGAGTCGCGCGACGACGACGTTGTCGTCGGCTGCGATCGCCGACAGTTCGAGGCGGCGGTCGGCCGACTCGCCGTCGGGCCGCCAGGCGACCGCGATCGTGCCCGGCGCATCGGCCTGAATCCAGACCAATGCGCTGGTGAGATCGGCGAAGCCGTGCATCACCACGAGACCGGCAATCGCGGGGGCGGCGGCTATGGCGCAGGTCAAGCCGGCGAACAACCTGGCGGCGCATTCGCACAGAGAGCGGTGGCGAGAAGGAAGCATGGCGGATCGCGGCCTGGAAACGGTCGTCAACGGAAATCCCCCGTCAATTGTGCCGAGACGGTCCGGCGATTACAATTGAGCCCCATGGCTGGTTCGACCGCCAACTTCACGTGCCACTTTCTCATTGCCATGCCGGCGATGGCCGATCCCAATTTTGCCGGCACGCTCACCTATGTGTGCGAGCACAACGCCGACGGCGCGCTTGGCATCGTCGTCAACAGGCCCACCGACATGACGCTGTCTGCGCTGTTCGAGCAGGTCGACCTGTCGCTCGCCGACCAGGATCTGCGCGCCAGGCCGGTGCACTTCGGGGGCCCCGTCCAGACCGATCGCGGATTCGTGCTGCATCGGCCGCTGGGCAATTGGCAATCGACGCTCGCCGTCACCGATGACATCGGGCTCACGACGTCGAAAGACGTGCTCGAGGCCCTGGGGAGCGGGACCGGGCCGAAGGATGTGTTCATCTCGCTGGGATACGCAGGCTGGTCGGCGGGCCAGCTCGAAGAGGAGATCGCCCAGAATGCGTGGCTCACTGTCGAAGCCGACGCATCGGTCGTCTTCGATACGCCCGTCGCGGAGCGCCTGCCCGCCGCGGTGCGGCTTCTCGGCATCGACTTGTCGCGCCTGTCCGATGCGGTCGGACACGCCTGACCTGTGGCGAGCGGAGCCGCCGGCGAGACGATCGGGGCAGGCACCGTGCTCGCTTTCGACTTTGGCACGCGGCGGATCGGCGTCGCCCTCGGCAATACCTTGACGCGCGTGGCCCATCCGCTGCACACCATAGACGCGGAAGCGAATGCTGCGCGATTCGCGGCGATTGCCGCGCTCATCGCCGAATGGCAGCCCTGCCTGCTCGTCGTCGGACGACCGACTCACAGCGACGGCGCCGAGCACGGGATGACGGCGCGCGCCGAGCGGTTCGCGCGGCAGCTCGAGGGGCGCTTCGAGCTGCCGGTGCGGCGTTGCGACGAGCGCTATACGACGCTCGCCGCAGAAGCCGCACTGGCCGATGGCGGGGTCCGAGCTGCCGCGCGTCGCGAGGTTCGCGATGCCGTTGCCGCCCAGCTGATCCTGCAGTCCTTCTTCGATACTCCCATCGCAACCGAAAGCCTGTCGTGAGCCTGCCCGATGCCGAAAGCACGTTGACCGAACTGGTGGAACGCATGCGCGGAGCCGTTGCCTTCGATGCGCGCTTCGTCGGCATCTACTCGGGCGGCGCGTGGCTCGCCGAACGCCTTGCGGCCGCGATTCCCGGCGACCATCCGGTCGGCTACATCGACGCCTCGTTCTACCGCGACGACTATGCGCGCAAGGGCCTGAAGCCCGAGATCAAGGCGACGCAGCTGCCGTTCGAGATCGAGGGGGCATCGATCGTGCTGGTCGACGACGTCCTCTATACCGGGCGCAGCGTGCGCGCCGCGATCAACGAACTCTTCGACTACGGCCGCCCCGCGCGCATCGAGCTGGCCGTGCTCGTCGACCGGGGAGGGCGCGAACTGCCGATCGAGGCCACCTACGTCGGCGCGCGCCTCGTCGTTGCCGGCGATCTTTCCGTCGTGCTCGCCCGCGACGGCGACGGCCGCCTCTCGCTGTGCGCCGAAGACGCTCAGGGCACCCGCCATGCATAATCCGCAGCTCAACGCCAACGGCGAACTCACCCACCTGTTGACGCTGGAGGGGCTTCCCGCCGAGGTGATCCGCCACATTCTCGACACCGCCAGGCCGTTCACGTCGATCGCCGAGCGCGACGTCAAGAAGGTGCCGCTGCTGCGCGGGCGTTCGGTCTTCAACCTCTTCTTCGAGAACTCCACGCGGACGCGAACGACGTTCGAGATCGCCGCCAAGCGGTTGTCCGCCGACGTCATCAACCTCAACATCGGCGCTTCGTCGACGACCAAGGGCGAGACGCTGCTCGACACCGTCGACAACCTGGTCGCGATGAATGCCGACATGTTCATCGTTCGCCATGCGCAGTCGGGCGCGCCGCATCTCATCGCCTCCCATCTCAACCGCACCGGGCGCGGCCACGTCCACGTCGTGAATGCCGGCGACGGCAGGCACGCGCACCCGACGCAGGGACTGCTCGACCTGTTCACCATCCGCCATTACAAGCAGGCGTTTCCGGGCCTGACGGTGGCGATCGTCGGCGACATCCTGCATTCGCGCGTCGCCCGCTCGCTGATCCACGGACTGACGACGATGGGCACGACCGAAGTGCGCGCCGTCGGGCCGCAGACGCTGCTGCCGACCGCGATGAGTTCGCTGGGGGTGCGCGTCTGCCACGACATGCGCGAGGGCATCAGCGGCTGCGATGTCGTGGTCATGCTGCGGCTGCAGAACGAGCGGATGAAAGGCGCGCTGCTGCCTTCGGCCGGCGAGTACTTCAAGCATTACGGCCTCACGCCGGCGAAACTCGCGCTCGCGAAGCCCGACGCCATCGTCATGCATCCGGGGCCGATGAACCGTGGCGTGGAAATCGACTCCGCGGTGGCCGACGGCGACCACGCGGTGATCCTGCCGCAGGTGACTTTCGGCATCGCGGTGCGGATGGCGGTGATGAGCATCGTCGCCGGGAACTGATGCGCCACCCGTTCCACTTGTCGGACAGATACCGGACATGAACCTCGAGATCAGCAACGGACGATTGATCGATCCCGCCAACGGCATCGACCGCATCGCGTCGGTATACGTCGCCGGCGGGAAGGTCGCGGCGATCGGCGCGGCGCCGCCGGGCTTCGTCGCAGCGCGAGTCGTCGATGCGCGCGGCCTTGTCGTGTGCCCCGGCTTCGTCGATCTGTCGGCGCGGCTGCGCGAGCCGGGGTTCGAGTACAAGGCGACGCTCGAGTCCGAACTGCGTGCCGCGGCTGCGGGCGGTGTCACGAGCCTCGCCTGCCCCCCCGACACCGATCCGCCGCTGGACGAGCCCGGGCTCGTCGAAATGCTGAAGCACCGCGCGCGCGTCCTCAATCTTGCGCACGTCTACCCCATCGGGGCGCTGACGATCGGGCTCGCGGGTGGCGAACTCACCGAGATGGGCGAACTCGCCGAGGCCGGCTGCGTGGCATTCTCGCAGGCCGAAGCGCCGCTCACCGATACGCAGGTGCTGCTGCGTGCCATGCAGTACGCGGCCACCTTCGGGCATCGCGTGTGGCTGCGGCCGCAGGATTCCTGGCTGGGCCGGGGCGGCGTTGCGCACGACGGCGAAGTGGCGACGCGGCTGGGCTTGCCGGCGATGCCGGCCTCGGCAGAGGCGATTGCGCTGGCGATGATCGTCGCGCTGATGCGCGAGACGGGGGTGGCGGTTCACCTGTGCCGACTCTCGTCCGCGCAGGGCGTCGCGATGGTGCGCGAGGCGAAGAAGGAAGGCCTGCCGGTCACCTGCGACGTCGGCGTCCACCACATCCACCTCTGCGATGTCGACATCGGCTGGTTCGACACCCAGTGCCACCTGGTGCCGCCGTTGCGCTCCACGCGGGACCGCACGGCATTGCGCGAGGGGCTCGCCGACGGCACGATCGATCTCATCTGCTCCGACCATACGCCCGTCGACGACGACGCGAAGCAGCTGCCCTTCGGCGAATCCGAGCCCGGAGCGACCGGACTCGAACTCCTGCTGCCCTTGACGCTGAAGTGGGCCGCGGAGGAGAAACTGCCGCTTGCCGCCGCGCTGGCCAGGATCACTTCGCGGCCGGCCGCGGTGCTCGGGCGGGGGACCGGCGGCCTCGCCGTCGGCGAGGTCGCCGACGTGTGCGTGTTCGATGCCGATGCGAACTGGGTCGTCGCGCCCGCGGCCTTGCGGAGTCAGGGCAGGAACACGCCGTACCTCGGGCGTGAGCTCCAGGGCCGGGTTCGCGTTACAGTCCTCGGCGGCGAAATCGTCGCCGAAGCCTGAACCCGGGCTGATGCCGGTGACTGCGCTGACGATCGCCACGCCGGCGGACGGGCTCGTCGCCGGCGAGGTCAAGGTGCCGGCGAAGGGCGGCGACATGCCGGCGTACCGCGCGATGCCGGCATCGGGGAACGGCTTCCCCGTGATCCTCGTCGTGCAGGAAATCTTCGGCGTGCACGAGTACATCAGGGACGTCTGTCGCCGTCTCGCGAAGCTCGGCTATTTCGCCATCGCCCCCGAGCTGTATGCGCGGCAGGGCGATCCGTCCAGGATCAGCGACATCCCGACGCTCATCAGAGAGATCGTATCGAAGGTGTCGGACGAGCAGGTGATGGCCGACCTCGATGCCTGCGTCGACTACGCGAAGGCATCCGGAGAGGGCGACACGGCGCGCCTCGGCGTCACCGGTTTCTGCTGGGGTGGTCGCACGACGCTGATGTACGCGGGGCACAATCCGCGACTCAAGGCCGCTGTCGCCTGGTACGGCCCCACCAACCGCCCGTATCACGCGGGCGACGAGACCGCGCTCGACATCGCGCCGCGGATCAGGGCCGCGGTGCTGGGACTCTACGGGGGTGCGGATACCGGCATTCCGAGCGGCACGGTGCTGCAGATGCGCGATGCGCTGACTGCCGCGGGTGTCAGGAACGAGTTCGTGATCTACCCGGACACGCCGCACGCGTTCCACGCCGACTATCGGCCGGGCTATCGCAAGGAACCGGCCGAGGACGGCTGGAAGCGCGCGATTGCGTGGCTTGCGGCGAACGGCGTCTGACCGTTCGCGGCGCTACCCCTTCGGTGGAACGTAGCCCTGCGGCATCTCCGCGCCGGCGCCGAAGAAGTGGTTCTCCATCTGCTCGGCCAGCCATTTTCGCGCCGGCGCGTCGGCGAGCGACAGGCGGTTCTCGTTGACGAGCATCGTCTGATGGCGCAGCCATGCCTGCCAGGCTTCCTTGGAGACGCTCTCGTAGATGCGCTTGCCAAGCGCTCCGGGATAGGGCGGAAGGTCGAGCCCTTCGGCGTCGCGACCGAGTTTGACGCAGTGGACGGTTCGTGCCATGTCTGACTCCTACAGTTTCTTGCGATAGACCTGCGACTTGCGCTGGTAGTTGTAGAGCGCCTGCTTCTGCCTGGGCAGATCGGCGATGGTCGCGTTGCGATACCCGCGCTCGAGGAACCACTGCGCGGTACGCGTCGTCAGCACGACGAGGTCGGTGAGCTTCAGCTTGCGCGCGCGCGTCTCGATCTCCTGCGCCAGCGCCTCGCCGTAGCCTTCGCGCCGGAAATCCGGGTGCACGGCCAGCGCGGCCAGTTCCCCGACCTTCTCCTCGGGGAACGCGTAGAGCGCCGCGCAGCCGATCACGGCGCCGTCGTGCTCGACGACGACGAAGCGCTCGATCTCCATCTCCAGCCGCTCGCGCGAACGACGCACCAGCACGCCCTGACCCTCGAGCGGCTCGATGATCTGCAGGATGCCGCCGACGTCGTCGATGGTCGCGCTGCGCAGGTTGGCGAGCGGCGCGGCGGCGACCATCGTGCCCACGCCGTCGCGGGTGAAGAGCTCGAGCAGCAGCGCGCCGTCGAGGTGGCGGCCGATGAGGTGCGAGCGCTTGACGCCGTTGTCGCAGGCGCGCACGGCGCAGGGCAGGTAATGCCGGACATCGGGAGGCAAGCGGCTGCCCGAGGACTCGAGCAGCGCCTCGGCGTCGCGGGTGGACAACTCGGTCAGCAGCTGCCTGCGGCTGTTGCGCACGCCCTCGGTCTCCATCAGGAACACGAGCTTGTGCGCGCCGAGCCGGACGGCGACCTGCGTGGCGACTTCCTCGAGCGTGAGGTTGAAGATCTCGCCGGTCGGCGAATAACCCAGCGGCGAGATCAGCACGATGTCGCCGTCGTCGAGGCGCTGGTGGATGGCGTCGGTGTCGACGCGGCGGACTTCGCCGGTCAGTTGCATGTCGGTGCCGTCGACGACGCCCATCGGCTTGGCGGTGAGGAAGTTGCCGGACGACACGCGAATGCGCGCCCCGGCCATGGGCGAATTGGCGATGCCCAGCGAGAGCATCGCCTCGATGCGGCTTCTTACCTGCCCCGAGGCTTCGAGCACGCAATCCATCGTCTCGGCATCGGTGATGCGCAGGCCGAAGGCGTAGCGGTTCTCGATGTCCTGCTGGGCGAGGATGGCCTCGATCTGCGGCCGCGAGCCGTGGACCACCACCAGCCGCATGCCGAGGCTGTGCAGCAGATTGAGGTCGTGGACGATGCCGAGAAAGGTGTCGTCGGCGACCACTTCGCCGCCGAATGCGATCACCAGCGTCTTGCCGCGCAGCGTGTAGATGTACGGCGCCGCCGAGCGAATCCACTGCACGAACGCGCGTGTCGTTGCCGAATTGGCTTGTGGAGCGGCTTTCGGATTCGGTGGCATGGGCGGGGCGACGTCGGACGGCGCGTGTGTGGAGCGGGAGCCGGCGAATTATAGCGCCCGAAGGTGGCATTGCCGCCCGTATAATCCGCTTTCTCCGCGCCAAGCCGTTCCCTTCGCCCGCGGTCCTCCCGCCCCTCTTCGCCCCCTGCAGGCCATGTCGACACCGCTGCTCGCCAATCTCAATCCGGAACAGCTCGAGGCCGTGACGCTCCCGCACGAGTCGGCGCTGATCCTCGCGGGTGCAGGCAGCGGCAAGACGCGGGTGCTGACGACCCGGATTGCCTGGTTGCTCGCCACCGGGCAGGCTTCACCGCTGTCGGTGCTGGCGGTCACCTTCACCAACAAGGCCGCGAAGGAGATGCTGACGCGCCTCGGTGCGCTGACGCCGGTCAACATTCGCGGCATGTGGGTCGGCACCTTTCACGGCCTGTGCAACCGCATGCTGCGGGCGCATTTTCGCGACGCGAATCTGCCGCAGCTGTTCCAGATCCTCGACACGCAGGATCAGCTCGGCCTCGTCAAGCGGATGGTCAAGGCGCACGGCATCGACGACGAGCGCTTCCCGCCGCGCCAGCTGCAGCAGTTCATCGCCGGCGCCAAGGAGGAAGGCAGGCGGCCGAACCAGGTCGAGGCGGGCGACGACTTCACGCGCCGGCTGGTCGAGTACTACGCGCTCTACGAGGCGATGTGCCAGCGCGAAGGGGTCGTGGATTTCGCCGAACTGCTGTTGAGAAGCTTCGAACTGCTGGCCGGAAGCGACGCGCTGCGAGAGCACTACCGCCGCCGGTTCTCGCATCTGCTGGTCGACGAGTTCCAGGACACCAACGTTCTGCAGTACCGGTGGCTCGGGCTTCTCTCCGGCACGCACACGGCGATGTTCGCCGTCGGCGACGACGACCAGTCGATCTACGCGTTCCGCGGCGCCAATGTCGCCAACATGCAGCACTTCGAGCGTGATTTCTCCCGCCCCGGCATGCCGGTGCGCATCATCAAGCTCGAGCAGAACTATCGCTCGCACGGCCACATCCTCGACGCCGCGAACGCTCTGATACGCAACAACCCGACGCGGTTGGGCAAGAACCTGTGGACGGCCGATGCCAAGGGCGACCCGGTGCGTGCGGTGGCATGTCCTTCGGACATCGACGAGGCCGCGTTCATCGTCGACATCGTCAAGGGCCTCGCCGCCGATGGCCTCATGCTGTCGGAGGTCGCGGTCCTCTATCGTTCGAACGCCCAGTCGCGGGTCATCGAGCACGCGCTCTTCAACGCCGGGGTTCCGTATCGCGTCTACGGCGGCATGCGTTTCTTCGAGCGCGCGGAGGTCAAGCACGCGCTTGCCTACCTGCGGCTGCTGGCGGCGAGCGGCGACGACGGCGCGTTCCTGCGTGTCGTCAACTTTCCGCCGCGCGGCATCGGCGCCCGCTCGCTGGAAGCGCTGCAGGACGCAGCGCGCGGTCAGGATTCGAGCCTGTGGGAGGCCGCGCGCGCGGGGGGCGTGGGTGGCAAGGCCGGGGCGAGCCTCGCCGCCTTCGTCAAGCTGATCGATGCGATGCGCGCGACGACCGCCGGCCTGCCGCTGCCCGAAGCCGTGGAGCACGTGCTCGCCGCCTCCGGCCTTGCCGCGCATTACAAGGCCGAGCGAGACGGGCAGGACCGCCTCGACAATCTCGACGAACTCGTCACCGCCGCAACCGGCTTCCTGCGCGAGGCCGATCTCGCCGTCGATGCGCCGATTGCCTCGGGCACGTCGGATGGCGAGACCGCGGAGACGGGGGCGGTCGATCCGCTGACCGCGTTCCTCGCCCACGCGGCGCTGGAAGCGGGCGACACGCAGGAGGCAGAAGGCCGGCCGGCGCTGCAGCTCATGACCGTGCACTCGGCGAAGGGGCTCGAGTTTCACACGGTGTTCGTCACCGGGCTGGAGGAGGGATTGTTCCCGCACGAGAACAGCGCGGCGGAAGCGAACGGCGTCGAAGAGGAACGGCGGCTGATGTACGTGGCGATCACGCGCGCGAAACGGCGGCTCTACCTCACGCTCGCGCAGAGCCGGATGCTGCACGGGCAGGTGCGCTATCACGTCGCGTCGCGCTTTCTCGACGAATTGCCACGCGATCTCGTGCAGTGGTTGTCGCCGCGCCGGCAGCGTTCGCATGCGATCGCGGTCGACGTCGATGCGTCCGAATGGGGCGCGCGTGCGGCGCCGGTCCCGCCGCGGCACGAGGCTGCGCTCGCCTCCGCTCCGTTACGCGGCGAGACACCACGGGGACCGGGCTGGCGCATCGGACAATCGGTGCGGCACGCCAAGTTCGGGCTGGGCGTCATCATCGATGCCGAGGGGCGTGGAGGCGATGCCCGCGTGCAGGTGAATTTCCGCGACGTGGGCGCCAAATGGCTCGCCCTCGAGTACGCGAAGCTCGAGCCGGCATGAGCGCCGGTCGGGCCGATGAAGCGCGCTACGGTGGCGTCGCCTGCGAGCCGTCGATGCGTTCCCCGGCGTGGAACACGTCGCGGTAGCTCACGTAATCGGAAACGTGCAGCGTGGCGACGAACAGGAACACATACGGAAGCAGGAAGGCGACCGCCACGATCAGCGCGAACTCGGCCGGCACGATGGCGGCAACGATCGCGGTGGCGATGCCCGGAAGCAGGCCGCCGAAGACGAACACCAGCGTGGCGTAGACGGCGATCGGCCTCCAGTTGGCTATGGCGGCACGGAGGCTGACCGCGAGCGCCTCCGCGGCGCTGCAGCCATGGAAGACGACGAGCGCCGGCGCGAACCACAGCGCCAGCATGACCGGGAGCGCGAGCAGCGCGGCGAACAGCATCCCGAGCTGCATCTCGCCGGTGGCGAGCAGGCTCTCGTCGAGCTTCAGACGGCCCGACAGAACCTCCACCAGCTTGCCGCCGTCGACCAGCGACGTCGCCAGCACGGACACCGAGATTCCGATCAGCAGGAATGCGCCCAGCGGCAGCAGCGCCCAGAGATTGGCGCGAAAGCCCTGGAACAGGAATTTCAGTTCCGGGACTCCGCCGCGCTCCTGGTTCCAGGCGGCGGCGAGGAAGCCGACGGCGAACACGGGCTTCAGCAGCGGCAATCCGAACTGACCGACGATCGGGAGGAGGTCGACGACGCCGACGACGAGGTAGTAGAGGAGGAGCAGCAGGAGCCAGGGCACGCGGTGCGCCGAAAGCATCGCATAAGCATCCCGGAGCCAGAGCGCGCCGCGGCGCGCTTCGTGGCGCGAAAAGGTGATCTCGCGTTTCGTTTCGCTCATCATGCCCCTCCGCCGCCGCGGGCGAGACGATGGGGACGCGCGACGCGATCGCGCAGGATGCGTTCGAAATGCGCGGGATTGTGCGCGTGGACGAGTTCACCGGGGCGCGGGAGATGGAGGTCGTACAGCCGCGACAGCCAGAACCGCAGCGCGGCGGCGCGCAACAGCGAAGGCCATTGCTCACGCTCGGTGCCCGACAGCGGACGTGCCGCCTGATACGCGTCGATCATCGCCGCCACGAGTTCGGGGACCAGCGCGCCGCGGTCGCTGCCGTCCTTGGCGATGCACCAGTCGTTGACGGTGATCGCAAGGTCGTAGGCGTAGAAATCGGTGGCGGCGAAGCCGAAGTCGATGATGCCGGCGACCCGGTTGCCTTCGAACAGCACGTTGTCGCAGAAGAGGTCGCCATGGATGGCCCCGCGCGGCATCGCGGACTTGCCGAAGCCGGTCTGGAACTTGAGTTCGGCTGCGAGCAGCGCGACTTGGCCGTCGTCGAGGAAGGGGCGCACCGCGCGCGCGGCCTGCCGCCACCATCCGGGTCCGCGGCGGTTGGTAAGGCGCCCGCGATAACTCTCCGCGGCGAGATGCAGGCGGGCGAGGGCATCGCCGACCGCGGCGCAATGTGGGACATCTGGGGTGACGATCTGCCCGCCATCGACGCGCTGCGCGAGTCCCGCGGGCTTGCCGTTGAGCAGGCTGAAAAATGCCCCGGTTCGATCCGGCACCGGCGCGGGACAGGGAACGCCGGCGCGCGCGAGGTGCGCCATCAGGTTGAGATAGAACGGGAGTTCCTCGGCCGGGAGGCGCTCGAACAGCGTCAGCACCCAGCGTCCCCTGGTGGTGGTGACGAAGTAGTTGGTGTTCTCGATGCCGGCCGCGATCGGCGTCTGCTCGACCAGCGTCCCGACCGCATAGCGGAGAAGCCATGCCTCGAGTTCGGCAGTGGATACGGCGGTGTAGACCGACATCGGATTGATTACGTCGCGCGCGCGGCACGCCGCCCGCGGGTGGAAGGCCAGCTCAAAACGAAAACAGCAGCCACAGGGGCACTTTGAGTCCGCTGTCGAAATTGTCGCGGCGAATGAACATCTGCCCGCTGCCGTCCGGGATCAGGAAGTACGGGCGGCCATGCCTCGGCGTCACCTTGATCCAGACGACGCGTCCCTGCACGCGCGCCTCCTCGACGGTTTCGCCATCCTTGCGCGTGATCGTGACCTGAGGCTCGAGTTCGGGATCCCCGGCGATTTCGGGCAGCGGCTCCAGCTTGGGTGGCGGCAGCGCATTGCTTGCCGACGGCGCCTGGCCGAGCGCGGAGCCGGTCAGGAGCACCGCGGCAAGGAGCACCAGCGGCGCGCAGCGCAGCGCAGGACGAGCGGATTGCGGAGAGTCGGTCATCGAGCCCCGATTTTACCAGACCCACCGCCGTTTTCACCGCAGATCCAGGGGCGCTTCGGCGTCACAGATTCAGCATCTTTTCGCGCTCGGTGCGGGTCGGCTGGAAGCCGCGGCCCTCGTAGAAATCGAAGATCGCGCTTACGATGGCTTCGGGTTCCTCGATGATCTGCATCAATTCGAGGTCCTGCTCGTGGATGAGACCGTGACCGACCAGGCTCTCGCGCATCCAGCCCAGGAGCCCGCGCCAGAACTCGCCACCGACGAGGATGATCGGGATGCGCCGGCTCTTGCCGGTCTGCACCAGCGTGAGGCATTCGGAAAGTTCATCCAGTGTTCCGAAGCCGCCGGGCATGACGATGTACGCCGAGGCGAAGCGCACGAACATCATCTTGCGGGCGAAGAAATAGCGGAAGTCGAATTCGACATCCTGGTAGGCATTGCCGCCCTGCTCGCGCGGCAGCAGGATGTTGAGTCCGATCGACGGCGACTTGCCGGCGTGGGCGCCGCGATTGGCGGCTTCCATGAGGCCGGGCCCGCCGCCGGAGATGACGGCAAATCCGGCGTCCGATAGCAGGCGCGCGATGCGCTCGGTCTTTTCGTAGAACGGATTGCCCGGCTTGATGCGCGCGCTGCCGAACATGCTGACCGCCGGACGCACGCCCTGTAGGCGTTCGGTCGCGGCGGCGAACTCTGCCATAATCCCCAGCACCCGCCACGCCTCCTGGCCATTGGTCGTATACATGGCGCGGGGGTCGATGAGTTCGGGAATCTTGCCGGTTCGGATCATGCCACTCCTCGTCTTGGTCGATGGGTCTTCGTACCTCTATCGCGCGTTTCACGCGCTGCCGGACCTGCGCACGTCGCAGGGCGAGCCGACGGGCGCGCTGCGCGGGGTGCTGGCGATGTTGCGCCGAATGGTGGAGGACGGCAAGCCCGACTATTTCGCCGTCGTGTTCGACGCGCCGGGCAAGACTTTTCGCGACGAGTGGTACCCGGAATACAAGGCCCACAGGCCGCCGATGCCCGACGACCTCGCGGCGCAGATCGCGCCCCTGCACGAGCTCGTTCGCGCCCAGGGCTGGCCGTTGCTCGTGATCGACGGGGTCGAGGCCGACGACGTCATCGCGACCCTGGCCACGCAGGCGGCCGCCGCCGGCATCGACTGCCTCGTCTCGACGTCCGACAAGGATCTGGCGCAGCTGGTGCGACCGGGGATCACGCTCGTCAACACGATGAGCAACGAGACGCTCGATCTGCCGGGGGTCGTGCGCAAGTTCGGCGTGCGCGCCGACCAGTTGCTCGACCTCCTCACGTTGACCGGCGACGCGGTCGACAACGTTCCGGGGGTCCCCAAGGTGGGGCCGAAGACCGCGGCCAAGTGGCTCGCCCAGTACGGCACGCTCGACGCGATCGTCGCGCACGCGGCGGAGATCCCCGGCGTCGTCGGCGAGAACCTGCGCCAGTCCCTCGACTGGCTGCCGAAGGCGCGGAAGCTCCTCGCCGTCAGGACCGACTGCGCGCTGCCGGTTGCGCCGCGGGATCTCGCGATTTCGGACATCGATCCGTCCCGGTTGAAATCGCTGTACGAACGCTTCGAGTTCAAGAGCTGGCTGAAGGACGCCGTCGCGGGCAGGATCCCGGCGGGCGACGCCGCCGGATCGATCGCCGACCGCGCGGCGCGCGCCGACACGCGAACATTCGCGGCAGCGGAGGAGCCGGATCGGGAAGCGATTGCGCCAGTGCCCCGCCACTACGAAACCATCGTCGACGAGGCGAGTTTCGAGCGTTGGCTGTCGCGCATCACCGCCGCCGATCTCGTGAGTTTCGACACCGAGACGACGAGCCTCGACCCGATGACGGCGCGCATCGTCGGTCTTTCGTTCGCCACGGCCCCGGGCCACGCCTGCTACATCCCGCTCGCGCACCGCTATCCGGGGGCGCCCGACCAGCTGGACATCGCGGCCGTTCTCGCCCGCCTTGGGCCCTGGTTCGACGACGATTCGCGCCCGAAGCTCGGCCAGAACGTCAAGTACGACCAGCACGTGCTCGCGAATCACGGAATCGCGGTCAGAGGCGTGGCGCACGACACGTTGCTCGAATCCTACGTGCTGGAATCGCACAAGCCGCACGACATGGACAGCCTGGCGTGGCGGCATCTCGACGTGAAGACGATCACGTTTGCGGACGTCGCCGGCAAGGGCGCGAAACAGATCGGCTTCGACCAGGTCGACATCGACACGGCGGCCGCGTACTCGGCCGAGGATGCCGACATCACGCTGCAGCTGCACGATGCGCTCTATCCGCGCGTCGCGCAGGTGCCCGGACTGCTGCACGTCTACTCGGCGCTCGAGATGCCGGTGCGCGACGTGCTGTTCCGGATGGAGCGCACGGGCGTGCTGATCGATTCGGCGCTGCTGGGCATCCAGAGCCGCGAGCTCGGCGAGCGCGTGCTGGAACTCGAGCGGCAGGCGTATGCGCTCGCCGGGCAGCCGTTCAACCTCGCTTCGCCCAAGCAGCTGGGCGAGATCCTGTTCGAGCGGATGAAGCTGCCGTCGATCAAGAAGACGGCGACGGGCCAGCCGTCGACCGACGAGGAGGTGCTGCAGGAGCTGGCCGCCGACTATCCGCTGCCGAAGCTGCTGCTTCAGCATCGCAGCCTCGCCAAGCTCAAGTCCACGTACACCGACAAGCTGCCGCTGATGGTCAATCGCGAGACCGGCCGCGTGCACACGACGTTCGCGCAGGCGACCGCGGTGACGGGGCGCCTTGCGTCGTCGGATCCCAACCTGCAGAACATCCCCGTGCGCACGGCCGAGGGTCGCCGCATCCGCGAGGCGTTCATCGCGCCGCCCGGGCATGTCCTGATATCCGCCGACTACTCGCAGATCGAGCTGCGCATCATGGCGCACCTTTCCGGCGATCCGGCGCTGGTCAGGGCCTTCAACGAAGGCGCCGACATCCACCGCGCGACGGCGGCCGAGATCTTCGGCGTGCCGGTGGCCGAGGTCAGCACCGATCAGCGCCGCACCATCAAGGCGGTGAATTTCGGACTGATCTACGGCATGGGCGCCTTCGGGCTGGCACAGCAGCTCGGCATCGAACGCGGCGCAGCCCAGCAGTTCATCGACAAATACTTCGCTCGCTATCCCGGCGTGGCCGATTACATGCAGCGGACGCGCGAACTCGCGCGCGAGCAGGGCTATGTCGAGACGGTGTTCGGGCGCCGCCTGTGGCTGCCCGACATCAACGCTGGCGGCGGACCCCGCCGCGCAGGCGCGGAGCGGGCGGCGATCAACGCCCCGATGCAGGGCACCGCGGCCGATCTCATCAAGCTCGCGATGATTGCCGTGCAAAGGTGGCTCGACCGGGATCGGGTGCGCTCGAAGCTCATCCTGCAGGTGCACGACGAACTGGTGCTGGAAGTGCCGGACGACGAAACGGACCTGGTCAGATTGCGGCTGCCCGCATTGATGGCCGGCGTGGCGCAGCTCGCCGTGCCGCTGGTCGCAGATGTCGGGGTTGGAGCGAACTGGGATCAGGCACATTGACGGACCTGCTGACCGCCAGCCCGAATTTCCTGTAAGCCAATCTGTGGCAGAGTATGAAAGAAGTCGTCGCGCGGGCCGATTTCACCTTGATGACGCACGAGCTCTCTCGCCTCGGTGTCCCGGTGTTCCAGATACCCGTGCAATAACGCATCGCGGCATCCTGCCTACACCAATCCGAAGCACCTCAGGAGACCTGCACAATGATCCCATTGCCGGTGGACAGCCCTTTTCGGAAGTTCTACGCGGAGAGTTATGCCATCTCTCCGGATGACTACATCACGCTCGAATACTATTTCGAGACCGCGGAGAATCCATTCGAGGTTGCCGCCCATCTGTGCCAGGAGCAGACCACCGCCCAATGGAAAAGGGTGGGGGTGGACGAAGATTTTCGTGAGCGGTTCGCCTCGAAAGTTCTCTCGGTGGAACCGAACACCCGGGTCGAGTTGTTCGCGGACGATGACCATCCCGGCGAAGAAGAGCAGACCCGGAAGGGGTGGTGGGTCAAGATCGCGTACCCGCACGGCAATTTCGGACCGCGCATCCCCAATTTGATCACCGGATTGTGCGGGGAAGGCACTTTCCATTCTCCCGGCATGCAAACGATCAAGCTGATGGACATCCACTTCCCGGATTCGTACCTGGCACACTTTGATGGCCCGCGCTTCGGCATTGCCGGACTACGAGACATGCTCGGCGTGTATCACCGGCCGCTCATGCTGGGGGTCATCAAACCGAACATCGGCCTGCCCACGGCGCCGTTTGCAGACCTCGGGTACGAGGCCTGGCTGGGCGGTCTGGATATCGCGAAGGACGATGAACTGCTCTGCGATACGCCGGACAATCCATTCGAGAAGCGCTGCGCCATGCTGGGCGAACTGCGGCGCAAAGCGGAAACGGTGACCGGGCGCAAGAAGATCTACCTCACGAACATCACCGACGAGGTGGACCGCATGCCCGAAATGTACGACTTCGCCGTGCGAAATCATGCAAACGCGGTGATGATCAACGGGATGACCACCGGATTGAGCATCGTCCGCGTACTGGCCAAGAAGGGGCAGTTGCCGCTGTTTTCGCACTTCGATTTCATCGCACCATTCACGCAGAACCGTACCTTCGGCGTGCATCTCAAGGTGGTCACCAAGCTGCAGCGATTGGCCGGTTTCGACGCTCAGATCTACCAGGGCCTCGGAAGCCGGATGCACACTTCGACGACGGACGTGATCCAGGCGTACCGGGCCTGTGTCGAACCCATGGGCCATCTGAAACCCAGCTTGCCGGTTCCCGCCGGCAGTCAATGGGCCGGTTCGTTGCGGCCACTTTACGAATTGTTCGGAAGCCGGGATTTCGGCATTGTTCCGGGTCGGGCAGTCTTCTCCCATCCAATGGGACCTGCCGCCGGGGCGGCCGCGCTGCTGCAAGGCTGGGAGGCGGCCGAAAAGGGCGTTTCCCTCGAAGAATACGCTGCAACACGAGTTGAATTGGGGCAGGCGATTCTGATGAACGCTTAGTACACCGATTCTGGCGCTCTTGCCCGATCCCCGCGCCAAATTCATCGGCGCCGTGAAGCCTCGTGGCTATTCCGGCTTGCCGAATACGTCGACGTAGCTGGCGTAGCTCGAACCGCCAAAGACCGGGGCCAGCACGAGCCAGCCGAGCCCGAACGGAATCGACGCCACCAGCGCCAGCGCAAGGCCGACGAGTCCGTAGACGGTGAACGCGCCCACGTTGTTGAGGGAGGTGACGAAGCTTGCCTTCATCGCAGCGATCGGCTCCTCGTTGCGGAAGATCACCAGCGCGGGTGCATACCACCACGCCATCAACAACGGCAGGGCGAGCAGCGCGGTCAGCAGCAGGACGACGATCGCCGCCATGCCGATCGCAGCCAGCGCAGAGACCCCGGCCTGCATCGGATCTCCGGACAGCATCGCGCCCAGCGCCCCGAGCCCGGCAATGCCGATCAACAGCGCAACGCCGACCATCCAGATCAGGAACCAGCCGGCGAAGTAGATCAAGGCCAGGATGACGAGCGGCCCTGCGTGCTGCTGGAAGCACGAGAACAGGTGGGCGACGGCAAGTTCATCGCCACGATCCTGCGCCCGCGCGCCGAGGAGGACGCCGCCCCCCAGGATCGGCAGCAGCAGCGTCGATGCGATCTGGCCGATGAACGGGATGAACGCAAGTCCGGCCATGATCGCGAAGTAAAGAATCGCGATCACGATCCAGATCCACGGCGACAGGGCGAAGAGGCGCCAGCCTTCGGTCCACCAATGAAGTCCCCGGCTGGCGTCGACACGGATCCCGTTCAACGGGCGTGGCAGGCGATCGGCTTCCGGGGATTTCGGGGCGGAGACGGGGAGGGGAGAGCCGGGAGGAAATTCGCTCATGGCACCGGGTCCGTGACAGGGTTTGGAGTGACGCCAAAGGTACCATGCGACCCCGCTTGCGGCGGGCCTCGGGAAAGATGATATGTTCGCCACCGGGGCTTGCCAGGAGTCGGACGATGAAAAAACTGCTGTCG
The DNA here is from genome assembly GCA_963788185.1 of uncultured beta proteobacterium. Classification (GTDB taxonomy): domain Bacteria; phylum Pseudomonadota; class Gammaproteobacteria; order Burkholderiales; family Casimicrobiaceae; genus CAIWHR01. Next base: position 82,803 of record CAWBGE010000016.1, read on the forward strand.
CCGCGCGCTGCGGCCATTGCTCCGTCGGTGGCTGCGCCGCAGCCCGACCGTGCGCCCGACACGCTTGCTGCCGGTACGCCGGCCAGGCTCCGCGACGACCTCGTCGCGCTGCTCGGGCAGGATCGCGTCCTCGCGCGCCCGATCGACCTCGTCCGCTACGCGTCCGACGCGAGCCCCTACCGGATGTTCCCGAAGGTGGTCGTCGTCGCGCACGATGTCGACGACGTGCGCAGCGTGCTGGCCTATGCGCGCCGCGAGCGGATTCCGGTGACGTTTCGCGCGGCGGGGACGAGCCTTTCGGGCCAGGCGCAGGGCGACGGCATTCTGGTCGATGTCCGCCGGCATTGGGCGGGTGTCGCGGTCGAGGACGGTGCGCGGCGTTTGCGGGCGCGGCCGGGGACGATACTCTCGCGGGCGAATCTGGCGCTCGCGCCGCACGGCTGCCGGCTCGGCCCGGACCCGGCCAGCGCGGCGGCCTGCACGATCGGCGGCGTCATCGCCAACAACTCCTCCGGCATGTGCTGCGGCACGACGCAGAATTCCTACAAGACGGTCGCATCGCTCACGCTGCTGTTGCCGTCCGGCACGCTGATCGACACCGCGGCCGCCGACGCCGAAGCGGAATTTGCGCGGGCGGAGCCGACGCTCGCTTCCGGACTTGCCGAGATCAAGGCGGAAATCGAGTCCGACGCCGAGCTCGTCTCCCGCATGCGGCGCAAGTTCAGCATCAAGAACACTACCGGCTATCACATGGAAGCGTTCCTCGACGGCCGGACGCCGCTCGACATCTTTCGCCGGCTCATCGTCGGCTCGGAAGGCACGCTCGCGTTCATCGTCGAGGCGGTGTTCGAGACCATTCCCGACGACCAGTTCCGCCTGACGACATTCATGATCTTTCCCGACATGCGCGCGGCCTGCGCGGCGGTGAAGCCTTTCGTCGATTGCGGTGCTGCCGCGGTGGAGCTGACCGACCGCGCGTCGTTGCGCGCCGTCGAAGGCAAGCCGGGCGTGCCGGAGCGCTGGAAGCTGTTGCCCGACGGCGCGACCGGGTTGCTGGTGGAGTTTCGCGCCCCGAGCGACGCGGTGCGCCAGGACGCACGCTCCCGCGCCGATGCGGTGCTGGCGGGCCTCGCGCTGCTCGAGCCGGCGGAGTTCACCACCGATGCCGCGCAGGCGGCGCAGTACTGGAACGTGCGCAGCGGGCTGCTCGCGTCGGTGGGCGGCGCCCGCCCGTCGGGCACGTCGTTCATCCTCGAGGATGTCTGCTTTCCTCCGGAGCGGCTTGCCGACGGGGCACTCGACCTGCAGGCGCTCTTCGCGCGTCACGACTACGCGGGCGTCATCTTCGGGCACGCGTCGGCGGGCAACCTGCACTTCCTGATCACGCCGCTGCTCAACGCGCCGCGCGAGATCGCGCGCTTCGACGCCTTCATGCAGGACGTCGTCGACCTCGTCGTCGGCAAGTACGACGGATCGCTGAAGGCCGAGCACGGCACGGGACGCAACATCGCTCCGTTCGTCGAGCGCGAGTGGGGTCCGAAGCTCACGGCGCTGATGTGGAAGCTGCGCCGCCTCGCCGACCCCGACGGCATTCTTGCGCCAGGCGTCATGCTGTCCAACGATCCGCGGCACCACCTGGCATTTCTGCAGACCGCGCCGACGATCGAGGCCGAAGTCGATCGCTGCATCCAGTGCGGCTTCTGCGAGCGCGTGTGTCCGAGCCGCGACCTGTCGACCACCCCGCGGCAGCGGATCGCGCTGCGGCGCGAGATGGTGCGGCAGGGAGACGCGTCGCCCGTGCTCGACGCGCTGCTGCGCGATTTCGGGTACGACGCCATCGAGACCTGTGCCGGCGACGGGAGCTGCGAGCTCGCCTGTCCGGTAGGCATCAACACCGGCGTGCTGATGAAGCAATTCCGGCATTGCGAGCACGGCCGGACGGCTGAGCGGGTCGCGTTGACGCTGGCGCGCAATTTCCGTCCGCTCGAGCGCGTTGCGCGCGTCGCCGTCGGAGCTGCCGGCGCCACCGCGAAGGTCTTCGGCGACGGGGTCCTGATGGCGGCTACCCGTGCTGCGCGGGCCGTGATCAGCAATGACCTGATGCCCGGCTGGCTGCCGAACACGCCGTCCGCAGCGTTGAACCTGCCGCGCACGTCGCGCGAAGCTGCGACCGCCGTCTACTTCACCGCCTGCGTCAACCGCATTTTCGGGCACGCGCCGAAGCATGCGCGCGAGGCCTCGCTTGCCGAGGCGCTGGTGGCCGTCTCCGCCCGTGCCGGCCTGCCGCTGTGGATACCCGACGATGTCGCGGGGCATTGCTGCGCGACCATCTGGCATTCGAAGGGCTATGCAGACGGCAATGCGCTGATGGCCAACCGGACGCTCGAGAGCCTTTGGCGCTGGAGCGACGGCGGCAAGCTGCCGATCGTCTGCGATGCGAGCTCGTGCTCGCTGGGTATCACCCGCGAGATCGTCGACTACCTGACGCCCGAGAACCGCGCGCATCACGCGCAGCTGACGATCCACGATTCGATCGCGTGGGCGCACGACCACTTGCTGCCGAAGCTTGCGATCACGCGCAAGCTGGGCTCGGCGGTCGTGCATCCCAGCTGCTCGACGCAGCATCTGGGCATCGCCAGGAAACTCCACGGTCTCGCGGCCGCAATGGCCGTGACGGCGGTGACGCCCGCAGCCGCGGGTTGCTGCGGCTTCGCCGGCGACCGTGGATTCCTGCACGCCGAACTCACCCGCTCGGCCACTGTCGAGGAAGCGGCCGAGGTCGCGCAGCGCGAATACGACGCCTATCTCGGCAGCAACCGCACTTGCGAGATCGGGCTCAATCTGGCCACCGGCCGGAACTACGAGTCGTTCATCTTCCTGCTCGAGGAGTTGACGCGGCCGGCGCCGCCGGACGGCGGACATCCCCACTTGATCCATGTCAACACGACGATCAGGAGCATGTGACAATCTACCGCACCATTTGACCGTGGGGCTGTCCTGGTCGATCAGCGACCGGTGAGCCGGAGCCACGGTCATCCGCATTTTGCGTGGATGCCCCCATGACCTCCGTTCGAACACTCTCTTCGCTGCGCGCAGCCTGCGCGATCCTCCTGCTGTGCAGCGGCATCGTCGCTGCCGCGGCGCCGGCAGCCAAAGCCCCGGCCGCCAAAGCACCACCCCCGCCCAGCGTCGTCGACACCTGCATGATGTGCCACGCCGACAAGGAGGCCAAGGGCGCCGCCGGCAAGTCGATAGCCGTCGACGCGGAGCGGTTCGGGAAGTCGGTGCACGGGGAGCTGCAGCTGAAGTGCACCGACTGTCACGCCGATGTCTCGGTCGACAAGCTGCCGCACGCCGAAAAGCTGAAGCCCGTCGAATGCGCGAGCTGCCACGAGAAAGAAGTCAAGCAGTATGCCGGGACGGTGCACGGTGCCGCGCGCAACGGGGGCAACGCGATCGCCGCGAAATGTACCGATTGCCATGGCACGCATGACATTCTGCGGTCGACTGACCCGGCTTCGCGCACCAATCACGCCAACATCGAGGCGACGTGCTCGACGTGCCACGGCAGCGACGCAATGGCCGCGACGGGCAAGCTGCCCGGCGGGAATATCGGCGGCAAGTTCCACGACAGCATTCACGGCAAGGCGCTGCAGGGCGCAGCGCAGGGCTCCGCGCCGACCTGCACCAATTGCCACGGCGCCCACGACATTCACCCCAAGGCCGATGCGGGGAGTCGCACGCATCGCGCCAAGGTCCCGGAAACCTGTGGCACGTGTCACAAGCGGGAGCGCGCGGCGTACGTCGAGGGCATGCACGGCAAGCTGCGCCAGGACGGCGTCCTGGCGGCGCCGGGCTGCACCGATTGCCACTCCGCGCACAGCATCATGCAGCACGAGACGCCGAAATTCCGGACCGAGGTGGTCAAGGAGTGCGGCACCTGTCACGCCGATTACCTTGCGACCTACCGCGACACGTTCCACGGCCAGGTCACGGCACTCGGCTACTCGCGGGTCGCGACGTGCGCCTCCTGCCACGGCGCGCACGCGGTGCTGCCGGCGTCGAATCCCGCATCCAAGGTGTCGGCGCAGAACCGCGTCACGACCTGCCAGGCCTGCCATCCGGGCGCGAGCGCGAACTTCGCCAGTTTCGACCCGCACGCGAGCAAGCACGACAGGGCGCGCAATCCGTTCTACTGGTACGCGGCCAAGTTCATGGAGATCCTGCTCTTCGGCGTGTTCGCCTTCTTCGGCGTTCACACCGTGTTGTGGTTCTACCGGGAAGCGCGGGAGAAACTGCAACGAGGCAAGAGCGCGGGCAACGGCAAGGAGAGGCACTGATGGCGACGGCAACGGGTAACCCGGCTGGAACGGCTTCCGGCGGGCATGCGGGAGGCGGCGCGGCGCATCGCCACTACCGGCGTTTCACGTCGATCGAGCGCGTGCTGCACTCGCTGCTGATGCTCACTTTCGTCGGCTGCGCGTTGACCGGTTTGCCGCTGATCTTCGCCGAGCGGCCGTGGGCGGCGACGCTCGCGCGCTTCTTCGGCGGGTTCGAGGGTGCCGGCTTCATCCACCGGACCTGCGCGACGGTGATGATCGCCGTATTCGTGACCCACGTCGCGACGGTTTACTCCAAGGTGATCGCCGGCGGCAGCCTCATGAAGATCCTGTGGGGCCCCGACTCGATGGTGCCGCAGATGCAGGACGGAATCGACATCTACCGGAACTTCCTCTGGTTCCTCGGTCGCGGCCCGCGCCCGCAGTTCGACCGCTGGACCTATTGGGAAAAGTTCGACTACTGGGCCGTGTTCTGGGGGATGGTCATCATCGGCGGGTCCGGGCTCCTGCTGTGGTTCCCGCTGTTCTTCGCGCAGCTGTTGCCCGGCTGGATCTTCAACATCGCGGCGCTGGTGCACGGCGAGGAGGCGCTGCTCGCCGCCGGTTTCATATTCACGTTCCACTTCTTCAACGGCCACCTGCGGCCCGACAAGTTCCCGATGGATACGGTCGTCTTCACCGGGCGCATCTCGGAACACGAACTCAGGAGCGAGCGCGGCGCGCAGTACGAGCGCATGCTGCGCGAGGGCAGCCTCGAAGCTGCGCTGGCGCCGGCGCCGACGCAGGAGGCGCGGTGGTTCGGATGGGTCGTGGGCGGAACGGCTCTTTCGCTCGGCGTCATCGCAATCGTCCTGATCGCGTACAGCATCGTTACGTAGGTATACTGCGCGGCGTGTGCGGTCAGGAATTTTGACGAGGAGGGTGGGCAATGAATCTGCGTATCGGCCGTCGCGGCCTGATGATGGGGACGACGACTCTCCTGGTGGTCGGCCTGATCGGCGTGGCCGTGCTCCTTGCCGCCGGCATCACCGCCTGGGAGTACTCGAACAGCAACGCGTTCTGCACCAACGTGTGCCACGCCGTGCATCCGGAGGAGCCCAAGGCGCACGCCGCGGCGAGCCACGCGCGCGTCCAGTGCGTCGAGTGCCACATGGGACGCCTCGGCACGCTGCACCTGATGGTGCTGAAGACCACGCACGTCAACGAATTGTGGGGGATGATCGCCGGCTACGAGCGACCCACCCAGGGCCACACCATGCGCCCGGCCAGCGACAACTGCGAGGGCTGCCACTGGCCGTCGATGCGTCACTCGGACACGGTTCGGCTCAAATATCGCTATGCCGACGACGTCAAGAGCACCGAGACCCGCTACAAGATGACGCTCCACACGGGGTCCGGCGAGGCGCGCGAGGGCACCTCCAAGGGCATCCACTGGCACATCGCCCAGCACATGACGTTCGCCGCAATCGACTCGAAGGCGCAGCGGATTCCGCTGATCCAGGTCAAGGGTGCCGACGGCAAGACGCAGACCTGGTTCGATGCGACGGCGGGCGTGACGCGGCAGGAAGCGGACAAGCTACCGATGCGTCGCCTCGAATGCGCCGATTGCCACAATGCCGCGGGTCATCCGTTCGAGAATCCGGCGGACATGGTTGACGAGGCGATCCAGCGCGGCGGGATCGACCGCAGCCTGCCGTCGATCAAGGCGCGGGCGCTCACGATCATCGGCACGGCGAAGGCCGACGTCGTCCACGGGTCCGAGGAAGAGCGCGGCCAGCAGATCGACAAGCTGATCGCCGCAGCCGCCCCCAAGGGCGACTTGACCCCCGAAGCGAAGAAGGCCGAGGCGGCGTTTGCCAAGGAAATGCGGCGGATCCTGCTCGCTACGAGCTTTTCCGCCAAGGACATCGACTGGAAGAAGTTCCCCGACAACCTCGGGCACAAGAACTTCCCCGGCTGCTTCCGCTGCCACGACGGCAAGCATCTCGACGACAAGGGCCAGGCGGTGCGTCTGCAATGCACGCTGTGCCACGCGTTGCCGGAAGTCGTGCGCGAGGATGGCGCGCGCAGCGTCGCATCGACGGTGAGCCCCGACCTCGAGCCGCCGCCGTCGCATGGCGAGCCCAACTTCATGCACGAGCACCGGTCGAAGATGGACAACACCTGCACGATGTGCCACGGCCCGATCAAGTTCGGCAAGGATGGCGGCTCGTTCTGCTCGAACCCGGCGTGCCACGGCCGCAAGTGGCCGAACATGAACCTCGACGCTGAATCCGAGCCGCCGAAGAAGGCGGATCTTGCGGTGCCGCTCCCGGTGGCGGTGGCGAGCGCGGAAACGGCGCCGATCGCGGTGCGCTGATTCGCTGATCGGTTCACGACAACGCCGCCCGGAGCGTTCCGGACGGCGTTGTCGCTTTGGTGCTGGCGCGAGGTCCGCGCGCTGCTTCAGCGAGCGTCGATCGTCTCGCGCACGGCGGCGACGATGGCTTCCACCGTGATGCCAAAATGTGCGTACAGCGCGGGCGCGGGTGCCGACTCGCCGAAGCGGGCGATGCCGACCACGCGTCCCTGCCGCCCGACATAGCGCCACCAGGTTTCGGGGTGACCCGCTTCGACGGCCACCGCGGGCGTCGCCACCGGCAATACGCGGTCACGATACTCGGCGGTCTGGCGTTCGAACGCCGACGTGCAGGGCATCGATACGATGCGTACGGGCAGGCCGCTATCCTGCAGCTGCTTCTGTGCCTGCAACGCCAGCGCGACCTCGGACCCGGCAGCGATGATGATCGCCTGCGGCGCGCCGCCAACTGCTTCGGACACGATGTACCCACCGCGCGCGACGTCTTCGGGCGCCATGCGCGGCGCCTGCGCGAGGTTCTGCCGCGACAGCAGCAGCGCCGCGGGTCCGTCGCGGCGCTCGATCGCGGACGACCACGCAATCGCCGTCTCGTATGCATCGGCGGGCCGCCAGACATCGAGGCCGGGGATGAGCCGCAGCGACGCGGCGTGCTCGACGGGCTGGTGCGTGGGGCCGTCCTCTCCCAGGCCGATCGAATCGTGCGTGAACACGTACACGACACGTTGCCGGCAAAGCGCGCTCATCCGGATCGCGTTGCGCGCGTAGTCGGAGAAGACGAGGAAGGTGCCGCCGTAGGGAATCACGCCGCCGTGCAGCGCCATCCCGTTCATCAATGCGGCCATGCCGAACTCGCGCACGCCGTAGTGCAGGTAGTTGCCCGCCGCCGTCGCCGGATCGAACGCCGACGTCGATCGGGTGTCGGTCAGGTTCGATCCCGTGAGATCGGCCGATCCGCCGACGAGCTCGGGCACGCGCGCGGTGAGGATCTCGAGCGACTGCTGCGATGCCTTGCGCGTCGCGACCGGCGCCGTGGCCGCAGCGCCCGCAGCGACGAGTTCCGTCCTGATCGTCGGCCAGTCGGTCGGCAACGCGCCGTTGACCCGGCGCTCGAATTCGGCGGCCAGCGCGGGGTGGGCGGCTCTGTAGCCTGCGAAGAGACTCTGCCACTGGGCTTCGCGTGCAGCCCCCTGCGGCCGCGCGTTCCAGGCGTCGCGCAGCGGCTGCGGAATGTCGAACGGTGCGTGGGGCCAATGCAACTGCTCGCGGGTGCGCGCCACCTCGGCGGCCCCCAGTGGCGCGCCGTGCGCGTCGGCGGTGTCGACCTTCTCCGGCGCGCCGAAGCCGATGTGGGTGCGGCAGAGGACGAGCGTCGGCCGGGCGGTCTGGGTGGTCGCCGCGGTCAGCGCGGCATCGATCGCAGCCGGGTCGTGGCCGTCGACACCGGCGACCACGTTCCAGCCGTAGGCGCGGAAACGCGCCGCCGTGTCGTCGCGGAACCAGCCGCGCACGTCGCCGTCGATCGAGATCCCGTTGTCATCGTAGATCGCCACGAGTTTGCCGAGCCCCAGGACGCCCGCGAGCGAGCAGGCCTCGTGCGACACCCCTTCCATCAGGCACCCGTCGCCGACGAACGTGTAGGTGCGATGGTCGACGATTTCGAAACCGGGCCGGTTGAAATGCCGCGCGAGCATGCGCTCGGCGAGCGCCATGCCGACGGCATTGGCGAGCCCCTGGCCCAGCGGGCCGGTGGTGGTCTCGACCCCGGGGGTGAGGCCGGATTCCGGATGCCCCGGCGTTTTCGAGTGGAGTTGGCGGAAGCGCTTCAGCTCGTCCAGCGGCAGGTCGTAGCCGGTGAGATGCAGCAGCGCGTACAGCAGCATCGAGCCGTGGCCGTTCGAAAGCACGAAGCGGTCGCGGTTGGCCCACTGCGGATGCGCGGGGTTGTGGTGCAGGTACTTCTGCCACAGTACCGTGGCGATGTCGGCCATTCCCATCGGCATGCCGGGGTGGCCGGATTTCGCCTGCTCGACGGCGTCGATGGCGAGGAAGCGCAATGCATTGGCGGCGGGTGTGGCAGCGGGTGCGGCAGGGGTCATGGCAGCGGTCTCGTGGGTCGGGTGGGTGGCGGCGCGATCTTCATCGTGCGCGGCGCGCAATGTCCATAAGGCCCAGGATCAACGGCGTGAAGATGAGCTGCATGGCGACGCATATTTTGCCATCCGGGTTGATATTTCGAACCGATGCCCTTACAATTAGCACTCGCAGCCAGTGAGTGCTAGCAACTGACCTACGGGCCACGGCGCTCTTGGCGGACATCGCGGCCGGATCGTGGCTGCGTGTTGCAAGCGACTGATTCGAAACAATTTCCCAAGGAGTGATTGCTTACCATGAAGATTCGTCCCCTGCACGATCGCGTCATCGTCAAGCGGCTCGATGAAGAAAAGAAGACCGCCGGCGGCATCGTCATCCCCGACACGGCGGCCGAAAAGCCGTCACAAGGCGAGGTGGTTCACGCCGGCCCCGGCAAAACTGACGACAGCGGCAAGCTGATTCCGATGGGCGTCAAGGTCGGCGACAAGGTGCTTTTCGGCAAGTATTCGGGCCAGGAATTCAAGCTGGACGGGCAGGACCTGCTGCACATGCGCGAAGACGACATCATCGGCATCGTCGGCTGATCCCCCCAACCCATCCCAGAACTCAGGAGAACCAACATGGCAGCTAAAGACGTCCGCTTCGGCGACGGCGTACGCAATCGAATGATGGCCGGCGTGAACGTGCTGGCCAACGCGGTCAAGGTGACCCTCGGCCCCAAGGGCCGCAACGTCGTGCTGGAGCGCAGCTTTGGCGCCCCGACGATCACCAAGGACGGCGTGTCGGTGGCGAAGGAAATCGAACTCAAGGACAAGTTCGAGAACATGGGCGCGCAGATGGTGAAGGAAGTCGCGTCCAAGACCTCGGATGTCGCCGGTGACGGCACGACGACCGCGACTGTGCTCGCACAGTCGATCGTCATCGAAGGCATGAAGTACGTCGCCGCGGGCATGAACCCGATGGATCTGAAGCGCGGCATCGACAAGGCCGTCATCGCCGTCGTCGAAGAGCTGAAGAAGATCAGCAAGCCCTGCAGCACCGGCAAGGAAATCGCGCAGGTCGGTTCCATCTCGGCCAACGCCGACGAGGAAATCGGCAAGACGATCGCCGAAGCCATGGAAAAGGTCGGCAAGGAAGGCGTGATCACCGTCGAGGACGGCAAGGGCCTCCAGAACGAACTCGACCTGGTCGAGGGCATGCAGTTCGACCGCGGCTACATCTCGCCGTATTTCATCAACAGCCCGGAGAAGCAGGTCGCCGTTCTCGAAGACCCGTATGTCCTCCTGCACGACAAGAAGATCTCGAACATCCGCGATTTGCTGCCGTTGCTGGAGCAGGTGGCCAAGGCCGGCAAGCCGCTGCTGATCGTCGCCGAAGACGTCGACGGCGAAGCGCTCGCGACGCTGGTCGTCAACAACATCCGCGGCATCCTGAAGACCACTGCCGTCAAGGCGCCGGGCTTCGGTGACCGTCGCAAGGCGATGCTCGAAGACATCGCGATCCTGACCGGCGGCACGGTCATCGCCGAGGAACTCGGCATGAAGCTCGAGACCGCCACGCTGAAGGATCTGGGCCGCGCCAAGCGCATCGAAGTCGGCAAGGAAGACACGACCATCATCGACGGCGCCGGCGAGAAGGCAGCCATCGAGGCGCGGGTGAAGAACATCCGCAAGCAGGTCGAGGACGCCACCAGCGACTACGACAAGGAAAAGCTGCAGGAGCGCGTGGCCAAGCTCGCCGGCGGCGTGGCGGTGATCAAGGTCGGTGCCGCCACCGAAGTCGAGATGAAGGAAAAGAAGGCCCGTGTCGAGGACGCGTTGCACGCGACCCGTGCCGCGGTCGAGGAAGGCATCGTTCCGGGCGGCGGCGTCGCTTACATCCGTGCGCGTGCCAACATCAAGAACCTGAAGGGCGACAACACAGACCAGGACGCAGGCATCAAGATCGTGCTGCGCGCGGTCGAGGAACCCCTGCGCCAGATCGTCGCCAACGCCGGTGACGAGCCTTCGGTGGTCGTCAACAGGGTCGTCGAGGGCAAGGGCAACTTCGGCTTCAATGCCCAGACCGGCCAGTACGGCGACCTGGTGGAGATGGGTGTCGTCGATCCGACCAAGGTGACCCGCTTTGCGCTGCAGAATGCGGCGTCGGTCGCCTCGCTGATGCTCACGACCGAAGCGATGGTCGCCGAACTGCCCAAGGACGACAAGCCGATGGGCGGCGGTGGCGGCGGCATGGGTGGCATGGGCGGCATGGGCGACATGGACATGTAAGTCCGGCGCGTTGGCGCGGGTCGGCAGTCACTGTCCGCCCGCTCCCATTGCCCGCATCAGCTGTCGAACGGGGCTCCGCAATGATATGCGGGGCCCTGTTTTTTGGTGCGGGACCCCAGCACAATGTCGGCCCCGGTATCGCCTGTAGCCTACGGTGGCGCAGTGGAGGCTAAAAGCTTAGAATGAGCCGGCCCCTGCTCATCCGCCCGATCCCTGCCATTGACACGATGGACAGCGAGGAAGTCCGTCGATTGCACGACCCTGACCCGACCGTACCGGCAAACAGCCCTTACCCATGACTTCCGGAATTCTCTTTGCGCTCGCCATCGGCGCCCTGGTCATTGCGGTCGTCGTCGGCCTTCTGCGTCGCAATCGGACCTCGAGCGGCGGAGGCGGCGACCACGGCGAGCCTTCGACGACCGTCGCGCAGTGGACCGAGGGCGAGACGACTCGCCTCCTGTCGTCGGCAGAGTTGCCCGGTCTCTATCTGCTCCGCCCCCGCTTTATGTCGAAGTCCGAGGGCGTTGTCTTCCTGCTCCTGAAGGCCGCGTTTCCGCGGCACGAGATCTTTGCGCGCGTGCGCCTCGCCGATGTGCTGCAGGTGAAGATCGGGCCCCAGGGAATGGAGCGGCTGCGCGCCTTCCGCAAGATCGCCAATCAGCACGTCGGCTTCGTCATCTGCGATCGCGACATGACGATCCTCGCCATCGTCGATTCGCGCGAGCCCGATACGGTCGTCAACCCCCGCGACCAGAAGCTCGAAATCATCAAGCAGCGCTGTCTTCAGGCGGCGCAGGTCAAATACCTCTGCGTCTATCCTCCGCTGTTTCCGCGATACCGCGAACTGCGCGAACAGATTCTCGGACCCGCCGCCGATTTCATGTAGGCCCTGTCACCCGCTGGCGCGAGGCGCCGGGCGATGCGCCTGTGCGTCGCGCGCTATTTGCCGAACGTCAGCCAGGCCCAGATCAGGGCCATTGCTCCCAGCGTCGACATGATCCATCCCGCCGGGGTGAATTTCCCGTCGTTCGACTTGAAGAGCAGCCCGCTGACCAGTCCGCCGACAACCGAGCCGGCGATGCCGAGCAGGGTCGTCATCCAGAATCCGAGGTTCACCGCGCCCGGATAGAAATAGCGCGCCAGCACGCCGACGATGAAGCCGACGATGATCGTGCCGATGATGCCCATGATCCCCATGACCTGTCTCCCTCGAGGTGATTGGCCGGTCCCGGCGTGTCGCCGGTGGCGGCAGTCGCACACAGTGTTGCGGTCGTGCCGAAATGCTAACACGCTCGCGGATAGTCCTTGAGCGCGTTCGGCTGCGGGGACTAACATCACCGGATCAGGCATTCGTTGGAGGGATCGGGCGCGATGCGTTTACTTCTGGCCGAGGACGACACGATCCTGGGCGACGCGGTGGTCCGGCACCTGCGGCAGAACGGTCACGCGGTGGACTGGGTGCGCGATGGCGCCGCCGCCGATGCGGCACTGCGCGCACAGGTCTTCGATCTCGTGGTGCTGGATCTGGGCCTGCCTCGTCGCAACGGACGTGCGGTCCTGTCGCAGCTCCGGGCCCGCGGCATCGCCACGCCGGTGCTGATCGTCACCGCGCACGATGCGGTCGATGACCGGGTCGCCAATCTCGATGCGGGTGCCGACGATTACCTCGTCAAGCCGTTTGCGCTCGCCGAACTCGACGCCCGCGTCCGCGCGCTCATTCGCCGCAGCCACGGAGCCGACCGCAGCAATCTTCGGCATGGCGCGCTGTCGTTCGACACTGCGACGCGCACGGCGGCGGTCGCCGGCGAGCGCCTCGATCTGTCGGCGCGCGAACTCGCGGTGCTGGAACTGCTGCTGCTGCGCGCGGGACGGGTCGTCGCCAAGGAGCAGATGGTCGAGCACCTGTGCGGGTGGGACGAGGACGTGTCGACCAATGCGATCGAGGTCTATGTGCACCGGCTGCGGAAGAAGCTCGAGCCCGCCTCGATCCGCGTGCTGACGGTGCGCGGACTGGGGTACTACCTCGCAAAAGCCTGATCGCGGGCCGCGGCGCCGTGACCGATAGATCGCCTTCCTCGTTCGTGCCGGCGGTGTCCTTCGTCGCCAAGTTCCTCGAATGGCTCGCCGCACCGCTGCTGTTCCTGTGGCTGGCGACGGCGTTCGTCGGGCTCTTCATGATGGCAGGCGCCGCGGAACGGCCCTACGACCAGCAGCTGTCCGAGATGGTCGAGGCAATCGCGGCCCGGGCCGTCGTCACCGGCGATCCCGATTCGCCATTGACGATCGCGCCGGAAGCGGTCCTCTGGCTCGCGAGCGACCGCATCGACACCGTCCACTACGCCTTGCGTCGAGCGGATGGGAGGGTCGTTGCCGGCAATGCGGACCTTCCCCCGGTGCCGGGTGCGATGGCGGCCACGGGCCCGACGCTGCACGGCGGTGTGGTCGATGGCGAGCCGGTCCGCATCGCGTCGCTGGCGATCGACGATCCTGCGCGCGTCGGTGAACGCGTGGTCGTGCAGGTGGCCGAGACGCTCAACAAGCGGCAACGGCTCGCGCGCCAGCTGCAGGCGCAGTCGCTGTTGCCGCAATTGTTCGTGCTCGCAAGCGCATTCGTGCTCGTCTGGTACGGGCTGGCCTACGTCATCGCGCCGATGAGGCGGCTCAATGCAGCCATCGACGATCGCGGCTCGGCGGACCTCTCGCCGCTCGACCCCGGTGCCGCGCCGCCGGAACTGCAGCCGCTGATCGCGTCGATCAACGGCCTGATGGCGCGACTCGCTGCCAATTTCGAGGCCCAGCGCCGCTTCATCGCCGACGCGGCACATCAGCTGCGCACGCCGCTTGCCGGGCTGCGGACACAGACCGAGCTGGCATTGGCCGTGCGGGATCCGGCGGCGCTGCACGCGTCGTTGCGGCAACTCGAGGCCAGCACCGAACGTGCGGTCCATCTCGCGAACCGGTTGCTCTCGCTTGCGCGCGCCGGAACGCACGAGCACCCCGCGCACGTCGACGTCGACCTCGTGGCGCTGGGGCGCGAAGCCGTGCTGGACCGGGTTCCGCAAGCCGTCGAGGGGGGCATCGATCTCGGGTTCGAGGCGCCGGAGGGATCGCCGCGGATCGTGATTCGCGGCGATCCACTGTTGCTGCGCGAATTGCTCTACAACCTGATCGACAATGCCGTCCGCTACACGCCCTGCGGGGGCGCGGTGACCGTCGCGGTGGCGCTCCATCCGGCGCCGACGCTGGCGGTTGCCGACAACGGCCCGGGCATCCCACCCGCCGAGCGCGAACGCGTGCTGCAGCCGTTCTATCGCGGCGCCGACAACGTCGTGCCGGGAACCGGACTGGGCCTCGCCATCGTCGACGAAATCGCGCGCGGCCACGGTGCGGCGCTGCGCCTGGGCGAGCCGGCGGACGGGCGCGGCACCCGCGTGACGGTGACGTTCCCGTCGCCGGAGACCGCCGCGGTGGCGCACCGCGCGTGACCGGCCTCCCCGAGCGAAGGCGCGCGCGAAGTACGCGGATTACTTGACGACCTGCGCCAGTTCGCCCGCCTTGTACTTTGCCGCCATGACCTCGAGCGGAATCGCCTTGATCTTCGAGGCCCACCCGGCGCTGCCGAACTGCTCGTAGCGCTGCTTGCAGACGGCCTTCGTCGCTTCGCGTGCCGGCTTCAGGTAATCGCGGGGGTCGAACGCGCTCTTGTGTTCGTTCATGTACTTGCGGATGGCGCCCGTGATCGCCAGCCGGAGGTCGGTGTCGATGTTGATCTTGCGCACGCCGTGCTTGATGCCCTGCTGGAGTTCCTCGATCGGGACACCGTAGGTCTCCTTCATCTCGCCGCCGTTTTCGCGGATGATCTGCAGCAGTTCCTGCGGCACGCTCGAGGAGCCGTGCATCACCAGGTGGGTGTTCGGGATGCGCTGGTTGATCGCCTTGATGCGATCGATGGCGAGGATGTCGCCGGTGGGCTTGCGCGTGAACTTGTAGGCGCCGTGCGAAGTGCCGATGGCGATCGCCAACGCGTCGAGTTGCGTCCGCTTTACGAAGTCCGCGGCCTGGTCCGGGTCGGTCAGCAGCATCTCGCGGGTCATGGTGGCATCGGTGCCGTGCCCGTCCTCCTTGTCGCCCTTCATCGTCTCGAGCGAGCCCAGGCAGCCCAGTTCGCCTTCGACGGTGACGCCGATCGCATGCGCCATTTCGACCACCCGACGGGTCGCGTCCAGGTTGTAATCGTAACTGGCGATCGTCTTGCCGTCGCTTTCCAGCGAGCCGTCCATCATGACGCTGGAAAAGCCGTTGCGAATCGCGGAGAGGCAGACCGCCGGCGATTGGCCGTGATCCTGGTGCATGACGACGGGGATGTCCGGATAACTCTCGATGGCGGCCAGGATCATGTGCTGCAGGAAGTGTTCGCCCGCGTATTTGCGCGCGCCGGCGGAGGCTTGCATGATCACCGGACTATCGGTCTCTGCGGCGGCGGCCATGATCGCCTGCACCTGCTCGAGGTTGTTGATGTTGAACGAAGGCAGGCCGTAGTCATGCTCGGCCGCATGATCGAGAAGTTGGCGCATCGAAACGAGGGGCATGACGGATTCCTGGATGAGATTTGGAAGTCGCCATTTTACGCTACCGGGAGGGGCGCCCTGAATGTCTCCGCGCGGTGCCGTCGAATCGCGAACTCCGTGTCCCGGCGTAGCGGCTTCCCGACGCGGAACGCGTCAACAGACGCTTGCGTGGCGTTCCTTGCAGGTGGCGAGGACTTCGTCGGGATCCCGTTTCCACCAGTTGCCCGCCGAAAAGATCTCGACTTCCTGCGGTCCACGATAACCGGCACCTTCCATCCACGAGCGGATCAGGGGAATGTCGATGACGCCATCGCCCATCATCCCCCGGTCGAGCAGCAGGTCCTGCGTCGGGACCAGCCAGTCGCAGAGGTGGAAGGCAAGAAGCCGCGGCGAGTCGGGCCCGGAGCGCGCCTGGCCGGCCCGCGCGATTTCGCGGGCGAGATCCGGATCCCACCAGACGTGGTAGACGTCGACGGCGATGCCCAGCCCGTCGCCCAGTTCGTCGCACAGCGCGTTGGCGTGCCCCATCGTGTTCACGCAGGCGCGGTCGGCCGCATACATCGGGTGCAGCGGTTCGATGGCCAGCGGCATGCCGGCAGGTCGCGCGTAGTCGAGAAGTTCGGCGATGCCGTCCCTCACCATCGCGCGCGCGCCGGCGATGTCCTTCGACACGGGCCGCTCCTGGGGCCCCTTGGGCAGGCCGCCGACCACCAGCACCAGGCAGGGCGCTCCCAGGACCAGCGCTTCGTCGACGGCGCGACGATTGTCGTCGCGCGCCGCGGCGAGCCCTGCGGGATCCGGCGCCGGAAACATGCCCCCGCGACAGTATCCGGACAGCTCGAGGCCGGCATCGCGGATCCGCTGCGCGGTCTCGGCGAGCCCCGCTTTCGCCACCTGGTCGCGCCAGGGGGCGATGCGGCCGATGCCGTGCCGCACGCAGCCGTCGATGATCTCGGGCATCGCCCACTGCGCGCGCACCGTTGCGGTGTTGATCGACAGCAGTGCCGGATCAACGGCGGTCATGACTGGACGACGCCCGCCTGGGGTCATGCGCCGAGCGCCGGCACGTCGACCCAGCGCCGCTCGGCCCAGCTGCGGTGACCCAGTTCGGCGAGCTGCACGCCCTTGGCACCCTCGAGCAGGTCCCAGGGGAAGGGCGCGTCGTCGAAGAGATGGCGGATGAACAGCTCCCACTGCACCTTGAAGGCGTTGTCGTAGGCCCGGTTGTTGGGCAGCTTCTGCCAGGTGTCGAAGAAGTCGATGGTCTGCGGAAGGTCCGGATTCCACACCGGCTTCGGCGTGTTGACGCGTTGCTGCGTCCAGCAGTCGGTGAGGCCGGCGACCGCCGAGCCATGGGTGCCGTCGACGTGGAAGGTGACGAGATCGTCGCGGCGCACGCGCGTCACCCACGAACTGTTGATCTGCGCGACGACACCGCCCTCGAGCTCGAAGGTCGCGTAGGCGGCATCGTCGGCGGTGGCGTCGTAGCGGTGTCCGTGCTCGTCCCATCGTTGCGGGATGTGCGTCGTGCCGAGGCAGGAGACGCTTTTCACGGCGCCGAACAGGTTGTCGAGCACGTAGCGCCAGTGGCAGAGCATGTCGACGATGATCCCGCCGTCGTCCTGCTTGCGGTAGTTCCACGACGGCCGCTGCGCGGGCTGCAGGTCGCCTTCGAATACCCAGTAGCCGAACTCGCCGCGCACCGACAGGATGCGGCCGAAGAATCCCGCGTCGATCAGCAGCTTGAGCTTCTGCAGGCCCGGCAGCCACAGCTTGTCCTGCACGACACCATGCTTCACCCCCGCCGCGCAGGCCGCGCGGTGGATGGACATCGCTTCGGCGACGGTCGGTGCAACGGGCTTCTCGGTATAGATGTGCTTGCCCGCGGCGATGGCCTGCCCGATCAGCTTGGGCCGCAGTCCCGTCGACGCGGAGTCGAAATAGACGGTGTCGTCGCGGTCCCTGAGCGCCGCGGCGAGATCGGTGGTCCACCGCCTCAACCCGTGGGCGCGGGCCAGCGTCTCCAGCTTGTCGGCGTTGCGTCCGACCAGGATCGGATCGGGCATCACGCGCCGGCCGTCGGACAGCGTCACGCCCCCTTGCGCGCGGATGGCGCAGATCGAGCGTACGAGATGCTGGTTGGTGCCCATGCGGCCGGTGACGCCGTTCATGATCACGCCGAGTCTCAGGATTTCCACGGATGGCACCTACGTTCAATTCAGCGCGGGCTGCGCGTCGGCAGGGTTTCGAGCAGGCCGCGCACGCATCCGATCGCGCGCACCATCGCTGCGGGAGG
Source organism: uncultured beta proteobacterium (assembly GCA_963788185.1). Lineage (GTDB taxonomy): Bacteria > Pseudomonadota > Gammaproteobacteria > Burkholderiales > Casimicrobiaceae > CAIWHR01. The sequence continues at coordinate 100,727 of CAWBGE010000016.1, forward strand.
CCGGGTGCCGGCAGCGGCGTGCCGGGATCGAGGCGAGACAGCCATGGCCCGATGTTAACCAATTGGTTACCGGCGACACAAGATCGAGCAACTGCGCAGTCGACTTCGACGGGGGTTTCGGGGTTGGCAGGCGCCGCCTTGCCGGAGTCGTTCGGCATCACGGCGACGGGCTTCTGCCTGACGCGATCTCGCGCAGTCCGGGGTTTGACCTCGCGCAAACAAGCCCGATTTTCCTCCCGTCTTGCGTTCATCGCCGGTGCTCGCGGCAGGGTTTGCGCGTAGATTGGTCCATGGCTGTGGTGTCGACTTTCGTCGTCATCCGAAACGGTGCGGGAACAGGAAAACTTCTATGAACCTCTACATGAATTTTGAACTGCTGATGGCCGTGGTCATCACCATCGGCACCGTCTATCTCCTGGTCAGGCAGTATGAGACGCGAACCGTGCTGATCGGCGCCGGGTTCTTCCTCTGCATCATCGCCTTGAAGCCGCTGATGGCGCTCGACGCGTTCGTCAAGGCCATGACCACCGCCGGACTCATCCAGAACATCTGTGCGGCGATGGGCTTTGCCTACGTGATGAAGCTGACCCAAGTGCGACACGCACCTGGTCAAGCTGTTGCTGAAGCCGCTGAAGAACTTCGGCTTCATGCTCATTCCCGCGACGTTCGTGCTGACATTCCTCATCAACATCGCCATCCCCTCCGCCGCCGGCTGCGCTGCCGCGGTCGGGGCGACGATGATCCCGATGCTGATGGCCGCCGGGGTGCGCCCGGCGATGGCGGCGGCTGCCGTCTTCGCCGGCACCTTCGGCTCGATCGTCAGCCCCGGCCTGTCGCATACCGCATTGATCGCCGACATGACCGGCAAGACCATCCCGGAGGTCATCACCGTCGTCGGCGTCTACGGTTTCGCCGCCGGCGCGATCGTGCTGGTCGGTCTGCCGCTGATGGCGCTGGTCTTCGGCGACTACCGCAAGGGCGGGTTCGCCGTGGCCGGCGGCGCCCCCGTCGCCGGCGTCGCTGCCGGTCCCGGCGCCGCCCCCGGCGTGCCGTCGGTCAAGCCCGAGGACGAAGTGACCCGCATCAACGTGTTCTACGCGCTTGGCGCCGGTCGTGCCGCTGGCGATCCTGATCGCCGCCTATCTGCTCACCACGTTCACCGACCTGCCGAAGACGTACAAGGACGTGCCGGCGGTGATGGCGCTGCTGAAGATCGGCGTGGCGCAGGCGATGATCATCGGCGCGCTCTACGGGCTGCTGGTCACGTGGTCGTCGCCGTCCAAGATCACCAAGCAATTTTTCACCGGCATGGGCCACGCCTACGCCGAGGTGATCGGCATCATCATCGCCGCCTCGGTATTCGCCGCCGGGCTGGAAGCGGCAGGCGCGATCAAATGGTCCATCGATCTTTTGACCGGCTCGCCGCAGTTTGCCCGCTGGGGGGCTACCGTCGGGCCGTTCCTCATGGCGCTGGTCACCGGTTCCGGCGACGCCGCCACCATGGCGTTCAACAAGTCGATCACGCCGCACGCCGCCACCTTCGGCTACGCGCAGGCGAACCTCGGAATGGCCGCCGCGCTGGCCGGCTCGCTGGGTCGTTCGGCGTCGCCGCTGGCCGGCGCGGCGATCGTGTGCGCTGGCCTGGCAGGCGTCAATCCGGTGGAATTGGCAAAACGCACCTGGCCGGCCATGACCGTGGCGATGCTCATGGTCGCGTGGTTCATGCTATAGCGGAGACCTGCGATGAATGCCCCCGATGCCGGGATCCTGACGCAATGGCGGCGCGAGTTTCACGCCTTTCCGGAGATCGGCTGGTCTGAGTTCGTCACCACCGCCAAGCTGATCGAGCGCCTCGAGGGCATGGGCTTCACCGTGCTTTCCGGCACCGCGGTCATCAACCCGGCGTTCGTGCGCGGGCGCGTGGATTCCGTCGTCGAGCAGGGCCTTGCGGCGGCAAGGGAACACGGCGTTTCCGAAGCGATGCTGCAGCGCATGGAAGGCCTGACCGGTTGCGTGGCGATATTCGATTCCGGACGGCCCGGCCCCACGATCGGATTGCGCTTCGACATCGACTGCGTCAACGTGAACGAAACCACGGCGACCGACCACATCCCGCGCAAGGAAGGCTTCGCCTCGACCAATCCGGGCTACATGCACGCCTGCGGGCACGACGGGCACATGAGCATCGGGCTGGGGGTTGCGCAATGGCTGATGGCCAACCGCGACCGCCTGAAGGGCCGGGTGAAGCTGCTCTTCCAGCCCGCCGAGGAAGGTGTGCGCGGTGCGCGGCCGATGGCCGAGAGCGGCATTGTCGACGACGTCGACTACTTCGCCTGTGCGCACCTGAGTTTCATCGCGTCCAGCGGAACGGTGATCGCGGCGACGTCCGGCTTCTTGTGCACGGTGAAGATCGATGTCCGCTTCAAGGGCAGGCCGGCGCACGCGGGCGCCGAGCCGCACCTCGGGCGCAACGCCCTGGCCGCGGCGTGCCACGCGGCGACGCAGATGCTCGGCATCGCCCGCCACGGCGCAGGCATGACGCGGATCAATGTCGGCGTGCTGCGTGCCGGCGAGGGGCGCAACGTCATTCCGTCGACGGCCGAGATGCAGGTCGAAGTGCGCGGCGAGACGGAAGCGATCAACACCTACATGGTCGACGAAGTGATGCGGATCGCCCAAGGCATTGCGACCGGATTCGACGTGCAATTCGAGACCGAAATCGTGGGCGAGGCGGTGGATTTCACCTGTGACGCCGAAATGGCCGACCACGTGATGGCGGTTGCGAAGGCGAATCCCGCGATCCGGGAGGTGGTGCGCACCCGGGCGCTCAACGGCAGCGAGGACGCGACGATCCTGGCGCGCCGCGTGCAGGCGCACGGGGGCAAGGCGGTCTATTTCGTGATCGGCGCCGATCGTAAGGCCGGACACCACCAGGCGGAGTTCGACTTCGACGAGAAGCAGCTCGTCGTCGGCGTCGAGCTCTTTGCCGGCTTGATCGAGCGCCTGGCTGCCTAGCCCGGAGGCGACAGACCGCCCGCGCGCGCGACTGACCCGACATGAGCGATCGCCCATTCGAAGCGAGCCATACGAAACTCGCGCAATCGATGTTCGACCACATCCGCGAGTCGAGCCGCGACGGCGCCGGCGTCACCCGACCCTCCTACAGCGACATCGAAACGGGCACGCTGGCCTACCTCGCGAAGCAGGCCGAGGCAGAGGGGCTCGAGACATCGTACGACCTGGCGGGCAATTTGTGGATGACGGTCGCTGGCAGCGATCCTGCGTTGCCGCGCGTGATCGCCGGCTCGCATGTCGATTCGGTGCCGCAGGGCGGCAACTTCGACGGCCTCGCCGGCGTCGTCGCCGGCCTGGTCTGCGGCATTCGCATGCGTCGCGAAGGCATCGTTCCGAAGCGGAGCTTCAGCGCGCTCGCGCTGCGCGGCGAGGAAAGCGCATGGTTCGGCAAGCCGTACCTGGGTTCGGCCGCGCTGCTTGGCCGTCTGACCGAGCAGGACCTGGCGCTCAAGCATCGCGATACCGGCTACCCGCTCAATTTCCACATGCGGGAGGCCGGCGCCGATCCCCGCCGGCTGATTCGTGGCGAGCCGCTGATCGACCTCAGCGCCGTCGCCGCGTTTCTGGAGCTGCACATCGAACAGGGCCCCATCCTCGAGAACTCGGACCATGCGGTGGGCGTGGTCACGGGCATTCGAGGCAATTTCCGCCATCGCAGGATTCGCTGCGTCGGCACGACCGGCCACTCCGGTGCAGTTCCGAAGAGCATGCGGCAGGATGCCGTCTTCGCGGTGGCGGAGCTGCTGTCGCGCGTCGAAGCAGCGTGGGAGCAATGGCTGCGCGAAGGTCACGATCTCGTGGTGACGACAGGCGTGCTCCAGACCAACGCGGCGACGCATGCGCCTTCGGTGATTCCTGGCGAAGTGACGTTCAGCCTCGAAGCGCGCAGCGAGTCGAAGGAGACGCTGACGGCGTTTCGGGACGCGGTCGTCGCGGTATGCGGTGAGATCGGCGAACGACGCGGCGTGCGTTTCGAGTTCGATGCGCCGGTCTTCTCCTCGCCGGCCATGATGGACGCCCGCATCGTCGACCTGCTGGTGTCCGTTTGCGAGCAGGAGCGGCTGCGCCACATGCGCATCCCCAGCGGCGCCGGACACGATGCTGCGATGTTCGCGAACGCGGGCATTCCCTCTGCAATGATCTTCGTGCGCAACCAGCACGGGTCGCACAATCCGGAAGAGGACATGCGGATCGAAGACCTCATGGCCGGGACTACGGTCCTGTACGAGGCAACCCTTGCACTGCAATGACAAGGCTCAAGGAGCGAGCGTGCAGACGTTCATCGAACCACCGCTGATTGCGGAAATGACTTCCCGGATCCTGTTGAATACCGGTGCGGTGCTGTTCAATGCGCAGAAGCCGTTTGTCTTCACGTCCGGCTGGGCGAGCCCGGTCTACGTCGATTGCCGCCGGGTGATTTCCTACCCGATACCACGGCAGGTGCTGACCCGCTTTGCGGCGGGAGAAATCCAGCGCCGGATCGGCATGGGCAATATCGACTCGGTCGTCGGCGGCGAGGCGGCTGGCATTCCGTTCGCTGCGTGGATCGCTGACGTGCTCGGCTTGCCGATGCAGTTCGTGCGTAAGAAGACCCAGGGCGTTGGCGGGAAGGCCCAGGTGGAGGGCGTGCTCACCGAAGGGATGCGAACGCTGCTGGTCGAAGACCTGACCACGGACGGGCGCAGCAAGCTCGATTTCTGCCAGGCCCTGCGCCGCGCTGGCGCCGAAGTCGATCACATATTCGTGCTCTTCTATTACGACATCTTCGAGCAGAGCCGCCGGATCATCGCCGAACTGGGAGTGACGATGCATGCGCTGGCCACCTGGCGCGACGTCCTCGCCGTGGCGAAGACCAGCGGACACTTCGATTCGAAGACGCTCGGCGAAGTCGAACGCTTCCTCGACAGCCCCGCCGAGTGGTCGGCACGGCACGGCGGCCTCTCGGAATTTCCGGCTTCGCTTCAGTAACGGTCGGAAACGGAATCCGGAGCGGATTATTCCGGGGGCGATCCGCGGCCCGGTTGCGCTATCCCCGCGCTTCGCCCACGCGCACGATCTTCATCGTGTTGGTGCCGCCCGACTTGCCCATCGGTTCGCCGCTGGTGAGGACAATGAGGTCGCCGGTCTTCACCAGGCCCTTGCCGAGCATGAAATCCTCGGCGGCCTGCAGCACGGTTTCCCGATCGGGGCCGCCTTCGAAGTAAAGCGGCTGCACGTTGCGGTAGAGCGCCATCTTGCGCTGCGCGGCGATCTCCGGCGTCAGCGCGTAGATGGGGCATCCGCAGTTGTATCGCGACATCCAGAGGGCTGTCGATCCGGACTGGGTCAACGACGCGATGGCCGCCACGTCGAGATGGTGCGCCGTGTACATCGTGCCCATCGCGATCGACTGGTCGATGCGCGCAAACCGGCAGCCGACGAGGTCGCGCTCGAGATGGACGGGGTTCGACCGCTCGGCCTCGCGGCAGATGTGCGCCATCGTCTCGACGGTCTCCACCGGATACCTGCCGGTGGCCGTTTCGGCCGACAGCATCACGGCGTCGGTGCCGTCGAGCACGGCGTTGGCGACATCGGACACCTCGGCCCGCGTGGGCACCGGCGCGAGGATCATCGACTCCATCATCTGCGTCGCGGTGATCGTCAGCTTGTTGTGCTCGCGCGCGAGGTGGATCATCCGCTTCTGCAGGCCCGGAACCGCCGCATTGCCGACCTCGACGGCGAGATCGCCCCGGGCGACCATGATGCCGTCCGAGGCGTCGATGATCTCCTCGAGCGCGGCGATGGCTTCGGTCCGCTCGATCTTGGCGATCAGCAAGGCGTGGCCGCCGCTGGCGCGCAACAGCTGGCGCGCCATGTACATGTCTTCCTTGTTCTTCGGGAACGACACCGCCAGATAGTCGGCGTCCATGGCGGTTGCTGTCTTGACGTCCTCCATGTCCTTGGCCGTCAATGCGGGCGCCGAAAGGCCGCCGCCCTGACGATTGATGCCCTTGTTGTTCGACAGCACGCCACCCACGACAACGCGCGTGTTGATCGCGGTCCCGGCCACCGATTCCACCTCGAGCTTGATGAGACCGTCGTCGAGCAGCAGCACGACGCCGGGCGCGACATCGTCGACGAGCTCCTTGTAGTCGAGGCCGGCGCGCGCGGCATCGCCCAGCTCGCAGGCCGCGTCGAGGATGAATGCCTGGCCCGGCACGAGGGTGACCTTCCCTTCGGCGAATTTGCCGACGCGGATCTTCGGGCCCTGCAGGTCGCACATGATGGCGACCTCGCGCCCCTGCGCGCGCGCGCAATCGCGGACCAGGCGTGCGCGCTCGACGTGGTCGGCGGCCTTTCCATGGGAGAAATTGAGGCGGACCACGTCGACCCCCGCGGCGATCAGGCGCGAGAGCACTTCCGGACTGCTGGATGCGGGGCCGAGCGTGGCAACGATCTTGGTGGCGCGAGGCAAGGGCTTCTTCCCTGGGGCGCGCGGAATGCGCGAAGGGCGCAATGTTACGCCAAACGACGAACGGCCGCGAGATGCGCTCCCGCGGCCCTTGTGCCGTCTCGGTGCCGTTGCGGCGAGGCGAGCCGGGACGCGGTCAGCCCTGGCCGCGCGACTCGAGCATCGCCACGGCGGGGAGCGTCTTGCCCTCGAGGAACTCGAGGAACGCGCCGCCTGCGGTGGAGATGTAACCGATCCTGTCGGCGATGCCGTACTTGTTGATCGCGGCGACCGTGTCGCCACCGCCGGCAATCGTGAACGCCGGCGACGCGACGATGGCGTCGGCCAGCGCCTTGGTGCCGCCGGCAAACGCATCGAACTCGAACACGCCGATGGGCCCGTTCCACACGATGGTGCCCGCCTTGGCGATGATCGTCTTCAACGCTGCCACCGACTGCGGCCCGACATCGAGGATCATGTCGTCGGCTTCGATGTTCTCGACCGCCTTCAACGCCGGCGTCGCCGTGGCCGCGAACTCCTTGGCGCAGACGGCGTCGATGGGAACCGCGATGCGTCCGGGGAAGGCGTCGAGGATCGCCCTGGCCTCGCCGACGAGATCGACCTCGGCCAGCGACTTTCCGATCTTGCCGTTCTCCGCGAGGATGAAGGTGTTGGCGATGCCGCCCCCGACGACCAGCACGTCGACCTTCTTCGCGAGTTCCTTCAGTACCGTGAGCTTGGTCGACACCTTCGATCCGGCGACGATGGCCACCAGCGGTCGCTTCGGACTCGCCAGCGCCTTGCCGAGCGCGTCGAGTTCGGCGGCCATCAGCGGACCGGCGCAGGCCACCGGCGCATATTGGGCGATGCCGTGGGTCGTGCCCTCCGCCCGGTGCGCGGTGCCGAAAGCGTCGTTGACGTAGACGTCGCAGAGCTTCGCCATCTTCTGCGCGAGCGCGGGGTCGTTCTTCTTTTCGCCTTTGTTGAAGCGGCAGTTCTCGAGCAGGACGACGCTGCCTCGCTCGAGCGCGGCGAGCCAGTCGCCGCCGTCCACCCAGTCCTTGATCAGGGGCACGGGCTGACCCAGAAGTTCGGACAGGCGCTTGGCCACCGGCGCCATCGAGTCGGCGGCGGACCATTCGCCCTCCTTGGGGCGTCCCAGGTGCGAGGTGACCATCACAGCACCGCCGCGCGCCAGCGCGTCCTTGATGCCGGCGATCGAGGCGCGGATGCGCGTGTCGTCGGTGATCGCGCCGTTGTCGTCCTGCGGAACGTTGAGATCGGCGCGGATGAACACACGCTTGCCGGCGACGTCGAGTTCGGAGAGTCGTTTGAAGCTCATGGTTGTTCCCGGTTGGAGAGTTGGACGGGCGAAAAAAAGGGGCGCCGGCCGGTCGCCTGCACCCCTTCGATCGCCGGTTACCTGGCGATGACGCGGATCATCTCCAGCACCTTGCAGGAGTAGCCCCACTCGTTGTCGTACCAGGCGACGATCTTGACGAAGGTGTTGTCGAGCGCGATGCCGGCATCGGCATCGAACACCGACGTGCAGCTTTCGCCGCGGAAGTCGGTGGCGACGACCTTCTGCTCGGTGTAGCCCAGCACACCCTTCATCGCGCCTTCCGACGCGGCCTTCATCGCGGCGCAGATTTCCTTGTACGTCGCTTCCCTGGACAGCTCGACGGTGAGGTCGACGACCGAGACGTCCGAAGTCGGCACGCGGAACGCCATGCCGGTCAACTTCTTGTTGAGCTCGGGAATCACCTTGCCGACGGCCTTCGCGGCGCCGGTCGACGACGGGATGATGTTCTCGAGGATGCCACGGCCACCGCGCCAGTCCTTGTTCGACGGTCCGTCGACGGTCTTCTGCGTCGCGGTGGCGGCGTGCACGGTGGTCATCAGGCCGCGCTTGATCCCCCAGGTGTCGTTCAGCACCTTGGCGACCGGAGCGAGACAGTTGGTCGTGCAGGAAGCGTTGGAAATGATCGCCTGGCCGGCGTAGGTCTTGTCGTTGACGCCGTAGACGAACATCGGCGTATCGTCCTTCGACGGCGCCGACATGATGACCTTCTTCGCGCCCGCGGCGAGGTGCTTCTCGCCGGTTTCCTTGGTCAGGAACAGGCCCGTGGCTTCGACGACGACGTCGGCGCCGATCTCGTTCCACTTGAGCTCGGCGGGATCCTTGACGGCGGAGACACGGATCTTCTTGCCGTTGACGATCAGCGTGTTGCCTTCGACGGCGACGGTGCCCTTGAAGCGCCCGTGCACCGAGTCGAAGCTCAGCATGTAGGCGAGGTAGTCGGGCTCGAGCAGGTCGTTGATGCCGACGACTTCGATGTCGGGAAAGTCGCGGATTGCGGCGCGAAGTACCAGGCGGCCGATGCGGCCGAATCCGTTGATGCCTACTTTGATCGTCATGCTCTTCTCCGGGGTTTACGAGGGGGTTGTCAAGACAGGTGTAGGGTGCGGGCGGTCAGTGCTGCCGGGCGGGCGCGGGGCCGCAGGCCCGCATCAGGGCGTCGGGATCGCGCCAGCCGTATCCGGCCTCGACGAGATCCATGCCGTCCCACTGAAACGGCTGCTCGACCAGAAGCTCCCCGCCAAGCGCTTCGTAGAATGTACGCGCTCCACGATTCCGGGCGATGACCCACGTCAAAAAACCGGTTGCGCCGAGGTCGCACTGCGCCAAAACGACGCGCCCGAGCAGTCTTCGCCCAACTCCGGTGCGCTGGCAATCGGCCTTGACATAGATCGCCGAGAGTTCGGCATCGAGATCGAAGCGAGGTTCCGCCAGCATGAACGCCGAAGCGAAACCGACCACGTTGCCGGCGCGTTCGGCGACGAACGTGCAGGTGCGGTTGGGACCGGCGGACAGCACGCGCTGCCATAGGGCTTCGCTCTCCTCGACCTTCATCGCGTCGAGATAGGCGTCGGGGATCATTCCGCGGTAGGTCGCACGCCACGCGTCGACGCGCACCTGCGCAATGCCGCCGGCGTCCGACGGCAATGCCCGGCGGAAGGCAAACGGATCCGGGATCGAACCGGCAGGGGCGATGGACATGGGCTGCGCGTCTGGCGCGACGGTGCGTCTATTGCAACCCGCAATTATCGCGTCATTCAGACGGGCCGTGCAATAATTCCGGACAGCAATCGTCGCATCTGCCCGGAGCTGCGCAGTCGTTGCAGGGGCGCCTGCGGGGCGCGCTTCGTCGTGCCGCAATCCTTGATCGCCGAGGTGACGATGTCCGAGACCGCCGACGCCGCACCAGACCGTCCCGCCGCCGTCTTGGCAGAGGAGCTTGCTGCTGGCTGGGGGATCTTCATCCGGCCATTGCGCTCGCTCGAGAATTTCCATTCCCCGTTCCAGGCCATAGAGGTCCACGACACCGCGGCGTTCGGCAAGCTGTTCCGCCTCGACGGGCATTTCATGACGTCGGAGAACGACGAGTTCTTCTACCATGAGAATCTCGTGCACATGGCGGCCCTGTCCCATCCCGCACCCCGACACGCGCTGGTCGTCGGCGGGGGCGACGGCGGATCGGCCGAGGAACTCCTCAAGCATCCGTCGATACGGACGGTGACGGTGTGCGAAATCGATGCCGCGGTGGTCGAGATCGCCCGCAGGCATCTGCAATCCGTGCATCGCGGCGCGCTCGACCATCCGCGCGTGACGCTGAAGATCGGCGATGGATTCGCGTTTCTGCGCCAGACCGACGCGCTTTACGACCTCATCGTGCTCGACCTCACCGACCCGGGCGGCGCGTCGTTGCCGCTCTACACCGCCGAGTTCTATCGCAGCTGTGCTGCCCACCTGCACCCGTCCGGTGCGCTAACGCTGCACGTGGGCAGTCCGGTCGCCCACGACAGGCGCATTCGCGACGTGCTCGCCGGCTTGCGCGAGGCGTTCCCGCGCGTGACGCCGTATCTCGCGTCGGTGCCGCTGTACGGCGGCCTGTGGATGATGGCCTGCGCGTCGGCGGCCCTCGATCCGTGCGCGCCGGGCGCGGACGAGATCGACCGCCGCATCGCCCGGCGAGGCCTGTCCGATCTCCGCTACTACAATGGCGACATGCATCGGGCGGCGCTGGCGATGCCGAATTTCGTGCGCGCGCTCATCGCCCCCTGAATCGGCGCCGCGCTTGATTCCTCCGGCCGGCGACCCCATCTCCGGCTTGAGGCGGGGGCTTTTCCCCGGATGGGCGGTGTGAAGATGATCAACCGTTTCAGCGACGCCATGCGCGACGCCGATTTCGTCCTTGTCGATGGCGTGGTTTTTCGCGCCGATTACCTGCGCGTGCCCGATGACGACACCGTTGCCGACGACGTGGTGCTGGAGGCCACGCACGGCGACGACCAGATCGCGTTGACGCGCGACGAAATCGATGACGCGCAGTTCCTGGGTGACGGGGTCTACCGGCTGAAGTCCGGAGCGTTGCTGCGGTTTCTGTCCACGGTCACCGTTCACTGAGTGCGTGCGCAGCGCCGGCCGCGTCACTTCAGCCCGTATCCCATCGACTGGGGCAGCCAGAGCACGAGCTGCGGAAACAGCACCATCACCATCAGCAGCGCCATCAACATCAGCAGGAACAGCCATCCTTCGCGGATGATGTCGCGGATCGGAATCCCGGTCAGCGCATTGGTCACGAACAGCAGCATGCCGAACGGCGGCGTGATGAGTCCGATCATCATGTTGACCACGACCACGACACCGAAGTGAACCAGGTCGATGCCCAGCAGTTTCGCGGCGGGCAGCAGCATCGGCACGAATACCAGCAGCATGACCGAAACGTCCAGGAAGCAGCCGAGCACCAGGAACACGGCGTTGACCACCAGCAGGAACTGCAGCTGGGAGAAATCCATCGAGTCGACCCAAAGGGCAAGGGCCTGCGGCACACCCTCCGAGGTGAACGCGTAGTTCAGCAGGAACGCGCCGGCGATGATCAGCGTGATCACGGCTGACGAGCGCGTCGACTCGAGGAACACCCGGTACATGCTGCCCCAGCTCAGCGCGCGGTAAACAACGCCTGCCAATACGAGCGCATGCAGCGCGGCCACCGCCGCCGCTTCGGTGGGGGTGAAGGCGCCGGTGTAGATGCCGGTCAGCAGCACGATCGGCAGCGACAGCGGCAGCGCGCCGCGCAGGAAGATCTGCGGGTAATCGGAGAGCGGTACGCGTTCGTCGCGCGGCATGTTGCGCTTCGTCGCGATGATGTGGACGGCGATCATCAGCACCACGGCCATCAGCAGTCCCGGCACCACGCCGCCGAGGAACAACGCGCCGACCGACGCGCCCGATACCAGCGCGTAGATCACCAGGGGAATCGACGGCGGGATGATCGGCCCGATCGTGGCGCTGGCCACGACGATCGCGCCGGCAAAGCCCGGCGAGTATTCGGGCTTCTTCAGCATTTGCCGGATGGTGACGAGCCCCGGGCCCGCCGCATCGGCAATCGCGCTGCCGCTCATGCCCGAGAACACCACGCTGACCAGGATATCGACCTGCGCCAGTCCGCCGGGAAGCCGGCCGACCAGGATGCGGCAGAAGTCGAATATGCGCTCGCTGATGGTGCCGGCGTTCATCAGATTGGCCGCCAGCACAAACAGCGGCACCGCCAGCAGCACATAGCTGTTGTAGAGCCCATTGAGCACCTGCTCGGCGGCCAGGCCCATGTCCTGGCCCTTGACTGCCAGGTAGGCGATGCCCGAAGCAAGCATCGAGAACGCGATCGACGCCCGCAACAGCATGCCGCCGGCAAGCACCGCCAGCATGACCCACAGGGCAACGGTCAATCGATTTCTCCGGATCGGCCGCGCCAGACGGCGGCGATCTGCAGGATGTTGCGCACGACGAGCGCGATCAGCAGCAGGACGAAGGGAAGGAACACCAGGCTGAACGGCAGGTTCAGCACCGGCGTGCCTTCACGCCCCATGAACCGCACGTAGTCCCAGCTTCCGGGCACCGCATAGGCGGCCAGCGCGCCGATCATCACGCTGCCCAGCGCCAGCATCGCGCGCTTCACGCGCTTGCCGACAAGGCTGTAGGCGAGATCGAACATCACGTGTTCCTTCGCCGGCACCATGAATGCCGCCGCCCACAGGATGACCCAGATGTAGAGGACCACCGCCAGTTCGTCGGTCCACGGCAAGGGCCGGTCGAAGACGAAACGAGCGGTGATCTGCAGGATGAAGTTCAGGAACAGGGCCGCGAAAAGCCCTACGCCGACGGCGTCGGCGCCCCGCTTCAGCCAAAGGCGCATGTGCGCCTACTTCGTCGCGTTGATGCGCTCGAGCAGGCCCGTCGGCCAGACTTTGGCGTACTCCGACGCGAGGTAGACGCCTTGCACGTGCTTGCGGAACGCGTCGACGTCGGGCGTCGCGACCTGCAATCCCTGCTGCTTGAAGAAGTCGACCAGCTGGCCTTCCTCCTTGAGCCGGTTCTCGTTGTTGTACTGCGCCGCGGCGGCGGCGGCCGCCTTGACCTTCTGCTTCTGGGCGGGTGTCAGCGCGTTCCAGGTCTTGTTGGCGATCGACAGGAAGATGCCGTCGACGAGGTGGCCGGTCAGCACCAGCTGCTTGGTCACTTCGTAGAACTTGGCGGCGCGCACCGAGGGCAGCGGGTTGTCCTGGCCGTCGATGGTGCCGGTCTTCAGGCCCAGGTAGACCTCGCCGAACGCCAGCGGCGTCGCCGTCGCGCCCAATGCCTCGCCCAGGAACAGCCATTCCTTCGACCCCGGCATCCGCAGCTTCACGCCCTTGAGGTCGGCAGGTGTCTTCACGTTGCGCAGCTCGCGCAGGTTGACCTGCCGCGTGCCGAGGTAGATCGTCGACAGCACCGTCGCGTCCATCTTGTCCGAGACTGGCTTGAACATCTGCTCGCCGATCGGTCCGTTGAACACCTTCTGCATGTGGTCCGGATCGCGAATGATGTAGCCGGCGGTGAAGATCGAGAACTCCGGAACGAGCTTGGCGATGTCGAATGCCGAGATCGTCGCCAGCTCCAGATTGCCACGCGCCATGGCCGCCGGCTCGGTGCCCTGCTTGAACAGCGTCGCATTGAGGTTGATCTGGACGTCGAACTCGCCCGGCGCGCTCTTGTCGAGCGACTCCTTGAACACCGTCCACATCTTGGCGTGCCAATCGTCGGGAACCGCCGGCGTCGAGATGCGCAGCGGTACCTTGTTCTGCGCTTGCGCGGTGAGCGGCAACCCACCGACAAGCACCAGCGCTGCACAGATTGCAAGAACTCCGCGGAGTATGCGAGAAATCTTCATCATGGTTTCCTTCTGGTTGTGATGACTGCTGCCATTCAGCTGACCGTCACCCGGGCGAAACGCCGTTTTCCGGCCTGCATGACGATCGTCGAGCCGGCGGCAATGACCCGCGACTTGTCGGCGACCACCTCACCGTCGATCTTCAGCCCGCGCTGCTGGATCAGACGCAACGCTTCCGACGTCGATTCCACGATGCCGGCCTGCTTGGCGAGCTGCGGCACGGCAAGTCCGGCACCGGCCGTCTGCAGCGCCACCTCCGGCATGTCTTCGGGCAAGGCGCCATCGCGAAATCGCGACTCGAACTCGGCGAGCGCATGCTCGGCTGCCGCGCGCGAGTGAAAGCGCGCGATGATCTCCTGCGCCAGCATCACCTTGGCGTCGCGCGGGTTGCGTCCGCCCACGCACTCGCGCTTCAGTGCGGCGATCTCGGTCAGGGGACGGAACGACAGCAGCTCGTAGTAACGCCACATCAGCTCGTCCGAGATCGACATCAGCTTGCCGAACATGTCGTTCGGCGCGTCGGTGATGCCGACGTAATTGTCCAGCGACTTCGACATCTTGTTGACGCCGTCCAGCCCTTCCAGAAGCGGCAGCGTCAGGATGCACTGCGGCTCCTGACCGTAATGGCGCTGCAGCTCGCGGCCGACCAGCAGGTTGAACTTCTGGTCGGTGCCGCCGAGCTCGACATCGGCCTTGAGCGCGACCGAGTCGTAGCCCTGCGCCAGCGGGTAGAGGAATTCGTGGATGGCGATCGGCTGCCCGCCTTCGTAACGCTTGGCGAAGTCGTCGCGCTCCAGCATCCGGGCGACCGTGTACCTGGCCGCCAGCCGGATCATGCCGTCGGCGCCGAGCGCCGACAGCCATTTCGAGTTGAACGCGACCTCGGTCTTCTCCCGGTCGAGTATCAGGAACACCTGGTCGGTATAGGTCTTGGCGTTGACGGCGATTTCCTCGGCCGACAGCGCGGGTCGCGTGACGTTGCGTCCGGTCGGGTCGCCGATGAGGCCGGTGAAGTCGCCGATCAGAAAGATGATGTGGTGGCCGAGATCCTGCAGCTGCCGCAGCTTGTTGAACTGCACGGTGTGGCCGAGGTGCAGGTCGGGCCGCGTCGGGTCGAAGCCTTCCTTGATGCGCAGCGGCTGCCCGCGTTTCAGCTTCTGGGCGAGTTCGGACTCGACGAGCAGTTCGTCGGCGCCCCGCCGAAATACCGAGAGATGATGTTCGATGTCGAAATTCATGGCGTTCAGGCGGGTTTCCTGGCCTCGCGCAGCGCGATGGCGGCCCGGGCGGCGGGGCGCGCAAGGCAGCGCGCATGCCAGGCTTTGACCCGCGGATAGGCGTCCAGACCGAATAGCGGCGCACGGAACAGCACGGCGGCCACGTTGAGGTCGGCGATGGTGAACTCCTGGCCGAGCAGATAGTCGCGGTCGGCGAGCGCGCCCTCGAGCACGGCGAGACGCTTGGGCAGTTTCGCCGCGGCATCGGCGGCAAGCTCGGGCTTGCGCTGCTCGGGCGGCAGCAACATCGTGTGGTAGGTCCAGGCGCCGATCAGCGGCTCGGCCTCGGTCGCGGCCCACAGCGTCCACTGCAGCACCAGCGCCTCGCCTTCGAGGTCGGCCGGCAGAAGCTTGCCCGCCTTGCGCGCGAGATAGAGGTTCATCGCCAGCGACTCGAACAGCGCGAACCCGTCGTCGGTAAGCGCCGGGATGGTGCCGTTGGGGTTGATCGCGAGGTACGAAGCCTCCCTGATCTCGGGGCCGAGGTAGCTCCACGGCAGGTTCCGGTAGGGCAGCCCGGTTTCCTCCGCGGCCCA